>CAYVDS010000031.1:1318-35310 GCA_964450145.1 uncultured bacterium
CTCATCAGATGTCGCTTGAGCGCCTTGAGTTCCTCGAGGGTATCGGGCACTTTGGCCGCCTGCTGTGTTCTCTTCATTTGCAAGTGATCTAACAGATTGACCAAATCGACGGTGTCGGCGTCGGACGCGATCACGAGGCGCTCGATCACGTTCTTGAGCTGCCGTACGTTGCCCGGCCAATCGAAATTCACGAGTGTCTCCAAGGCGTCGTCGGCGAACCCCTCGATCTTCTTGCCCGTCTTTCTGCAAAACAATCTGAGAAAGTGATACGCGAGTCTCGGAATGTCATCCTTCCTTTCGCGGAGGGGCGGCAAGTAAATTGGGAACACGTTGAGCCGGTAGAATAAGTCCTCCCTGAAATGGCCTTCGTCCGCCATCATCCGCAGGTCTTTGTTTGTGGCCGCGATGATGCGAGCGTCGGTTTTCCTGGTATGGCTCGAACCGACCGGCTTGTACTCGCATGTCTCAAGCACCCGCAACAGCTTCGCCTGGATTTCCAGGCTCAAATTAGCCACGTCATCGAGGAACAGCGTTCCGCCGTGCGCTACCTCGAATATGCCCTGTTTGTTCTCGATTGCTCCCGTAAAAGCGCCTTTGACGTGCCCGAAGAGTTCGCTCTCCATGAGGCCGGGCGAGAAGCTACTGCAATCAGAGGCGATGAATTGCCGGGTCGCCCTCTGGCCGTGGGCATGAATCGCGCGCGCAACGAGTTCTTTCCCAGTTCCGCTCTCGCCGTAGATGAGCACGGTGCTGTCCGTCGGCGCCACCTTCTGGATTTGCTCGAACACGCGGAGGATTGCCGGATTCTTGCCGACGATGTTGTCGCAACTGAAGCGCGCGATAAGCTCTTTACGCAGCGACAGGTTTTCTTCCACCAGCCGCTTCTTCTCGAGCGCGCCTGATACAGCGAACGTAAGCTCATCGTCGGTGAACGGCTTGCATAGGTAATCGAAAGCTCCCAGCTTCATGGCCTCCACCGCGTTCTGCACGGTCGAGTAGCCAGTCATTACGATGACATATGTCAGCGGACTTTCTTTCCGTATGGTCCTGAGGATTTCCATCCCGTCCATGTCGGGCAGTTTCATGTCGAGCAGGACCACATCGTATTGGCGTTTCAGAGCCGCATCGAGTCCGGCCCTGCCGCTCGAGCGGACGTCCACCGAATAACCTTCATCCGATAGGGTCAAACGGCATCCGCTGCAAATGGTCTGCTCGTCATCAATGACCAGAATCGCGCTTCGCTCCATCTGCGTGTGTTGTCACTTCCTTATGGGACTCAGAATTCACGATGGGCAATTCGGCGGTGAAGCAGGTTCCCTGCCCGGGCTGGCTTGCAACGTGAATCCTGCCGCCGTGTTTCTGGACGATCCCGTAGCTTACCGCCAGCCCCAACCCGGTTCCGTTGGATTTCGTCGAGAAGAACGGTTCAAAGATTCTTGCTATGTTTTCCTTGGGAATTCCGCAACCGGTGTCGGCAACTTCAATTATCGCGAACTTTCCGTCGGCGCTCGCCCGACTGCGAACGGTGATAACGCCTCGCTCCTGAATTGCCTCAATCGCGTTCAGCAAAAGGTCAACGAACACCTGCTCCATCTGATTTGCGTCCACAAGCATTTCGGGGATGTCTCCCGTCGTCTCTTTCTCGATTCTTATGTGGTGAAGCCGGAACTCGTTTTCAAGGATGGAAAGCGCTTTCTCCATCACGCCGTCGATACTCGAAAGCTCTTTCTTCGGCTCGCCTTCGCGCGAGAAGTCAAGAAGGTCCTGTATGATATTGCCGCACCGTTTGGTCTCATGAATGATGATCTCAAGAGCCTCCTTGAGAGGTCCCACCTTCGGAACCTTCTTAAGAAGGTTGCTGCTGTAAAGGAGAATTCCGGCCAGCGGATTGTTTATCTCGTGGGCAATTCCAGCCGCCATCCGGCCGAGAGCCGACAGTTTTTCGGTCTGAAGCGCGAGGTGATCGTACATAGACTTCTGGGTCTCAAGCACGCTCGCGCTTTCGATAGCGCAGGCGCCGCACGTAGCGCAGGTGACAAGAAAGTTCTGCTCCTCCTCGGACAAATCCCTCACTTCGGAGAAGAAGATGCGAACAATCCCTCCCACGTGGCTCTGAAGCGTGAGACACGCGAAAATCACCATCCGGATTCCGTCCGCCCACATCTCGTCCGGGCTCTGAATACGGGGATCGTTCAGAATATCAGTTATCGTGACGATTTTGCCCAATCGACACTGGTTCCTGACGACTTCCTCCCCCGAAATTAACCATTTGGGAAGATATCGCTCGCCAACGCCAAACGCCCCCGCGCTATGCGGCTGGTTTTTCTCGATGTCCACGAGTTGCACAAACGCTCCCTTTGCCTTAAGAAACTCCGTGGTCTTCATGGCGAGCAAATCCAAAAGCTCGCTTAAACCCGCGCTTGCATGCAGAGCAGTTCGCACATCGAGCAGCGTTTCAATACTTTTCAATGTGTGCATGATTCACCTTTTTTCAGATTACTGACCATACCTATTATACCACATAACGTATAATTCGTTATACAGCCAAAATAGCCAAGAGAATTCTAGGAAAGCTAGTATTCTCCATCGCCGACCCGTATAAAATTCTATACAGAAACGGGCACATCAACCGGCTTTCTCGAAGCGTCTTCATGCTCGTAACTCTTTGAATTAGAATATGATACAGCTTGTTATCAGAAATTTCCAATGCGCGGCGCGAATCTTGCCATGGCTATATAACGCAAAAGCCGAACCATCGGCTTGTCCAACCGAGGGTTTCGGATTCTTTGGAAAACGAAAGCAGATCCGGAGACACCATGCGGCATCGTTAGCTTATTCGCGGATCCCGCCTCAGGCGGGACCGCAAGGTGTCCCCGAATAACCGGCCAGTTTCTTAGGAGGGATAGTTATGACACCAACTCAAGAGGTGAACGTGAGCAGATTCACTCCGCGACCCCATGTCCTTTTAGTTGAGGACGAGGCTAACGTGGCGAAAGGGCTTCAAATGGTCCTCGCTGAAGAAGGGTATGAGGTTGACGTTGCCATGACGGGGATGAGCGCCCTGAAGACATTCAGAGCAAATGGGTTCAGTCTCATCGTGGCCGATCTACGCTTGCCCGATATCGACGGCATGGAATTGCTGAAGCAGATAAACGAGGAAAGGCCGGGGATCAAGATGCTTGTCATCACCGGTTATCCCTCTGTTGCAACTGCTGTGAAAGCGGTCAAGATGGGAGTTCTCGACTACCTGCGCAAGCCGTTTACCGAGGACCAGTTCAAGGCGGCCGTGGCTGATGCCCTGAAAGCGAAGCAAGGCGCTTCGATGGAACAGTTGCTTGTGGAAACTGAAGAAGGACGCCTGATCCAGAAGCGGGAGGTAATTCGAGTCCTCGAAAGAACATCGAAGGACAACGAATTCTGGACTGACTTGATGGAAAAAGGCTCCGAGGCGCTCAAGGACTATCGCCTCTCCAGGCAGGCAAAAGCCGCCATCTTGTCCGGAGACCTCGAATGGATTCGCAAGCATATCGGCGAACTTAGCGAAAAGCAACTTGAATTCATCCATAAGCGCCTCGAACGAGAGGCATGGTGATGTCGTCCAATTGTGTAGGTTCGAATTTGTTCGAACGTGGGATGTTTTGTTGATCGGAGAGAAGCGGCGATGAGGCCGAGTAATGTAAAAGAAAAAGGAGCCTGCACTTGTGGCAACGGTCAGGTTGTGAAAGAAGTGCTGGCGGAAGTGCGCAAAGAATTCAAAGGAAAGCCGGACGAGTTGATACCCATACTTCAAAGAGTTCAGAGGGGATTAGGCTATCTGCCGGAAGAGGCGCTTCAGCAAATAGCTCGATTTACCGGACTACCGGCTAGCAGAGTGTTCTCGGTGGCAACTTTCTACGCGATGTTCCGCCTTACTCCTATAGGCAAGAACCATGTGATGGTCTGTCGCGGAACCGCGTGTCACGTCAGAGGCGCGCCGCGCATATTGGAAGAAATAAAGAAGGGTCTCAAAATAGAAGAAGGCGAGACTACTCCTGATATGAAGTTTTCGCTTGAAACCGTGGCGTGTATCGGCGCGTGTGGCCTCGCCCCTAATATGGTGGTAAACGGCCGCACTTATGGGCGACTCACGAAAAAGAAGGCTTCTGACATAATCAGCGATATCCGGGCAAAAGAAAAGACCGGGCAATAGAGAAGGCGGAACACAATGGAGAGAAAGAAGAGGACCGTATTAGTCTGCCGCGGCACCGGCTGCATGTCGGCGGGTTCGCCTGAGATAGGCGAAACGATCGAAGAAGAAATACGAAAAGGGAAACTGCATGATGTTTCGGTAAAGGTCACGGGCTGCCATGGTTTTTGTCAACGCGGACCGATAGTGATCGTTGAGCCCGACGGGATATTCTATTCCGAAGTCAAGATAAGCGACGCCGCCGATATCGTCGAATCCCACTTGAAAAACGGTGTGCCGGTGGACCGTCTCTTTTACAGGGACCCGGTTACAGAGGACCCCATTCCGCGCTATCACGATATACCTTTCTATAAACAGCAGCAGCGCGCAATCATCCTCCGCAATTGCGGACATATCTGTCCCGAAGACATCAACGATTATGTGGCTGCCGGCGGCTATCAAGGATTGAAGAAGGCCCTTTTGGAGATGACGCCGGAGCAAGTCATTGAAGAGGTTAAGAAATCGGGGATTCGCGGACGAGGCGGCGCCGGTTTCCCCACGGGGAAGAAATGGGAACTCTGCCATAATTCTCGCGCATCTAAGAAATACATGATCTGCAATGCGGACGAGGGCGACCCCGGCGCTTTCATGGACCGGAGCATCCTCGAGGCCGATCCTCATAGCGTCCTCGAAGGACTCGCCATCGGCGGATACGCCATCGGAGCTGACGAGGGTTACATTTATGTCCGCGCCGAGTATCCCCTCGCTGTCCATCGCATCCGCGTAGCGATACAACAGGCCCAGAAAAACGGTTTCTTGGGGAAGAACATCTTCGGCGCGAAATTCAACTTCAAAGTAAAAGTGATGGAAGGTGCCGGCGCTTTTGTCTGCGGAGAGGAAACTGCTCTTTTGGCTTCCATTGAAGGAAAGAGTGGCAGGCCGAATCCGCGCCCCCCATATCCGGCCCAGTCGGGCTTGTGGGGCAAACCCACAACCATAAACAATGTAAAGACACTTGCCAGTATCCCTGTGATTATCTCAAAGGGCGCCGATTGGTATGCGACCATCGGAACCGACAAGTGCAAAGGAACCGCCGTCTTCGCACTCACCGGTCACATCTCGAATTGCGGTCTCGTCGAAGTGGCCATGGGAACTCCGTTGCGCGAAATCATCTATGAGATAGGGGGAGGAATCCCCGGCGGGAAAGCGTTCAAAGCTGTTCAGACCGGAGGTCCCTCGGGAGGATGCTTGCCGTCCGGTTTTCTGGACCACCCGGTTGACTATGAATCCCTGGCCGCCGCAGGCTCGATCATGGGTTCCGGCGGCATGGTTGTCATGAACGAAGATACATGCATGGTGGACATCGCCCGCTACTTCCTCGATTTCACTCAAAGAGAATCTTGCGGCAAGTGCGTTCCGTGCCGGCTGGGCACTCGCCAGATGCTGGACATCCTCGTCGACGTTACTCGAGGAGAGGGGAGGCCGGAAGATATCGAGCTATTGACCAAGATCGGCCTAGCGGTCAAAGCCGGGTCTCTCTGCGGACTCGGTCAGACTGCTCCGAATCCGGTGCTGAGCACTCTCAGGTACTTCCGCGACGAATACGAAGCTCACATAAAATACAAGAAGTGCCCCGCCGCCGTGTGTAAAGAGATAATATCCTCGCCATGCCAGCACGTGTGTCCGATAGGAACCGAGGCGCAGGTTTACATTTCCTTCATTGCCGCAGGACGATTCGACGAGGCAATGGATATTATTAGGAAAGACAATCCTCTGCCCTCTGTATGCGCCCGCGTGTGCCATCACCCGTGTGAATCGAAGTGTCAGGCGGGGAAATGGGGAGACCCTATTGCGATCCGCGCGCTCAAGAGATTCGCGACCGACCACGCGTATCAGAGCGGAACCTATTCCGTGACAAAAGAACCCATGCCGAAAAAGGATAAAGTCGCTATCGTGGGAGCCGGACCCGCAGGTCTGACCGCAGCCTACTACCTTGCCGAGAAAGGATACGACGTCACCATCTTCGAGGCCTTGCCCGTAGCAGGCGGCGCGGCCGCCGTCTATATTCCCGAGTACAGACTGCCCAAGCACATGCTCAACCTCGATATACAGAACATCAAGAATGCGGGCGTAACCATAAGCACAAACACGAGGATCGGGAAGGACATCCCCTTTGATGAACTCAGGAAAAACTACAAGGCAGTTTTCATCGCGACAGGCGCTCATAAATCGCGCAGTCTCGGCATCCCGAATGAAAAGATTGATGGCGTCAAAGACGCTCTCGAGTTCCTCGAGCACGTAAACCTCAAAAAGAAAGTCGCCATAGGCAGGCGGGTCGGAGTTATTGGAGGCGGCAACGCCGCCGTTGACGCGGCCCGAGTCGCAAAACGAGTCGAAGGTTGCGAGAAGGCGACTCTTATCTATAGGCGGACACGCGCCGAGATGCCTGCTTTCAAAGAAGAAGTAGACGCCGCTATAGACGAAGGAATCGAAATGCTGTTTCTTGCTGCGCCGTCCCGGCTTCTCGCCGATAATGGGAAAGTTACAGGTGTTGAATGCATAAGGATGGAACTGGGGAAACCGGACGAGAGTGGCAGAAGTAGGCCCATTCCCGTTAAAGGTTCGGAGTTCATTGTCGAACTGGATACTTTGCTGGTGGCGATCGGAGAAGAGCCCGATGTGTCATTCCTCAAGAAGGAGTACGGGATTGGGCTTTCCAGAGGAGGCGCAATAACGGTGTCTCCCGAAACGTGCGCCACAACCGTGGAGGGAGTTTTCGCGGGCGGAGACGCGGTGACAGGCCCGAACACCGTGATAAACGCCATGGCAGCAGGGAAACGGGCGGCAGAATCAATCCGCAGATATATCGAGGGAAAGAGTCTGGCTAGGGAATACCACGTTACCCGTCCTTCCATATATGTTCCGCCCATTGAATTGACCGAGGAAGAAATAGCCGAGGCAAAAAGGGTCGCGATGCCGCACATGTCCGTCGGTGAGCGGACGAGCGGCTTCAACGAAGTCGAACTAGGTCTCACGGAGGAAATGGCGATAAAAGAGGCGAGACGCTGTCTGAGGTGCGACCTCGAAACCGAGGACGGGAAAAGATGGGCTGAGAACAGCAAAGCTGCTCTCGCTGCTCCATGAGCGACGATAACTGACGAATAGAACTCGAGGCATTACGGCCATTTAAGGAGATGTATTCAGTGAAATCGATCAGGCTCACCATTGATAATCATAAAGCAACAATACCGGATGGCTTGACGGTTTTGGATGCGATTCGATCAGCAGGCATCTATGTGCCCACGCTCTGTTATGACCCGGCTTTAAAACCGTATGGCGCATGCCGTCTGTGTATTGTTCAGATCGAGGGCATGCGAGGCTTGCCCACTTCATGCACCACTCCCGCTCAGGATGGGATGATAGTCCGCACTGATACCTCGGAAATTCAGGAGGTCCGAAAAGCCATCGTCGAAATGGCCGTCGCGAATCATCCCTACGAATGTCTTACGTGCGGCAGCAGCCAGGAATGCGATCTCTTGAAAGTGGCCAGATATGTCGGTGTGGAAAAAAGTTCGATCGAACGCATGCGCCGGGGAGCTTTGGACAAGCCGGTTGACACATCGAATGCGGCGTTCTCTTTCGACCCCAACAAATGCATACTGTGCGGGAAATGCGTGAGGGTGTGCGACGAAATAAGCGGGACAGGCGCCATAGATTTTGCCTACCGCGGTCAGGAAACGGTTGTCCGTGCCTTCGGCTCCAAGCCTCTCGCTTCCTCCGTCTGCAAGAACTGCGGCGAATGCGTCGAACGATGTCCGACCGGCGCGCTTTCGCTTAAGAATCAGGTCTCGCCGCTAAAAGAAACCAGAACGGTTTGCCCCTATTGTGGGGTTGGCTGCGCGATGCTTGTCGGAGTCCGCGGGCAGAAGATCGTTCGGGTCAGAAGCGCCACAGACAGCGTTGTAAACCGCGAAGGTCTCTGCGTGAAAGGCCGCTACGGATTGGATTTCGTAAACCATCCTGACCGGCTCACTCAGCCGCTCATTCGGCGCGACGGAGTGCCAAAGAACACGCGCCAACGCGACCTTACGCGCGTGTTTCAGGAAACCGATTGGAACACGGCCCTCGACCGCGCGGCGCAGGGGCTCGACCGCATCCGCGAGCAGTATGGACCGGACGCCATCGGCGTGATCAGCTCCGCCAAGTGCACCAACGAAGACAATTACGTTATTCAGAAATTCGCGCGCGCTGCGCTCGGCACAAACAACGTAGACCACTGTGCTCGCCTCTGTCACGCCTCAACCGTCGCTGCGGCGCTTGCTGCATTCGGCGACGGAGCAATGAGCAATTCGCTCTCCGACATCGAGCGGGCCGACCTGCTGTTCGTCATAGGCTCGAATACCACCGAGTGCCATCCCGTCATTGGGCGGAAAGTCAAGCGGGCGGTGAAATTTGGCGGCGCAAGGCTTATTGTGGCGGACCCGCGCGCCATCGAGCTGAGCGAGATGGCGGATGTTCATTTGAGTCATTTGCCCGGAACCGACATCGCTCTGCTCAACGGGATGATGCTGGAAATATTGCGGAAGAATCTCCACGATAAGAAATTCATACAAGAACGCTGCGAGGATTTCGAACCGTTCCGCGAATCACTCGAGTCGTATACTTTAGAGGCCGTCGAGGGGACAACCGGCGTCTCGAAGGAGAAGATCCAACAGGCGGCTATCCTTTTTGGGAAGGCAAAAAGGGCGGCTGTTCTCTACGGGATGGGAATCACTCAACACACGACAGGGACCGATAATGTGAAGGCGATCGCCAATCTGCTCATGTTGACTGGAAATCTCGGACGCCGGGGAACAGGCTTCTCGCCGTTACGCGGGCAAAATAATGTTCAAGGGTCGTGCGACATGGGAGCCTTGCCGAATGTATATCCCGGCTATCAGCGAGTTGATAATCCGCAAGTGCGCGAAAAGTTTGAGAAGGCGTGGGGGAGAACCCTGAGCGCTCAACCCGGCCGTACTCTCACCGAGATGTTCCATGCGATTCATGACGGAAAAATCAAAGCGCTGTACGTGATGGGCGAGAACCCGACACTGAGCGAGCCGGATTCAAATCATACGCGGAGCGCTCTGGCAAGTCTTGAATTGCTTGTCGTGCAGGACATCTTTCCTACTGAGACGGCCCAGATGGCCGACGTTGTGCTGCCGGCTACAAGCTTCGCCGAGAAAGACGGCACGTTCGCTAACACGGAGCGGCGTGTGCAACTGATTCGAAAAGCGATCGAGCCCGTGGGACAATCACGCGTTGACTGGCAAATTATCGCGGAAGTATCGGCGCGCATGGGGTATCACATGAAATACGCGTCGAGCGCTGCGATTATGGAGGAGATCGCGCGCCTGGCGCCGATTTACGGCGGCATTCACTATGACCGCCTCGAGGGCGTTGGGCTCCAGTGGCCGTGCTGGAACAGGCGGCATAAGGGCACGGCTATCCTCCACAAAGGCAAATTCACTAGAGGCCGTGGCAAGTTCCACGTCGTTCACGACAAGCCGCCGGCAGAGCTTCCAAACCGCGCGTATCCGCTGCTGCTGAATACCGGCAGAATACTCGAACACTGGCACACCGGGAGTATGAGCCACCGATCGCGCGTGCTTGAAGCAATCGCGCCCGAGAGCAACATCGAGATCAGCCCGGCAGATGCGGCGAAGCTCGGGATAGAAGAAGGGGACTTGGTCGCCGTAAGCTCGCGGAGAGGCAGTGTTCAGACAAAAGTTAAGAAAACAGATCGCGTAAAACCCGGAGAGGCGTTCATGGCGTTCCATTGGGGCGATGCTCCTGCCAATCTGCTGACGAATCCGGTGCTCGACCCGCAGGCAAAGATTCCGGAGTTCAAGGTCGCCTCGGTGAAGACCATGCTCGCCGTGCTCGAAAGGGCCGCGGAAGACAACGCTTTCCTGACGGCTCTGGCCGAAAATCCCGCTGGAGTCCTCGAATCCTACGACTTGACTCCGGAACACCGCGCGGCTCTCGTCAACGCCGACATCGCCGCAATCGAGAAATGGGTGGGCCCGTTGGACGACCGCCTCGCGGTCTGGCTAAAGCTGCGCCTCGAACAGGAAAACCTCAGCAAAACATAGCGCGCCGTGGCCGCAACCAGCCTATTTTCGCCTGACCTGTGCGAATAAATTCGCATCCACAGAATTACGGGGAGGTCTCTCGAGGGCGCTTACTTCAGCCCGAACTTCTGCAGACGGTAACGGAGGGTGTCGCGGGAAATACCGAGGAGCTCAGCCGCGCGCGTCTGATTGCCGCCGGCCATGTTCATCGCTTTGCGGATGAGTTCCCGCTCGACTTCTTCGAGTGAAAGCCCGGTTGTGGGAAACTCGTCCACCAACTTGATCATCTGGCTTCCCTCAACAAACTGGGTTATCTCAGGCGGTAGACCTCCAACTTCGATAAGGTCGCCGGTCTCAAGGATCAACACCCGCTCGATCACGTTCCTGAGCTCGCGCACATTGCCCGGCCACGGGTAGCGCTTCAGCAACTCCAGCGCCTCGGGCGAAATGCCGGTCACGGATTTCTTGAATTCGGTGTTGAACCTGTCAATGAAGAAGTGGACGAGATTCGGGATATCCTCCGGGTGTTCGCGCAGCGGGGGAAGATATATCGGGATGACCTGGAGCCTGTAGAAGAGGTCGTTGCGAAATCTGCCTGCCCCAACCTCCGCCTTCAAATCCCTGTTTGTGGCGGCGATAATGCGAACGTCGACCGTGATCTCCGCTGTCCCGCCCACTCTTCGGAACCGCTTGCTCTCGATTGCCTTTAACAGTTTTCCCTGGAGTGTGGCCGGCATGTCGCCGATCTCATCCAGATAAATGGTGCCGCTGTCGGCAAGTTCGAAGAGCCCCTTCTTTGTGGAGCTTGCTCCCGTGAATGCGCCCTTCTCATGCCCGAAAAGCTCGCTTTCCAGCAAATGTTCGGGAAAGGCGGAGCAATTGATATCGAGAAACACGGCCTCGGCCCGGTCGCTCAGCGAGTGAATCGTCCGCGCGATAAGGTCCTTTCCGGTTCCGCTCTCTCCCTGAAGCAGCACTGTCGAGAACTTGCTCGCCGCGACCTTGCTCACCGTCGCAAAGACCTCCTGCATGGACGGCGCCTCGCCAATCAGGTTTTCAAATGCATAGCGCCCTTTCAACTCATCTTTCAGGGTTGTGAGCTCGCGCTTCATCCGCGCGGTCTCGAGCGCCATCTCGATTCGCAGCTTGACGTCCTCAATCTCGAATGGCTTGCAGATATAGTCGACTGCGCCCTCCTTGACCGCTTTCACGGCAGTTTTCACGTCGCCGATTCCGGTCACGATAATGAAGAGAGGATTCAATCCCCTCTTCTTCGCGAGTTCCATCACTTTGAAGCCGTCGATGCCGGGCATCTTCAAATCGAGGAGAACCGCATCGGGTTCATTCTGCTCCATTGTCGCGAGCGCCTCTTCGCCCGATGCCGCTTGCGCCGTCTCATATCCGGCTTGCCGGAGGTCTTTTTCGAGTGACCATCGGATGAGGTGTTCGTCGTCGACTACCAGTATCTTATATTTTCCCATGCCTTTTGCTCAATAAAAGTCGGAGCCTATCCACTTGACTCGTGTCCGGCCGGTTCTTGTGGGCCGCGACTCATTCATTCCCAAAATCTATAGTACTTATTGGGCGTACCGGAGTCAAGTGCATAGGCCCCGCACTAACTATTTGGTTTCCCTCTCAGGCGAATACTTATTGGTGTGTCAAGCCCTCCTCGAGACGGTTTATCGTGTCCAGCAATATCAACAAGTTCTGGCTTTCTTCCTCTGCCAACTCTGCGAACTCCGAGCCGATAACATAGAAACCTTGCGTTGCCGAGGGCTGCGTGTGAACAACCTTTATTCTCGCGGCCACCTCGGGTCCGACGATCGGGCGCAGCTCAAAATGAAGGATTTCCCCCTTCGCCGGCTCGAAATTGCTTTCGAGACGAAGCCCTTGAGGGCAAACATTTACAAGCACAGCCCCATGTTTCTTACTGTTTCCGGTTGCATCCGCGGATGAGTCGGACTTGAGCGTACAAGAACAAACAAATCTGAAACAGTCCAGCCTCATGCCCCGGCGCCGGTCTTCTTTCGGCTGCTCAAACATATCAATAGTTCTCATTTATGCTCGTCCTAATTGTTCTCGGGCGCTGCGGAGGTTGAAGCGGACACACCCTCCGTGATTTCTCCGGTGGCGGCCGCAGGGAGAACCACTGTGAACGTGCTTCCTTCGCCCACCTTGCTATCCACCAATATCTCCCCGTTGTGGTCCCGGATAATTCCGTAACTGATCGAGAGTCCCAGGCCGGTTCCTTCTCCCGGCTTGCGAGTTGTGAAGAACGGATCGAATATCTTGTCTATTATCTCGGGATTGATGCCTTCGCCGGTATCCGTTATGTATGCGCGCACGAGATGGTCCTCTTTGTCCGCGCCGGTTCCCACGATAAGCTTTCCGCCCTCGGGCATCGCCTTGCGCGCATTCACGATCATGTTGAGAAACACCTGTTGCAGCTCGCTCGAGTCGCCCTTAATTGGCGGAAGGTCCTCTGCAAAATGTGTCTCCACCCGGATATTGCCCTTTCTGAGATTACTCTGCATGAAGCCCAGAGTTTCGCGAAGCACGCTGTTCAGATCGAGCAGCGTGAAGTTTTTCTCGGAGACTCGCGCAAAGGTGAGCAGGCTCCCTATAATGGACTTGCATCTTTGGATTTCGCGCTCGACATACACGAGGTTCTTCTCGAAACTCTCCGCATCTTCGTCGCTGAGGTTCTTCAGGCCGTGCGCGCGAACCGCTTCTGCGAACACCTGCAAGAATGCGTATATTCCGGCAAGCGGGTTGTTCAATTCGTGGGCAAGCCCGGCCGCGAGTTCGCCGACGGCAGCGAGTTTAGTGGAACGAATCAGCTTCGCCTGCGCCTCGGCTAATTGCCTTCCCCTTTCCGCCACGCGCTCCTCGAGCGTCTGGTTCCAGCGCTCGAGTTCTTCCCGATATTTCCTCAAATCGGCGACCATTCTGTTAAAAGACTCACTCAGCTCGCCGACCTCGTCGCTCGTCCTCACCGGCACATACTGGTCAAGATTTCCTTCCGCAACGGCAACGCTGGCCCGCGAGAGTTGGCGGATGGGGGCAACCGTTCGAGAAACCGTCAGGATATAGATGGGCACAATAATCAAGAGCATCAGTCCAACGACCACAACCGTCGTGATGATAATGTTGCGCTTGGCCCTCGACAGGGCGTCGATCGACTCGTAGACCGCAATCAGGGCGTCTTTCCTGAAATTGACTACCAGCGGCGTAACCATCATTCTTACGGAGCGGTCCTCGCACTTGAACTCACCAAAATAGGACTCTTCGCCTGTCAGTATATGGCTTAAGAGTTTAGGGGTGAGGGTGCGTCTGATTTCCTCGTCACATGCCTCGGGGCCGGAGCTTGATTCAATGAGTTCACCCCGGTAGTACACTTGAATCCTGTGTGCCCCCGTTTTCTGCCGGAGATCCTGCAAGAAATCTCTATCAACCGGCCTCGAAACCGTTATCACCGAGCGGCTGCCCGCACGGCCCTCGATCGGAGTGACGGCGGCAAGCTCAAGAGCCTTCTTTCCGTTCTCGATCCGAACGACGAGATCGGTCGCTCTGATACCGAGCAACCCGAGCCGGTTGAGGCCCGGGTTAACCGCGGCAAGGTTGCTCCCGCCGCCGATGTTGGAAAGTATTTTGTTTTCTCTCAGAAACTCCAGCAGGTAGATGATAACGAGCCGGCTGTCCCGCGCCTCCGAAATGTGACCGGCTAACCGCTC
Organism: uncultured bacterium; assembly: GCA_964450145.1. Classification (GTDB taxonomy): domain Bacteria; phylum Abyssobacteria; class SURF-5; order SURF-5; family SURF-5; genus JACRIR01. The sequence goes on from CAYVDS010000031.1 coordinate 15,331, forward strand.
CGTGTCGGCCATGAACTGCGCATAGAACGCAAGGCTCTTTTCCATGTCCGCCACAATTTCCTGAATCAGGCGGGAGTCGTTTTTCAGTTTATCGTTAACCCTTGCCTCGACGTTGGCCGACACCAGGTCAATCATGGTATATGTGATGAGGCCGCCTATCAAAACCATGACGACGACAAACGGCAAGAAAATCTTGTTCAGCACCGTATTGCCGCTTAAGAGGAACCTTTTGACAGAGTCTTTCATTATGCTTTACTAATCGCAGTCTTTTTTATCGTTCTTCACCCAGCAGGCTCTCCGGCTTCAGGTCGATCTCTTCCATCATCTTGTAAAGCTCGCTATAGTCCGAGTCTTTTGTCTCGATGAAGTTCGTCGCGTTGCCTATTGCCGAAAGGGCTTGTTTGCCCGCCGGGTCCTGATCCATGGTGGTGAGATATTGCTTGATAGCAGAGCTTATATCGAATTCAGACGACAGACTTTGCTCTCCCGCATTACCCTGCGCCATCGTCTGATGACATTCGAAACACGGGAGTTCGAGGCCTTTTCTGATCACGAATGCGTTGGAAGGCACTGGCGGAGACTGCGCCAGAATCTTGAGGCTCGATTGCAGCAGCGGATTCTCGCCGGCTATCATGTGATAAACAAGGTCTTTAGCGACCCCCACGTCCGCCTTGTTATGGAGCACTGCGAGAATCGCATCCTCGTGCGTCCCTGCAAAATAGACCTCTGAGAAATAACTCCGATAGTCCGGTATGCCGTGCTTTTTGAAATAATAGAGAGGGAACACGTAGCCCGCAGTCGTCGTCTTTCCTCCCATTACAAGGCGTCTACTTCTCATCTGCTCAAGCCCATTTATGCCGCTGTCGGCGCGCACGAAAATAATTCCGCGATAAGTCGAGACTCCGCTGTAGTTAGGCCGCGCGAGCACCTCAACGTTTTTGCGAACGGTGGTGTAAGCCAGACTGCCGAGAAACGCGGCATTGATGTCGCCTTTCTCCAGATTTCGGCAAACGTCGATGTACGTCGAGAAGAGCTTCAGTTTTACGGAGAACCGCTCACCAAGTTTGTGAGACAAGTAATTAGCAAGCGGCTCGTATCGCTGGCTCTGCACCATGACATCCTGCTCCGGCACAACTCCGATCAAAATCTCATACCGCTGGGGCACATATCCGGAGTTCTCTATGACCCTCGCTCCCTCTTCCGAAAAAATGAAATTGACGAACCGCATCGTGTAGAGTTTCGGGTGCGGCCCCAATATAAGCCCGAAAGGCCTGAAGAATTTGTATCGTCTTTCTTTCAGATTCGAGAGCGTCGGAGCAACCCCGTTGACAGAGATTATATTAACAGGCGGATTCTGCGTGACAATCTCACCCAACGATGTATAACCGATCGAGCCGGGGATTAGCTGTATGGACTCACTCGCCTGCCACGGTCTCTCGACCGTGATAGCTTCCCCCATGACCGGCTCTTCACCAAGGAACGCCCTTCGCAACATCAGCTTGGCCGATGTATGTTCCGGCCTGTCAATAACCGTGATCTTCTCGTTCGGTCCGCCTGCCTGGGCCCAATTGGTGATTTTCCCCGTATAGATATCCCTGATCTGGTCGGAGTTCAAATTCGTGATTGCCACGCTAGGGTTGGTTGCAAAAACCATCCCATCTACGGCGAGATGCAAATAGCGGACGGGGTTCTCTTTTTCGCGCGCCGACATCTCGCGTGAAATGGCGCCTATGTCATACTGTTCCTCGGTGGTTCCAGCTATCCCTGCATCGGAATGCGAATCCGGAAGGAATACGATGTCTACTGCGCTTTCCTACTTCGAGAACTCATCGGCGAGTGTCTTGAGAAGCGGCATTACTGCAGCGGAACCGGAAATGAAAACGTGCTTTTCGCTGCTTGCGCTCGGTTCGGGAGCGCTGTTCCTTCCTTTACACGCCGAGGTCGCAATGCAAGTAAGGATAGCTATTAGAACAACGGAAACTAAAACATTTCGCCTCAAAATGTTTCCCCTCACTGAGACAGGCACATACCCGTAGCGCCTATATGGAGTATAGCATAAATCTGGCCAAATCGTGCGGGGATAAGGGGATAGCAGGAATTAATCTCTTTGGGGACAGACCCTATGCTGCGGGTCTGTCCCAAAACGGTGTTTTTACCGCTGATGGCATTGGTAACAGAGTTCGCCGCCCACGACGCCCATCCGCAGAAGGAATACAATATCCCCGCTATGCGGTGTGTGGCATGTGGTGCAAATTACTTCGCTCTCCTGGCTGAACCCAAGCTTGTTGTCCGGGGGGACATCAAGGCGCGGGGAGGGTTTGATTCCCACAGGATGCGGGAAATCTTTATGCCCTTTGGGGTGACACAGAGCGCACAGACGCCCGGTTTCCATCGCCAGGTTGGCATCTCCCGCACCTGAGTGGGGCATATGACACACCGCACAATTTCCCTCCCGGTATGGATAATGCAAGAAACGACTGACTTCTTTTGCCCTTGACTCATGGCATCGGAAACACAGCGCCTCTCCTTGCTCCTTCAGGAGAGAGTTGAACTTCGCCATGTGGGGTTGGTGACAGGCCGAACAGCCCTGCTGAACAGCCGTATGGGCGTGTTGCGTTTCGAGAAGTCTTGATATAGGGGAATGGCACTTCAAGCATATGTCCTTTTCCGGACTTATAAGCACACCCTGGTTATCCGACCCGTGTGGATTGTGGCATTCAATGCATTTCCCGTCTGAAAAAGGCGGATGCAAACGAGCCCCCTCTGCGGGTTTCATGGAATCGGCATGACACCGTGCGCACAAATTCGCTCCAGTGCCGGTGAGAAGCGAAGGATTGGTCGTGCCGTGCGGCCCGTGGCAATTAAGACAATTCTCCTCGGCGGGTAAGTGGATAAACTTGGATTTTAACGAAGTCTCGATGTCGGCATGGCACGAAGTGCAAAGCTCCGCGCCTGTCGCCACTAGTTTCACCTCCCCCGGTGTCTCGGATGCCGCATGACAGCTATCGCACATTCCCTCAGCAAACGGCGGATGCGCATTTTCGATGATGAGCTTCTTGCTTGACGAGAAATGCCCGCGGTGGCATGAGGCGCAGCCCGTCTCCTCTTTGAGGAGATTCATGTGAGCGTCATTGAAGGACGGGGCCGTGGTGTCGTGGCACTGGGCGCACAGTTTCCAAGGCTTATCGAGTAGCAAACCCCGGTTGGGCGATATATGGGGATTGTGGCATGTGAGACACTCGCCGTCCTCGTACGGCGGGTGGACCGAGGCGGGCCTCTTGTCGACCGGCATACTCTCGTGACACGTGAAGCAGATGGCTGGCATGCGGTCCGTCAGCATCTTCGGATAATCCGAGGCATGAGGATTATGGCAGGTAAGACAGTCATCTTTCACCGGTTGATGCACGATGTTCTCGGCTGTCTCGGCGGCGAAGTCTCTGTGGCAGACTGTGCAGCGGGCGTTGCCTTCTTCCACAAATCCCAACGTCTCGGCATTGTGGCAGGCATCGCACTGTTTCGCTTCAAAAGGATAGTGCAGATACTTCTTCTCTAAGGCGGCCTTCATGTCATCGTGACAGTCCAGGCACTCCGTTTTCGAAGGGTCGCGTCCCCGGTTGAAACCTGTAATTCCGAAGAAGATGACGACAAGAAGAATTGAAATGGCCAGGTTTTTTCGCGATATCAACTTTACCCGCTCCTTTTCTGAGGCTTTGTGTGGGTGCGAATTTATTCGCACGAGACCCCTTCATTCATCACTCATCATTCCTCGTTCTTGCCTCATTGGGACATTCCCTTGATGCTTTCCCATTCCTTCAATACGGCGCCGCGCGCCCTTTCTCTTTCGCCCTCAACCGCTTCCAACCCCGTTGGTGGAGGCGCCGTTGGGAGGACTGGCGCCTCGGGCGGCTTCGCGGGTTTCAGGCCGGGCTTTACAGCCGGTTTGGCCTTGCCCGCATAGAGCTCTTCTCGCTCCGGATACATTGCGACTCCGAGCGCCTCGATCAGGTCATCCACCGCAATCTCAGATAGTGTCACCACCGAGTTCACCCTTCCGATTCCAAAGACGGTTTCCTTGAAATCCCCTTGCAGAGAGTGGGTCGCCGCCCAAACGATCTCGCCTGTGTCTGCATCGACGAGTCGCAAGGCTATCGAGACGGTCGGCACCTGTCCAAGATCAGTCGTGATAAACGTATATTCATTTACGCTTCCGAAGATGATTCCATCGGCTGTAAGCTGGCGGGCAGCCTCGCGTATTGTATCGAGGTCGAGTTCTCCCGCAACCCGTATCCGCGACCGGATAATGAATTGCTGCACTTCGCCAGGTTCAACCAGATTGACGAGGTTTGAATTGTACAACTTTGAGACTAGCGCGGCCGTCGCCCGGTCACCGGCTTCAGGAGTTCCACTGAGATTCTCCAGTGGGAACACCGCTATCCGGTTGAGACGAGTGGCCTGGGGAGCGGGTCTGACTAAGAATTCCCTCGACGGTGAACACGCCGAAAGCATAAAGGTGAGGACAATAATGCTGTAGACGGTTGCGCGTTTGGGCCAGCCCGCTGTAAGTGCGAATTTATTCGCACAATACTTCCTATTTGTTTCCATCCTACGCATGCGAATGAATTCGCACCCGCACAATTGTCGGACAGATTCTATAACGGATATCAACAGCTCGAGCTTGGTTTTCATCATTTCACCATGGTTATGAGTTTATGGCAGACCCTGCGCGTGAGCACGGTAAAAAGCTGTTCCTGGCCGACATCAACGACCGGCACTTTGGGGCTTCCCTCGGCGGACGCCGTCCCCATCAAGATTATAGTGCCTGTGTTCACATCTACCCATCGCACGTTGACGGACACGACAGGATAAGTTTCATTCCGAACCCGTTCCTGCCCATATTCGAGGACGCTCCCAAATACAAGGGTGTCAGCTTTGAGCGCATTGCCAACCTTCTTGATGTCGTCCTGGCTCAGTTTTCCTCCGACAATGCTGCTCTGGCCGAGGACTCGCGTAACCTCTCCCGGTTCGACGACCTCGACCTCTATGTTCATGAGAAGTTCCGTGATGTAAGTCGTGGTCACCTTCTCCGCCGCAAACTGCGTGCCGGTGAAGTTCTCGAAAGGAACAACCGCCACACGCTGAATCGAGCTGAGGTCCGCTTCAGGGTGTCTGAATTCCTGTGTGTCCGTCGCACAGCCCGCGAACACAGCCAACGCGAGCACGCAACAGAGAACAGATGGTCGAAAGATATTTGGTCTCACTCTTGCCTCCCTGGGATTTTTTCTCTCACTGGATTTTCCTAAACCGATTCATCATCCGCGCTCATGCCACGGTTATTCGGGGACACCATGCGGCATGGTGTCCCCGAATAGGCTCCCATTTCAACCATGCTTCAAATATTCCCAACAAAGGGCCAATCACATCAGAAAATCTTCGTCAGCTCGACAAACAGAAATCTTGTATCGGTTTCCTCCCCTTCCTCGATATCATAGTTGACGGACATCAGAGTATCCCAATAGAAGGGGAATTTGGCTTGCGTCCTGAAACTGAGAACCTTTTCCTCGTCGGTCCCGCCCCGGTAACCAAGAAAAAACGTCAACTTCTCATTCATTCTCCACACAAGGTCCGAGAAATAGCTCAAATTGTCGGTGCTTGTGCCGGCAGACTCGCTTTTTATGAAATCCGCATTGGTGAAGAGATCGAGCCGATGACTAATGGCCCACGCGAAATCCACGCTCGCAAGCATGGTCTTCGTGCTGATGTCGGGTTGTCCCGCAAACGTGCTGTCACTTATATTATACTCAGCCGTGGTGTTTAGTGTCATGCTCGCCCTGGGCCTGAGCCTTAGATTGCCGCGGACACGCTGACTGTCTATCTCACCGTCTGATTCGAAATCCTGCGTCTGGCTCGTGCTCAATTGCACGTTGAGATCGACCCCACGGTATATCTTCAGGTCGGTGGTGGCTGAGAGGGTATCGGTCTCGAGCACCTTTTGGCCATCTTGCTCGCTTTGCTGATTCGAGTAGCTCAAGTTCACAGTGGTTCGGGTGGTGGGCAGGAGATTCAGGCTCATCGTGGTGAATGTGCTCTCCTCGTCTGGCCCCGCATTGGTCCGCAGGTTGTCGAGTGTGTAGGAGGTCGACACGTGCACTTTGGGCACTGGTTGCAGTGACAGCGTGTATGTCTGGGTGAGTTCCTCGCGGTCCGAGTCCACATCCCCGGTTTCAGTGCTGAAAAGTTGCAGGCTATAGATCGAAGAAAGTGATATCCAGCGGTATGGCTGCAAACGGAGTTGGCCGTTGAAGTCATGGTTGAGGGTGGAGACGAGTTCCTCCCCCGTGTCCTTGTCTTCTTCATCCGACTTGAAGAGATCGTAATTTATCGAAGCGTAGATTCCCTGGAACACCTCGCGAGAGTACAGCACGCTGAAGGAATCCGACACAAGTTCAGTGCTCCGGCTCCGTTCTTCTGCGGTTACAAATGCCACCTCGAATAAGAAGACCCCGTTGTTAGTCAGAACCTGCAGCCTGTTGTTGTCGGTGTCGGCTACCGCAACGTCGCCGCCGGGAGTCACGGCGATTCCTTGCGGGAAATTGAACTGCCCCGGGCCGGCGCCGAGCGTGCCGAATTCGTCCAGAAACAAGCCGGTCGTGGTGAAAACCTGCACTCTATTATTATCCCTGTCCGTCACGTAAACGCGGTTTGCGAAGTCGACCGCCACATCGACTGGAAACTGGAACTGACCGGGCGCCGAGCCGAATGTGCCCCATTCGGTGACGAATGTGCCGCTGGTTGCAAAAGCCTGTATGCGGTGGTTCAGTGTGTCCGCTACAAACACAAGGCTGCCATTCGATGTGATCCCTGAAGGCGACGAGAAATTGCCCGGCCCCGAGCCGGCGCTCCCGAACGAGAACAGGAAAACCCCATCGGCGGTGAATTTCTCGACCCGGTCATTCCCCTGATCAGTCACATACACTCCCGTGCCGTCCACGGCCACTCCGTATGGAGAGCTGAATTCGCCCGGCCCTGTCCCGAACGTACCCCACTCCGAGATGAATGTTCCCTGCGGGTCGAATCGTTCCACTCGGTTGTTTCCCAAGTCGACAACGTAGATGAAACTCGGGCTTACATCGATGCCCGATGGTTCTATGAACAGGCCTTCGCCGCTTCCGAACCCGCCGAATTCGCCCAGAAACGCCCCCGAGGGACTGAACCTGAAAACCACGTCTGTCACTACATCGGTTACGTAAATTATGCCCGCCTGGTCAACCGCAACGCCTGTTACCCCTAGTAGGTTTATAGTGGCAAGCGTCGTCAGGTTGTTGTCGAAATCGTTTTCCCGATGCGAGTATCTGAGTGAGAGCGCTCCCTTCTTGTAAATTGACCGCAGCCCCCAATCGGTTTCGACGAAGTCGGTCTGAGGTACAAGCTGGTCATCCTTGGATTCCGTCCTCGAGAAATCGAAAGTCAGGTCGGGATATTCGGGGTCGGGCTCGAAAGTAAACGTTGTGAAGAGGGTATCCGACGTTTGTGTGAAGCCGCCCGGCTCTTTATTTTCCTGCTCGAACTCGCGGTATTCGAGGAGCCACCGGTATTCTGGGCCGGACAAGTTCAGGCCGAACAGAGGCCTGATCTCCTCGGCGTCGGGATTCTTCTGTTCCTGCTGTGAGTACTGGAAGTAAAGGTCGAGCAGATCCACATTGCTTAAAGCCGTGTTCCAATCGAGCCGGAGCCTTTGTTCCGAGGTGGAAAAGGTCTCGCCATCCTGTTCCTGCATACGGTAGTTAACGGTTGCCGACCCGGTCAATTGGCCCGCTCCTGCCGCCGTTGGCCACACCAGCAACACGGCCATGAGAAAAAGCCGGCCCTTTTTCATGCACGAAGTAGCAGTTCTATGCGGTCGCACATTCGATTTCTGGTTAGCTCACTCTTCGCATGATGCTATGGTTCCCGCGAATTAATAGAAACTGATGGTGACAGACGAAGAACGCTAGTGCGAATTCATTCGCACAACTATAACAGATGGAGAATGCGCTGTGACAGATGAACAATGTAGGTGCGAATTCATTCGCACAATTCAACTAGTGACAAGCGACCGTACAGTCGTTCCTGTCCCAATTACCGCTCGGGCCCCAGTTCGGGACGTCGCTCTGCTGCAACAGCACTGTTCCGCCCAGATATCGAGCAGGGTCGCTTGTCGTTACGAGCAGCGCCTTTCGATTGATACCGTGCGGAACCTTGCTGTGGCAATCCATGCAGCCGATCGGCCTGTTCGCGACCGTGTTGTTCTTTGTCGAGTGGAATCCATGAAGGTTCCTGACAAAATTATTCCCGGAGAAACCCGTGTTCCGGTTATTGTTGTTCTGCGCGTAGGTGGTGAAATCATGGCACAAGAAGCACAAGTGGCTGCTTGTGTTCTCGGCGCTCTGGCCGGTCGTGACATCCCAACGGGCCTTTACCAAGAACGGCAGTTGCGAGCCATGTGGACCCCTGGGATCGTTCGGGTTGCTGCTTCCGTGGCAATCCGTACATGTCATCTGAAAGTCCCATCGCCAGCCGTTGACAAAAACGCCGATTCCGTTCAAGTTCGGGGTCTGGATTACGTTATGTGAGCCGACGTTATTGGGATTGAATTCGATGGACGGGTCGGTCTGCTGGCCTCCGGAAGGCGTAAACGGCGGGAATGAACCATAGGCCCAATACGAGTGACACTTGAAACAAAGCTGGTATTCGAACTGGATATCGAATATCTGGTCACGCGGCTGAAACGTCGGGAACGTGTCGGCCATGCCGCCATAATTCGCTTCGACAAAGCTTGAGCCCTTGAGCACACCCCCGGCGCGATTCGACCCCTGAGCATGTAAATCCCTCGTATGCACGTGCGGGTTATGGCAGTCGAAACACTCGTTGTGCCGGTTTAATCCCGAGTAGTTCCCCGAAATCATCTCCTCCGACGTCCGGTGCCGTCCCGCTAACTGGCTGTTCGTCATCTGATGAGTGTATTGGTAATACATCTGAGTTTCGACCTGTTTCTGCGCGGAGCCAGCAACCTTGTGGCAGCCCAGGCAGAGGTCCTCTTCCCGTTTGAATAGGAGTGACGGCATCAGCCCTTGCGAATCGCCCCAACCATGCGGACTGTGACAATTGACGCATTTCCCTTTGGCGTCAGGTTCAAGACGCGGAGGGGGCTCGGGCCCCGGCCATCGCATCAGCGGGTCGTCTTCGTGAATGGATTGCTCGTATACGGACGAACTGCGGTAGATGCCTCTGTCGCTTTGGCCGAAGTGGCACGCGAAACAAATTTGGTTGTTGTTCGCCGTCCACAGCGCGAAATCGGTGGTCGTGCCCGCCGCTCCGTGCATCGAGTGGCAATGGCCGCAATCTCCCCGCGGAAGCGCAGAGTCTCTCCTCACCCCCGTTGTCGGGTCCCCGTGCCGCGTGGATGAATACAGCCCGCCTCGCGCCCACACGGCATATGAGCCGCTCATCAGGAGAACCGCGCTCGCGATCAACACTCCGCTTACCCTTGTGAGTTTTTGTGCGAATCCATTTGTCACGACACCATTCGAAATCCGTCTAATTTTATTTTTCATCATTCACATTCATCGCTCATCATTGATGTCGTTACTGGTTGTGACATTGCTGGCACGGCGCATTCGTATCTGCGCTATCAGCGACTGACTTAAATGGCCACGTCGCCCCCGCCGCATACGGGCTCCCATGAGCGAAATGGCAAGTCGAACAAAACACTTCATTACTCGGAGAGATTAGTCTCGTGGCCTCGTAGCTTGCTGCGGACGGCGTTTGAAAACGCACCCTTGGAATGCCCGGTGTCCCGTCCCCGGTCGCTAACCCGAAACCGGCCCCCGTCCCAATGAGCCAATGCTGCTCATCCACATGGAGGCTCGCTCCGCTGGCGATGCTTACATCCGAAGGATGCCTTTGGAAATGTGCAGGGGCCGTCCCCAACAGGTTCGGGACCGCTCTGTCGTGACATTCGGCGCACCATTCTGAAATCTCGCAACGATAACCGATGTTCGAGAGCTTGTATGCCTGTCCCGGATTTGTGCCATCGGGATGAACTTGTTCGAAAACATTATCCGTAGGAAGCGGGGGGTTGTTATGAGTCAGAGGCGTTCCTCCTCCAATGCCCGGTCGACTCTTGAGATTCCTGTAGTTCTCATTCCCGTGAGGGTCATGGCAACTCGTACACGAAAGGATCGCGGAAGCCATCCCGCTAAGGGGAACCTGAGCCGGCAAAACACCGAGGTCATGCCCTTTTGCGCTTTGGATTCCACCGCTATATTCGAAGAATCCCCCGGCGGAAAACTCGTCGGGCGAGTAAGCGGTTGATATCGGCGTCAAAATATCGGGCGCGTCTATGTCCGAACCATCGTGACAATTCAAACACAACTTGGTCGATGACGAAGCAAGCAAGAGTTTCGCAAAGGGCCCGCCGGGTTCGGCGCCGGCAGGAGCCCTGCCGTGCTGGCTGAAGTGGACCGTGTGGCAGTCGGAGCAAACCTGCTGCTCGACGTGATATTCCCCGGCGACGGCTTCGCCCGGCGCCGTCGCTAATAGAAGAATGAAAAGAAACAGCAGCAATCTCGTTGTTAATACCATAAGGCGTTTTGGCCCGAATGAGATTCTAGTTCATGGCTCTAGCAGAATTGTCATTCTGAGGAGCGAAGGGTCGCAGACCCGAGCGACGAAGAATCTCTCATTTTCCCACCAAGTTTGCGCCTGTGAAATGGAGATTCTTCGCTTCGCTCAGAATGACGAATGACCATTACCTTTCAGGCGGCTTCCGCGACATCCCAAATGCCTGCAGCCTTGATGCCCCTTTTTCCAGAACATAAAGAATGCTTTTGCCGAACGCAATATCTATCGGATAGAAAAGCTCGCCTTCGCCCATTCCGGTGATGCCCCATCGGAAAAGGAACTCACCTTGCGGAGTGAAAACTTTAAGCTCTTGCCTGAAGCTGTCCACTATCCAGAGATTCCCATCAGGACCGATTGCCGCGCCGGTAGGAAAAGAAAACTCGTCCCGGTTCGAGCCGTGTTTCCCAAAGCTTCTGAGATGGCGGCCGTTAGGATCGAAAACATGCACGGCCAAACCCTGGGAACTCACAACGTATATGTTGCCCGCATCGTCGACTTCGACGTCCTGGACCTTCCACTCCGGTTCGCGTGATTTGGACGCCTGTTTGATCTGTTTCGTCACACTTACACTATTGGCGCCGGAAATTATCAACACTCTCGGCTCAGCCCTGTCTGCCGCGTAAATATTTCCCTTCCCGTCAGTGGCGATTCGCCCCGGCATGACGGCGGCGCCGTCGGGCGCCTCCGGTACTATGGAGGGAAGAGGGGCGCCGCTGAAACCGAGCCGCTTGATCTCACGCGTCCCTATTTCCGTCAGATATATCTCTTCGTTTTTTGTGAAGGCGGCGCCAATAGGGCTTTGGATACCCGACACCCGCCCGATACTCTTTGCCAGAATCCCGTCCGCGTGGAAGATACAGAGCCGATCATTACCAGTGTCGGCCACAAGGATATCACCGGATTGCTTTGAAACGGCCAATCCTAACGGATCGCGCAGGCTCGAGCCGTCACTGAGGCGGGTGACCGAGAAGAGGAAAGGGAATTCATCTAATGGCTGGACGTGCGCGCTCCAAAACAACAGAAAAGAAATTATGACGAGTGTTGCGGCAATCCGCCTGTACATGGTCTTCCCGCCATCTCCATCGTGGCCGACAAAGACTCTTCACGCGCGTCGCACAACATATTATCAACATTACATCGAAAACGCAATCCTTATCCAAGAAGATTAGTGATGAATACCTAACCATTCATCACTCCTCATTCCGCATTCATCATTAGCAAAAAAAAGAGGAGGGAGCGCTTCACAGCGCCCCCTCCGACTTGTCTTCAGTTCAATCGTCAGAGAAGGATTAGTCTTGTATGTGGCACTTGTTGCACAAGCTTCTCTGATGAGTCAGGTCCAGCGGGTCGCCGCCGTCCCACTCCGCGAGGTAGGGCTCACCCGCGGGATGACTCTCGGACAGTTCTGTCTGAGCAAAATCCCAACGGCCGGCATCCGGATATGGGGACGCATGCGCACGGTGACAGGTCAAGCACATGACTTTGCTTGCCGCTGTCGGACCAGTTGTGCTGGTCGTCGTGTTCGCGGCATCCTCGAACGGAACCAGGCCGAGGTACGACGTGGACACGTCGCCTGTCAGGACTTCCGTCGTGACATACGCATTGTAATTACCCGCAATGTCGGAGCCGAGGTCCTGATCCGTCGGGTGCACGATGTTGGACGTCATGCCTGAATGGAAATTCGCATGACAGTTCGCGCACCAGTCGCTCATGCCGCTGACGTAAGCGGTATGCTGGGCGTGTTTCTCAGCGCCAGCTTCCGTGAGCTTGGTCCTCCGCGAATTACCCGTGCCTACGGGGGCGGCTTCCGTGAAGGCGTATCCGCCCGGATAGTTCGCGGCAGTGTCACTCTCAATACCGTACAACAGACGGAAACTGACGTTACCGTGCGGATCGTGACAGGAGTTGCAGCCGAGGTACGTCGAGTTGTACGTTCCACCGGGCCCCGTCGTAAGCACGCTATCGGTCACCAACCCGTTGCCTGGGGCATCGATGTTATGCCCGTGCTCACGAGCGTTGATGGTTGTGGTTGAGCCGGAATGGCCAACGTAGGACACATCCGTCTTCGCCCAATAGAAGTCGCCGCCGGGTCCAAGTGACAGGCCGTCGGTCGTCGCCTGACCATAGGACGCATGGCATCTCAGACAGGTATCACTCGGCGTAGCATCCCTCATCAAGTAAGGGTTGCCCGTCGGCGAATTCGGGTCCATAAGCACGCCGCCTTGGCTATTGTGCATGGTATGGCATCCGCCGCAGTACGCAACGCCTGCATCGTGGAACGCCATGACCGCTGAGGAATAACCCGCCACAAAGAGAACGGCCATCATGACTACGAACAGTCTTTTCATTAATTTTTCACCTCCCCCCTTATTAGAATTACTGGTGTTACATGAATGCTTCGCGTAGGTGCTCATTTGGTTTCCTCCTTTAGTTTAAGAACCTGCACCTTACTGCCGAAAATTTGGGAAACGTAAATACGCCCATACCTGTCTATTTCCAAATTACTCGGGAAGTAAAACCATCCTTTACCCCTGCCAAATCCCCCGAACTCGGTCAGGTATACGCCATCCCGGTCGTACACCGAGACACAATGCCTCTGTTTATCAAGCACCAGATAGCGTCCGCTCTTGTCCACGACAACGTCGACCGGGAAAGCAAGCTTGCCGGGACCGCCGCCCCTGATGCCGAAGTTCATAAGATGCTTTCCATCACGATCGAACACATAAACCGTTCCGAGAGTGGCGACCGGAAGATATACCCTGCCATCCTTATCCACCATCAGGCTTCCAAAGACGACCTCCTCTCGGTCTTTATCAGACATCGTCGGCATAATCTTGAAACGGAATTGACCCTCCGGGTCGAAGGAGAGGATGCATCCGTGCCGCTGATCAGATATGTACAAGTTATCCTGCGAATCCACAGCGAGGTCGGTCGGATCGCAAATATTCCCCTCTGGCAAGCCCTTCAACTCAAGACGAGATATGTGCTTGCCGCGGAAGTCAAAAACATCTATCTTCTTGCCGCCAAAGCCACCCTGCAACACGTATATGTCGCCTTGCTTGTTAGCAATCACATCAATCGGGACACTCAATTCTCCATTTTCGCCGAACTTAAACAGTTGCAATCCTTCTTTTCCGAATATGCGAACGCAGTGATTACCCGTGTCGGCGACATAAATCTCGTTCCTCTCAGAATCGCAGAATATTTCGCCTTGGCTCTGGAAGTGAGAATCCTCGGTGAGTCCCTGGAGGTCATAAAGATATTCGGCCTTTATGTTCAACACGGCGTAGGCTGGAGAGGTCAACGACACAAGAACCAAGAGAGCAGCCGCTGCCGCAGCCAACGCTGGGCGCGTGATCCTGTGCGCACCGGAAACCACGGCGACAAAAAGCGCGAATCCTTTGCTTCTAGCGTCCTTTTTCCGCCGCCCCGCTCTTTTCGTTTCTTTTTCCATTTAAGAATCTTCAACTCTAATTGGGGTACTCTAAGCCCGTTCGGTTTTTTCATAAGGCAAGGCGCATGCCACGTTTTCCGCAAATACAAGATTGGCCTAAACGTTTTTGTCTTTCGCGGCTTGCAGATTCCTTATGCCTTCGGTACCCACCAATTTAAGTCTTGTATTAGCAAATACTTATGTGATGAGAACGAGCGAGCTTTCCGTGAGATTCGATTGGCGAAAAAAGAAAAAAGGAGGGGTGAACGGAGGGAGAGAACGCTGTCTGAGGCTTATTACCCGGAGAATATCCGCTGGGAAAGTGTGAAATAACCCAAACTAACGGGTTATTTCACCCAAGTTGCTATGCTTTTGGCTAGCGGGGAAACGGTTTGCTTTCCCCTTTGATAAAGGGGGGACAGAGGGACTGTCCCGTAATTGGCAAATCAAGATGAGATTCGTAGGTGCGAATCTATTCAAACACGCGATTTGAAAAGGGCCCGCAAACATTGTGCGAATAAATTTGCACCTACAGAAGCCCGTGCCAGTTCGCCAATTGCGAGACAAATTTCGAAGGGGGATTTTTCTTCAGACCTTCTTATGGCACTGAATGCAAAGGTCGCGGTCCCTGTTGTAGTAAGTCAGGAATTCTTCGTCCGAAGAATGCGGGTCGTGGCAACTGATGCAATCGAGGATAGATTGCGTGCGTGGGTCTATGACTCCCTTGCCATAAGGATGACTTACTTTGTGTTCTTCAGCATGGCATCGCTTGCAGAGTTCGAGCACATCGACTTTCAAAAGACGCGGAGTGCTCCCCGCGTGCGGCTCGTGACAGAGCTCGCATTGTCCTTTCAACACAGGGTCGTGCACAACCTTGAGTTTGAGTTTCTCATCATAGCCTTTATGGCAAGCGGCGCACAGTTCGCGCTTGTCTTGTCTCATCAGGAACATTTCATCCGAGGCGTGCGGCGAATGGCATGCCGTGCATTTGCCCTGGTTGATGGGAGAATGGACGATCGGCCTGGAGAATTCCTTCCATGCGTCCGCGTGGCAAGTCTGGCATAGTTTGTCCTCGGCCTTCACCAGCTTGAAAGGTGTCGCGCTGTCCGGCGCCATGTGGCAATACGAACATAGCTTTTTCGCCATTGGAACGTGCGCAACCCTACGGGTCAGGTTCGCCTGAGACGACGCATGAGGATCGTGGCAATCTGAACAACCCTTGTTTTGAACAGGGTAGTTCGCGTGCGCGGTTCTGAAGGCCGGCGTCGCGCCGTCGTGGCATTGCGCGCACAGCTCAGACGGCCCCTTTCTTAAAAGGTCTGCCTCCGGCGAGCTGTGGACTGCGTGGCATTTCAGGCAGTCGCCTCGACTCACGGGCGAGTGGACAAACTGCTGCGCAAACTTCTCTTTCTCCTTCTGGTGGCAGCCGTAGCAGAGGTCCTTCTGAGGGACACTCAGCAGATTCGGGTTTGCCGATGCGTGCGGCTGGTGGCAACTCAGACACAGTCCCTCTCGCAACGGACCGTGGATGTTCGCGGAACCGAATTCCGGCGAAGTCTTATCGTGGCAATTAAAGCAGTACTGATTTCTGGGGCTGAGCACAAGTTTCGGGTTATTCGAGGCATGCGCGTTATGGCAGCCCACACAGTTCCCGAGTCCAACCGGGGCATGGATGTTCTTGCCTTGCCATGATTGCTTCAGGTCTTTGTGGCAGGTGAAACAGAGTTTCTCATAGCTCTTTTCCTTGGCCACTTCCTTCCCCGCGCCAAAAACCGGCGCGCCCGCAGAAAGCATTCCGACAATGGCGATTGCGGCAAGGATGAGATATGGTGTTCTTCTTTTCATCGACTTTCAGCTCTTAAGCTTTGCTCTCAATGTTTCCTGGTTTTTAGCTTGGACTTTCGACCTTTGACCTTCGACCTTGAACCTTATTGGTGACACAGCTCGCATCTCGACTCGCCATAAGGCTCGTGGACGTACGCCGGTGTCAGCCCCTTTTCTTTGGACGCGTGTGGGTCATGACAGCCCGTGCAGTTCGCGGCGGTGACGTCATAACCCTTATGCGCCGAAAGGAATTTTTCCTCGGCCGTATCGTGGCACGTAGCGCATAGGGCGCTCGGTTTGTCCTTTATCAGGGTTCTGAACTTGCTCACGTGCGGCGCGTGGCACCCGAGGCAATCCCCTTCGGCGACCGGCGAATGGACGATACCTTTCTTGAACGCTTCTTGTTCGGTCGCATGGCAGTCGTAGCAGAGCGCCGCCCCTGATTTCTTGAGAATCCGCGCTTCGCCGGCTGCGTGAGCGTCGTGGCACCCAAGACACTCCTTCTTGTTCACTGGATCGTGGAGATAGCCGCCCGCCGCTTCGTCGGCATAGTTCGCATGGCACTGGTAGCAGAGGTCGCCAAGTGCGACCATCAACAGGCCCTTGCTATCGCTCGCGTGCGATTTGTGGCAGGCAGAGCACGTGCCTTCGCTCACCGGCGCATGCACGCTTTTCATTTTCAGCGACTCCTCAGACTTCGCGTGGCAGGTGAAGCAGAGGCGCGGCTCTTTCGCCTTCAGATAGTTGGATTCATCGCCCGAGTGCGGGTCATGACATTGGTTGCATTGCCCGGCGACGAACGGGTCATGCAAGCTCCGGCTTCTCTCGAGTTCCCGGAGGGCCGGGTGGCATTCATAACACAATGCAAACAGGTTTTCCCTCATAAGCGGCGGTGTCGCCGACGTATGCGACACATGGCATTTCAGGCAGTCGCCTTCCTTGAACGGAGCATGAAGCTTTGCCTTCTTGAATTTCGGCTCGTCCTTGTGACAGTCGATACAAAGCTTGTCGCGTGGCTGCCGCATCAGGAAAGAATACGCGCTCGCGTGCGAGTCATGACATCCCGAGCAGTTCCCTTGCTCGAACGGCGCATGTTCCGACGCCTGTTTCTTCGCAGGGAACAGCGCCTCATCTTTGTGGCATTGCTGGCACAACGGCTTCTGCTGTTCTTTCAAGAGCGGCGCGTATTTCGAGGCATGCGGCTCGTGACAGCTTTCGCAGGTCTTTTCCTTGAACGGCGGGTGCACGTCCTTGAGATTCAGCTTGCCTTTCAGGTCCTCATGGCACGACAGGCACAGGTCGCCCTCTGCCTGAGTCAACTTTGGTTTCTCCCCCTGCACGGGCGCCGTGTGGCAGGTTTGGCACTCGCCCCCTACAAGCGGTGCGTGCAAGGAGGTCTGGAATAGACCCTCAGTTTCGGAAGAATGGGGCTCATGGCACGAATCACACGCGGCCTGCGCGACATCGTAATTCTGGTGCTTCTGAGCAAAGGCGGCCTCCGTGAGCTTGTGACAGTCGGCGCACACATCGACTTCAGCCTTCTGAAGCAGCGAAGCGTTCGCTCCCGTATGCGGCACGTGGCACGTGAGGCATTTTTCTTCCTTAACCGGAGCGTGCACGATTGGCCGGTTGAACTCTGGCTTCTGCCCCTCATGGCACGTAAAGCATAGTTTGGACCCCTTTTCTTTCAAAAGCTTTTCGTTTGGGCTCGAGTGTGGGTCGTGGCACTTCCAGCACACGCCCTTCTCGTTCTTGAAATGCTGGACGGGCTGCTCGAACATGCCCTTCTGAGCTTCATGACAGGGGAAACAGAGCGAGGCCTCCCACTTTTTTAATAGCAAGACTTTCGTGAGCCCGTGGCGGTCATGGCACTTCTCGCAGTCTTCAGTCTTGAACGGTTGATGGGTGACCTTATCGCGCAGCCGCGGTTTCATCTCCTCGTGGCAATCGAGACACGTCTTGCCCAACCGCCTGCGCTCGGCCCCATACGCCGCGAGGGGCAGTGCAAGCACCAGTGCGAGCAGAAAGAGAGCGATCCGGCGCGACCGCATGCTGAATTGTCTTATCAACAAGTTAGCGACCCTTTGGTCCGGGACTCGAGTAGCCTGTGTTTTCATACGATATGAATTGGAAATAGTAGCCCGGGTCTCGTATTGTGTGCGGAATCATGCTCTGATACAAAGCCCACGTCTCATACTGCAACTGTCCCTGATATGAGAACGCTAGTTGCACTGCCGGGTTCAGCAGCTTCTCGGAGCGAGATACAACCTCTTTGGTCTTCAGATTTATCGCAAAATCCGGAACAAATCTCTCCACCTTCGCTGAGTATTCAGTATCTGCAATAAAGAACTCCTCGCCGGGCCGGACGCGGTGGTCCTCAAAATCCTCCACGTTTGATACGTGGCGGACCCGAATAGTAAAAAACGGGCCTGTCGCTCTTGTCGTCGCGCAGGCTACAACCGCGAACAGTAGCGCCCACGCAATCACCGCGACTATTCTTCCTCGTGTTTTTCGATGTTCAAGTTTCAAGGTCTGTGCCAATTCCCGCTTCTTTTGAGCAGCCCCACTTCCTTTGTCATTCTCGCTTCTTTTTGTTATTCCCGCGAAAGCGGGATACATTCTTTTCATGCAAATCATTCTTCTCAACGCGCCGTCGAGGCCTTGCTTTACGAGCAAATACCATGCCACGCACAGTCGCCCGAGAAGACGCATGTCCGCCTTCTTCTGGTTGCCAAACGACTATGACATTATACAAACTTTCCCGAAAAAAGCAATTGGGCGCTCATCGATAAGGATTGGGAGAGAAGAGGCAGAACACTGCGCGATTTCGAGTTTTTCTTTGTAAGTCTTTGTGTGACAAGGCTGTGACGCAAGTGACGCAAGAAGGGTGTCTGTGAATAAATCCCCTTAAGAAAAAAATATAGGCGATAGGTGAACCGCGCAGAGCGCGACTTCCGATTGCGGATTGAGAAAAGAGAGGCAAACCACGGGGGACACGGGGAGCGCCGCGCAGAGCGCGGAGTTGCGAGTGACGAGTTGCGAGTGGCGAGTCGAGCGACGCAGACGTGACTCGTTGAAGTCGGGAAACGGGCCACGTTTTGATTGGGGTGCGCTTGAATCGGGTCGTTGCTCCGATTATCTGTTCTGTCAGCATATCAATCATTTTCTGTTCCTCTGTGCGCTGGTGAACCTCTGTGGCAAATAGCTTTGTTTCTGATGTATATGGTGCATGGTGGGGGAAAGTCGAGCAAGGAACTTTTTGTTAACAAATCGCGCGAAAGGTGGATCACGAATGATAACAAGGGCTTGCGTTCGGGGGAAAAGGGGAAAGGGTTAGTGTGCCAAGAGAAGCGTATTAGTTCTTGCCGGTGCAAGTCCGGCATGGGTAGAGGTTAGCCACCAGCCCAGCACCGAATCCCACATACAGGGAGATAACGAACTGTATGAAGCTGGGAGGAGGGAGGTATCAGGCTTCAATGCAGAGATGCGTGAAGGTATTGAGCCCCGAAATTTCCGACATGTCGGCGGCCGACAGCGTTAACCTCCTGGAAGGCAGCACTGCTGAGTTCGCTATGGCGAGGACGCAGCAACCCGACGGGGTCTGAGGCCGAGTGCATGATACCACAAGGAGCTAATATGAACTTGGGAGAGCCAGGATATTCTTTCTGGAAGAAGTCAGGGAGTATGCGGCGACAAGCTATGAAAGGCAAGGAGTCGCGGACGATATCTTGGCAGTCGGACCACTTCATAGTACCGATGAAACAGGGTAATGCCTGTGGAGGGAAGGGGGTGGCGGTAGCGCGCTGAGTTCCGAGGAGACACCTGCCATACACAGAGATGGAGAATGGTGGAAACGAAATTGGAACTCACAACTCGGCTGTTTGTTCTCGACTTGAGGATGCGCTACTGAAGAGCCGTGTGAGGGAAAACTTCACGCACGGTTCTGTGAGGGGCATTAGAATGGTTCCTATGGTCGAATGTTGTGACACTCCTCGTATCGAAAGAGAGGAGTAACAGGGAATACAAAGCAGACCTAACGGAAACATTTGGAATGTCTACTCGAC
>CAYVDS010000032.1:0-16202 GCA_964450145.1 uncultured bacterium
CCGAAGGACACGCCAGAATTGCGGCATCGGTCAGATACTCCGGATATACCGCATTACCGTCAAACATGAAACTGGAGCTTTGGTTATCAACGGCCGGGAACAGCTCTTTATTCTCCGTCGCGTATAGACCGAGCACCAGGCCAACCTGCTTGAGGTTGTTAACGCACGCAGAGCGGCGGGCCGACTCTCTTGCCTTCGCAAGCGCCGGCAGCAAGATCGCAGCTAGGATACCAATAATCGCGATGACCACCAGCAACTCAACGAGCGTAAACCCTTTCCCACTCCGAAAGACTTTACTCATTTGCTAGCTCCTTTCAATTCCGTTTCGTTACGTTGCAGCACAACCAACATCTACCCCTCATGCCCTTCGTCCTCTGGAATTGCTACAACATATCTACCTCCCCTCACAGTGTTAATGATTTGGGTTAAAATTGAGATGCAATCGCATGCGGCTTGTGAGCAGTTCAGACTCGGTGTCAGGCGCTTCTCTTTACCAACTCACGCACAGCGCAAGCCCCGATATGGCCAGCTCCTCCCAGTGCTATAATCTTCACGGGTTCCTCCTTTTCAGGTGAGCTGCAAACTGCTGCAGGGCATACACGCTGCAATCTCCTTAGGGCAATCCGCGTGCCAAAGATGTGTCGTGAGTTATAACATGTTTTGCGCCAATCAGTTAGACGATTGACCATCCAGGGATGCCTTGTCAATCTTTACACAGTCTACCGAATATGATAGAACTAATTGTAAATTATTACTGAGTTTGATTCACAACTGTCAAATGTGATAGAATATAGTTTATGAGCGAGAGGGAGGAATTATGGTAAGTGGAAAAGACTTCTTTCACGAAGCTACTATTCGAATCTGCGGAAGCCTAGATATAGAAAAGGCGCTCTGGAAATGCTTTCTCTACGTGAAAAAAAGCATCCCCGCGAGCCGGATGAGCCTGCATGTCTATAACTACGATACGGGAATTGCCGATACAATCGCGACGGCTGATGCCGACGGAGGCACAACACTTTCCCTTAGGACTCAGTTTGACGAAGAGACACGCAAGCAAGAGTTGGAGGAATGGGAAATAGGCATCACTGTCATTGAACGGATAGGTGATAACAAGGTCACGGCGCCTTTTGGTGCAATGTTCGACGCGATGGATTTGTCAGCGATTATCATGCAGCTGGTTCTCGAGGGTAAAGAGTTGGGTGTTGTTTCGGCATTTAGTGAGCCCGGCACGAAATTCACCGGGGAACATCTTGAGCTTTTCAAGGTTCTGAATGAGCCCTTTGCCATTGCGCTTATGAACAGCCTAAGATACCGGGAACTCCAGACCCACAAAGACAGGTTGGTGGAGGACAATCGGTTTTTGCAAGGCGAATTGCGGCGCGTTATCGGAGAAGAGGTTATCGGAGCCGAATTCGGACTGAGGGGAGTGATGGAGCTAGTTCGGCAGGTGGCGGCATTGGATAGTCCGGTTCTGTTGCTTGGTGAAACGGGAACCGGCAAGGAGTTGATAGCGAGCACCATTCATAGCCTTTCCTTCCGTAGGACTGGCCCTTTTGTCAGCGTAAACTGCGGCGCCATTCCGGTAACTTTGATAGACAGCGAGCTTTTTGGGCATGAGAGGGGAGCATTCACCGGGGCTATTTCGCGAAGGAGGGGATATTTTGAGCGAGCTCACGAGGGTACAGTCTTCCTGGACGAAGTCGGAGAGTTGGTACCCGAGGCCCAAGTGCGACTTCTGCGGGTTCTTCAGGCAAAGGAGATCGAACGCGTAGGCGGCGCTGAACTGGTTAAGGTGGACATCAGAGTAATAGCGGCCACTAACCGCGACCTGGAAATCATGCTCGCGCATGGCCAATTCAGGGAGGACCTTTTCTTTCGACTGAATATATTTCCGATCGTTGTGCCCCCGCTTCGGGAAAGGGTAATGGACATTCCGGCCCTCACACAGCATTTTATCCTGAAAAAATCACGCGAACTGAAATTGGCGGGAATTCCCGCGCTGACTCCGACTGCAATCGAGCACTTGATGGCATATCAATGGCCGGGCAACGTGCGCGAACTCGAGAACGCCGTTGAACGCGCCCTGATCCTCAGTAAAGGCGAACCCCTCACATTCGAGAGTCTCCAGATACCGAAGCGCAGACCGGATCCGTATGCAGATGGCGACGGAGAACGCGAGCTAATGAAGCTGGACGCCATCATGGCGAGATATATCCGCAAGGCCCTCACCGTTGCGGGAGGCAAAGTTGAGGGAGGAGGCGGGGCTGCGGAACTGCTCGGCATCAACCCCCGCACTTTGCGCAACAGGATGAAGAAATTGGGCGTTCCCTTCGGACGCAAAGCTCGCGCATAATTTCCGCGCCGCTTCTATTCTTCCATTCGTGTCATTCCCTTCCTCTTGTGATACGCGAGCATATTTAGTTTATTGAAATTTTAGTATTGACTGAAATAACAAAAATGGATATAATACTACTGACGACATAATTGAGGCGGCGTATCCGTCCCGCCTGGGTGGGGGAGCGAGTGAAACATTAGCAACTATCTATCACGCCATGAATAACTCGTAAGCCTTAACTTCTGACCGAGCGGTGCTATGACGAAGGACACCTTTCAAAAACGGAGAGAATTCGCTGAGGCGTTCGGCGTCCTATTTGAACGCGTGGGACTGCCGTGCATGGCGGGGCGAATATGGGGTTGGCTTCTTACCAGCGCTCCACCGTACCAAACGGCTGCCGAAATCGCAGAAGGGCTCAGCGCCAGCCGGGGATCAGTCAGCACGATGGCAGGTTTGCTCCTGCAGTTGGGGGTCATCGAACGGGTCGGCATGCCCGGAGAACGAAACAAGCTCTATCGGTTGAGGTCCGGAGGATTCACTGAGATACTGAAGCAAAGGATGCGTCTCATGACGGAACTCCGCATGACAGTCGAGCGCGGGTTGGACCTGCTGAAAGACGAACCGCCGGATGTGCGCGGTGTGATCGAGGAGTATCACGACCTCTGTGTATTTTTTGAAAAGGAGTTCCCTGCGATGATCGCGAAATGGGAGAGGATGAAAAGACAGGGTGAAAGGGGAAAAAGGGGAAGAGGGGAAAAGGGAGTCGAGGAAGAACGATGAATGATAAATGATGAATGCGGAATGAAAGCAAGACCCCGCGATATGGGCAAACACTTATGACACGATATATATCGAAAGCATCGAGCATAGGCAGATTTGTTACTTTGGTGGGCCGAAGCATCATCCTGACTATGATCGCAATTCTTGTGTGCGCGGCTGGTGTCAGTGCGGAAGTATCGGCGCAGCCGGCGGGAAGCGCGGGCGACAAAGCGGCGGAAAAAGCTGAGAGCGCTAAGGTTCCGCCCAAGTTCCTCGATGCGAGCGGCAAGCTGGACGTCGAAGCGGTTGTGAAGCACTTCGAGGATTTGTATCGTTCCGACAGCAGCGCGTCGGAAGTCGAGATGACGACCGTGAAGCTGAAAAGTGAGAGAACGCTTCGGATGCAGGTCTGGACGCAGGGCAAAGAGAAGGTGCTGATTGTGATTCAATCGCCGCCGCGCGAGCAGGGCACGGCGACGCTCAAGGTGGAGAAGAACCTCTGGAACTACTTGCCGCGGATCAAGCGGACAATCCGTATCCCTCCCTCGATGATGCTCGCTTCATGGATGGGAAGCGATTTCACGAATGACGACCTTGTGAAAGAAGCGGATTTAACCGAAGACTACACCTACGAGTTGGTCGGGCGGTCGGAGAAACCGGCAGGATGGATTGTCGGGTTCGACGCCAAGCCGGATACGGTCGGCCTGTGGAAGCGGTTTGAACTGATTGTCTCGGAAGACGGCCAGATTCCGGTCGAAGCGCGATACTACGACCGAAAGGGGCGCCTCGCGCGAAAGCTCTATTGGACCGAAGTGAAAGAGTTCGACAACCGCCGCATTCCGTCGCGCTTGACCTTGATCCCCGAAGACGTTGAAGGATGTAAGACCGAGTTGGTTTATCTGAATATTAATTTCGATGTTGAAGCGCCTGACAGCATGTTCAGCCTCTCGGAGCTCGAGGAAAAGCGATAACCACAGCCAAAGAAACCGAAAAGAATTCACCACAAAGGCACAAAGCCACCAAGAAGAAGCGGGGGAACCACGGATTGCACAGATTACACGGATTCGGAGAAAGGCAAGAAAAAAAAAGGCATTCTTAATCCCGCGAAGCGCGGGACTTCGCAAGTCTCGGCCATGCGGATGAACGCGGATTAGCAAGAAGAACAAGAAGAGCCCCTGTAATGAACAGCACGATACGTATTGCATGGCGGAATTTAGGACGCAATAAGAGGAGGACGTTGCTCGCGATCGGGGCTATCGCCCTCGGCCAGACGACGCTTGTCTTCGTGAACGGCCTGATGGGCGGCTCGTTCAATAACATGATGGAGGCGGTTACGGGTCCACTCGTCGGCCACGTCCAGATTCATCATCCGAAGTGGCGCGAGGAACGGGCGGTTGACCTGACGGTTGGCGACATCTCGCAACTCAGTGACGAAATACGCGCGTTACCGACCGTGAGGAGCGTCTTGCCTCGCATCTATGCTCCTGCGCTCTCGGCCAGCGGCGAACGAAAAGACCAACCGGCCGAGGCCGAGCCTGCTGTGGTCGTGGGTGTGGACGCGGAGGGAGAGGCAGGGAAGGGAGGCCTGTTGGAAACACTCAGGCCGGATGAG
Source organism: uncultured bacterium (assembly GCA_964450145.1). Taxonomy (GTDB): domain Bacteria; phylum Abyssobacteria; class SURF-5; order SURF-5; family SURF-5; genus JACRIR01. The sequence goes on from CAYVDS010000032.1 coordinate 4,707, forward strand.
CTTCCGCGCCAGCGGTCCGTCGTGATCGGTGACGTGCTCGCAAACAGGCTGGCGGTAAAGCCAGGACAGTCCATTGCCATAATCGGGCAGGATGCGAACGGGTATCCGGTGAGCGATTTGTTTCTCGTTCAGGGCATTGTCAAAAGCAGCGTCGAACTGGTGAAGACGATGGGCGTGGTCATGTCTATCGCCGATGCGGCTGAGTTGCTCGATATGCCCGACAAGGCCCATGAGGTTATCGTGCATGGCGAGGACTACAATAAGGCCGGGGCTTTGGCCGCTCGCATCGCGCGTCTGCCGGCGCTCGCTGGCGACGAGGTCTTGTGGTGGAGGGAATCACTCCCTGAACTGAGCTCGTTGATCGACCTCAAGGTGTGGTTTGACTTGATTTTCTTAGCGATTGTGTTCGTTGCCGCGGCGGCCGGCATAGCGAATACCTCGACGATGTCGACGTTCGAACGCACGCACGAATTCGGGATGCTGCTTGCGGTCGGCGCCCATCCCAAGCGGATCGTTTCGATGGTGCTCGTCGAGTCAATCATCCTCGGGTTGATCGGGGTGGCCATAGGGTCTGTCATCGGCTCTGCCATTGTCATTGTTACTTCGCACACAGGAATCGACTATGCCGCTCTCGGGGGTATCCGCGCCGAGGATGTCGCATTCAGCGGAGTGAGCTTTTCATACGTGGTTTACCCGGCGCTTGAGGCTCGCCATATTATTTTCGGCGTGCTCGCCGTGACGGCGACTTCGATGCTCGCGTCGGTCTGGCCCGCCGCGCTCGCCGCGCGGCTTGAGCCCGTGAAGGCCATGAATTTATGATTCGGTCGGCATCTTTCAAATACGCGGTCCGGAGTCTGCTCGGCCACCCGATGAGGTCTATTCTTTCGATGGCCGGCATTGGGGTGGGGTGTGCAATAGCCCTGTTCGCCAAGTCGTATATTGGAGGCGAAGCCGAATGGCAGATACGCGCCGTATCTGAGAGCGGGGCCGGTCACCTCAGCATAGTGGCTAACGGATGGCTGGAGAAACGCGAAAACTCATTACGGCTTGCCGATTGGGAGCGCGCGCTCGCGACGGCGCGGTCTTTGCCCGGAGTGAAAGCGGTGACGATGCGCGCCCGCGCAAACGGGCTTCTCGCTTTCGGGAATCGAATGGCAGGCGTTGAGATTACCGGCGTGGACCCCGAGATGGAATCGCGCTCGAACCGCATTGTTTACAAGGCCAAGCTGGAAGGGCGGTACTTGCAGCCCGATGACTACGACACCGTTGTAATCGGGGGGGCGCTCGCCCGGAGGCTTGATGTGGAATTAGACGATGACCTCTATGTCACGATGGCGGGCCGTGAGGAAATACAGAGCGCGATGCTCAGGATTGTGGGCATTCTCGAGACGGGCAGCCGCGACATTGATGCTTCCATATGTCATGTAACCCTTCAGGATATTGAGCGAATGAGCGGCTATGCGGGGCCGGGAGAAATCAATATTCTTCTGACCGATTACAGGATGATCGAACCTGACCGTAAGGAGCTTGCGTCAAGCCTCTCGGGAAGCAATACGGTGATTACATGGAAAGAATCCAACCCGGGCATAGCGGCGAACGTGGAAGGCGACACGGTATTTATGAACGGGTTGGCGGGCATCATAGTGATCGTCGTCGCTCTCGGGATTGCGAGCGCGCAACTCACCACAGTGCTTGAGCGCCGTCATGAGTTCGCAGTTATATCCGCTCTGGGAATGAAGGGCAGGCAGGTAATCACCGTTGTCGCGCTTGAGGCGGTCGTTGTCGGTGTTGTCGGCGCGCTTGTGGCGCTCGGGCTCGGCGGTTCAGCGGCGTACTATCTTTCCACGCGCGGCATCGATTTTGGCTCGCTGATTGGAGAGGGATTTGGAAATGTTCTGTTCGAGCCTCATATGTATGGCGTTTTCGGGCCGTGGCTTGTCTGGTATGCGTTGGCAATCTCGGTGACCGCGACGGCGCTGGTGTCCGTGTATCCGGCATGGCTCGCCACGAGGGTTGACCCGGCCGAAGCGATGAGGAAGGTGTGAGATGAACGATACGACGAAAGAAATTCTCGTCTCTGCGCAGGACGTGAGAAAAGTGTACAGGACAGGCGATATCGAGACACCCGCCTTGAGAGGCGTCACGCTCGAGGTGAGGTCGCGCGATTTTCTCGCAATCGTAGGCCCATCCGGAAGCGGGAAGACGACATTGCTCAATCTCATCGGAGCCCTCGATTCGGCGACCGGCGGCAGCCTCACGGTACTGGGTAAGGATATCTCTTCCATGAGCAAACGCGAGCGGGCCGATTTGCGACTGCATTCGCTCGGGTTTGTGTTCCAGGCATACAATCTTCTTCCTGTGCTTACCGCGGTCGAAAACGTCGAGTTCGTTCTGGAACTTCAGGGAGTGGGGGACGAGAGACGAAAGCGCGCGGGAGAGATTCTTGAGGAACTCGGTCTCGGCGGACTCTCCAATCGGCGGCCGACTGAGCTTTCCGGCGGCCAGCAGCAGCGAGTGGCGGTCGCGCGGGCGGTCGCCTCGAGGCCGAAACTGGTGCTCGCCGATGAGCCCACAGCCAATCTCGACGGCGAAAACGCTGAGAATCTTCTGCGGATGATGCGGGAACTGAACGAACGAGACGGAATCACATTCATCTTCTCCACGCACGATCCTCGTGTGATAACATATGCCCGTCGAGTGATTACGCTTGTTGACGGCCGGGTCGTCAATGATGAAAGGAAAATATCCTGAGAAAATCGGGGACACGATGCCGCATCATGTCCCCGATTTTCCGGAAAACTAACCAGAGTTTCTGACTCACCACCGCGAGGGTCTTGAATGCAACTTCGGTTCGGGAGGTTTGCAGCATTTCTTCTCGCGCTTAAAATTCGGGGACATGATGCTTCATCGTGTCCCCGAATTTTGGAAAACAATATCCAGTCTCCTTTCGCCTTTTGCCTCTTTCTTATCGCCCTCTGGTTCGCTCAATTCCCTTTTTCTTTTTTGTCTGTCGAACTCTGGTCCGATCAAACTAGCGAAAATCAGGTTTCGCTCGACATAACGCTCAAGGCAACCTCACTCCTCTCGCATGCGCCCGATGATGAACTGCTTTTCCCCGAGCAAGATGTCGCGACCGGATTGTTCCGTGTGCGTCTCGGTCTGAGGACAAAGCATAGCGATTGGATGAATACCGAGCTTGCGTACGAACAGCGGGCACGCGCAAGCACCGAAGCCGCCGCAACCACTGTCGGAGCGGGCATCCTGCCGTCCGTCGCCGAGGCGCCTTTCCGCATTACTCAACTCGATTGGCAGTTGGCGGAAGCAGACAATTTCTCTTATCGGCATGAATTCGACCGCGCCTTGGTGGCGCTGCACCCCGGCTGGGGCGAGGTGACGGTCGGAAGACAGGCCATCGGCTTGGGGCGCGGCGTGCTCTTCGGGGCTGTTGATATCTTCTCTCCTTTTTCGCCAATCGAAGTCGACCGCGAGTGGCGCCGCGGGGTTGACGCCGCGCGCGTGGAATATCGTGTTTCGGACACGAGTTCCGTTGAAGCGGTCGCAGCCTTCGGTGAAAGCTGGGAGGAGTCGGCGCTATTGGGCAGGTTGCGAGGTTACGTCGGAGAGGTCGACGGCGAGCTTATCTTCGGGAAAAGAGCGGAAGATGAAATGGTCGGCGGGACGATTTCAGCCGCCGTTGGAGACGCTGAGATGCACATCGAGCTCGCCATTTTCGATACCCCTGAAGAGCAGCCGGATGGCGGTCTCTTCGGAGACGACACGCTTGTGGGGAAAGCCGTTGTCGGCAGTTCTTACACCTTCGACGTCGGGAACGGATTGACTCTCCTGGGCGAATACCATTATTCCGGTTTCGGAGTCAAGGATATTGAAGACATCCAGGCGCGATTCTTTGACCCTATTTTTCAAGAGCGCTTCCTCCGAGGTGACACCCAGATTCTTGGACGACATGCGGTCGCGCTGCGGTCAAACTATCCGTTCAGCAATATATTAAGCGGAGGCATTCTTATCCTGATGAGTCCGGTGGACGGCTCTGGACTTTTCTCTCCTTCTGCCGTATGGGACATGACACAAAATGTGTCGCTGGCGGTCAGCGGCTTCATCCCGTGGGGAGCCGAGCCCTCAAACGGCCAACTCCGCAGCGAATACGGCTCCAGTCCCGCCAGCCTGTTTCTGCAAATCAGCGCATATTTCTGACGCTCCTTTTCCATTCGTTCAGCTCGTGAGTCGCTTACTGTTTACTCATGCATTTCAATAGGGAGCCAATACAATTGATCGAACGATGGCGAAAGCGTTATAATCATATGTGGTCGTATAGTAAGTTCGGGTTGACGTCTCCGGCGCCCGGGCAGCGATGTCTTGGCCTCCACAATATGCCAACAGCTAGGTACAATAATCCAAATCTTTTCCTTCCAGTAAGTCCTGATGAAATGCGGCAACGCGGATGGGATCAGGCTGATATCATTCTTGTCACTGCTGACGCCTATGTCGATCATCCCGCTTTCGGCGTTGCATTGATAGGCAGGTGGCTGGAGAAACTGGGCTACCGAGTGGCTATACTTGCGCAACCCGATTGGCGAAGCGTCGATGCCTTTCGAATTTTCGGGGCTCCGCGGTTATTCTGGGGCATTACCTCCGGCGCTATCGATTCACGGCTTAACGACTACGCGTCTATGCGGCATCGCAGAAAGAAAGACCTTTATAGCCCCGGCGGCGCTCTGGGACTCCGGCCCGGGCGTCCGCTGCTTGTGTATTCTGCCCGGGCACGCGAGGCTTACAAAGGAATTCCCATAATCCTGGGCGGCCTCGAGGCCAGCATTCGCCGACTCGTCCACTACGATTACATAGAGGACACGCTGAAGAGATCTGTTTTGATTGATGCGAAAGCGGATCTGCTTGTGCATGGCATGGGCGAACGCGCCATAAAAGAGATTGCCCAGCGACTGAGCAGCGGGCAATCTGTCGACTGCCTGACGGATATACCGGGGACGGCATACAGGGTCACAAACAGAACGAATGCTCCGGACAATGCAGTCCGGCTGCCTTCACTATCGCAGCAGGAGGGAGATCACGTCGAGGTAATGGCTGCCCACATGGCGTATCAAGCTCAGGCTCATCCAAATGGTCGGCCCGTAATTCAGGATCAGGACCCGGGCACGATCATTGTGATGCCGCCATCACAGCCATTGAGTCCCTCTGAAATGGACGAGCTATACGATCTGCCTTTTAGTCGAAGATGGCATCCTCGCTACGATAAGCTTGGCGGCATACCCGCTCTTGAGCCTGTGCTTTTCTCGATAACGACCCATCGAGGCTGTTTTGGCGGCTGTTCGTTCTGTTCCATTCATCTTCATCAAGGCAAGCACATTTGTTCGCGTTCCATCGAAAGTCTATTATCGGAGGCCGAGTTATTCAGAGCGCACCGGCAATTCCGTGGCACTATCAGTGATATAGGCGGTCCGACAGCCAACATGTACGGCATGAGGTGCGACAATTCTGATGGTTGCCGCCGGATCAGTTGTCTTGCGCCATCGGTATGCAAACATTTTAAGCCCAACGCCGAGCCATTAATGAATATGATGGAATCATTCTTGAGATGGCGGAATCGTCAGCCAGCCAAAACAAACATATACGTCGCTTCAGGTATTCGCCATGATATGGCTCTTCAAAGCTACGAATATATTAGCCTTTTGGCGAAGCATTTTGTTGGCGGGCATCTGAAAGTAGCCCCTGAACACTCTTGCCCAAAGGTTCTCGCCTTGATGGGAAAACCTCCATTCGAGGTCTTTGAAGAGTTTGAGGCGCGGTTTCGTGAGGCGTCTCATCGAGCCGGCAAGGAACAGTACATTGTGCCATACTTCATAAGCTCCCATCCCGACTGCACTGCAGATGATGCGCTGGCGCTGACGGAGTATTTAATCTCGCGTTCCTGGCGTCCTCGCCAGGTGCAGGATTTTGTTCCCATACCTTTGACTGCTTCAGCGGCAATGTACGCATCGGGTCTTGACACAAAGCGCAAAAAGATATTTGTCCCACGCGGGCACAAGGAGAAGACTCTCCAGGCCGCATTGCTGCAATACTTTGAGCCCAAAAACAAGAAAACGGTGGTCGATTTTCTTCGCCGCCGTCACCGAACCGCTTTGATCAACCGAATCAATAGCCTTTATCATTCCCGCGAAGGCAGGGAATGATAAAGAGGGAGTCGTTCATCGTGAAATTCGTGTTTTAGTATATCTTCTTTTTCTTCTTCTTCCCAAATCCGTGTCAATCCGTGTTAATCCGTGGTTATCAATGCTTCTTCTCCCTCGGGTTTTCTGTTCACGAAGTCCCGCGGATTGAGGGACGCTCCCCCGTGGTTCAGTTCCTTTTCGTCTTCTTTTGCTTGGTGACTTTGTGCCTTTGTGGTGAAGCATTTGGTTGGGGCTTCGCCGCCCCGTGCCCTCCGCGGTTTAAATCTTTTCTTCTTTGCGTGTCGCCAGATGCTCCTTGAGCCAGGCGGCCGCTTTGGGCGCATGCTCCTTCAGGTTGTTGGGCGCGCAGTGGCCGTCACCGGCATAGACCCACTCCTCTTGTTTGATTCCGCTCTTTGAGACGATGTAGAGGTCGTCAATCGGCACGAGCGGGTCCTGGTCGCCATTGATGCTCAGAAGCGCAGCCTGGCGCTCCGGTTTCTTGAGCAGTCCCTGCTCACCGAGTGACATTGGCTTTGCCATCGCCACCATAGTATCGAAGCCTGAGTCTTCATCGGCTCGCATCGCGTGCGCAATTGTCTTGACCATCACATCGGGCACTTTCTTGATGTGTTCCGGAGTAAACGCCAGATGTATCGGTCCGCCGATGTTGACTGCGGCCTTTACGTTCGGGTCAACGAGCGCGAGTTTGACGGCATAGAGTCCGGCGAAACTCTGGAGATAGACGCCGATGTTTTCGCCGTCGAGATCGGAACGGGTTTTCAAATATTCAATGGCTGCGCTGTATACCCTGTCCGAATTCGGTTCGAGCGGCCATACGCTCTCGCCGGTGCCGGGCATATCGAACGCGAAAACGGCCATTCCCTCTGCAAGCATTGCGCGGCATTGGCGCTCGACATCGCTTTTCCATGTATCCACCCCGCCGGTCACAACGACAACAGGCGGTCTTTCGACCTTTGGCACCCGCAAATAGCCGACGATTTCCTTTTCTTCGAACGGGATGCGGACGATCTCGATCGGCGGATCGAACGATTCCGCAGACTTGAGGTAACATTCGATATGCTTACGGTAGGCTTCCGCCTTGGCGGGAGAACTGACGAATGGGAACCTCGCGACAAAGTAGAAGACCGCCGCCTTGCTATATTCGTCGTCGGCTCTTGCGGAATCGCCTGCAGCCTTTGCCTCATCGGCGGCTTTCTCATGTTGTGCGGCAGGTTGGCTCAGTTCATAAACCCACGAGCCCGGGCCCGACCCCCGTGGGTCATGAATACGTTTGAGCGCCGCATCAAGCTCTTTTTCATCTGCTCCCGCGTCCACCCATCCGCCGAAACGCTCTTCGACAAACGGCCGCATGCCGGTAATGCGCAGGATCAAAGGCTCGCGATAAGTGATGGCAAACACAACCAGAACAACCACAATGAGAGCGATCAGCCAAAGGTATTTTTTCATTTTCTCACCCCTTTTGTTTGAACGGCCTTTCCTTCCACCACGGGTAGAAAGGCGGCATATCGGCGCTCGGTTTCATCGTGAATTGGGCGGGACGCTTTTCGAGGAACGAAATCACTCCTTCGTAACTGTCCGGCGATTTACCCATGTAATAAATGCATTTGGAATCTATCTTGTGCGCTTCCATCGGATGGTCCGCACCCAACATGCGCCACAGAAGTTGCCGCGAGAGAGCCACCGAAACCGCCGATGTGTTGTCCGCAATTTCGCGCGCCAATTTGATGACGGTCGGCATGAGTTCGTCAGGGTTCACCACCCGGCTTACGAGTCCGCCTTCAAGCGCTTCCTGCGCGGGGAACACTCTTCCTGTCAAAACCCATTCAGCAGCGCGGCTTATACCCACTATGCGGGGCAGAAACCAACTGCTGCACGCCTCGGCGGTGATTCCTCGGCGTGCAAACACGAACCCCATCTTAGCGGCGCTTGATGCAATGCGAATATCCATCGGAAGCGTCATCGTGATTCCGACTCCCACGGCTGGCCCATTTATCGCCGCTATAATCGGTTTCTTCATTTCGTAAATTCTCAGAGTGCCCACGCCCCCGGCATCGCGATGCTCCTCAATAGTTTCGTTTCGCCGGGTTGCGCTGTCAAACGTATTGCTCCCGCCGCTCAGGTCGGAGCCGGCGCAGAATCCTCTTCCGGCTCCAGTGACGATGACAACGCGCACTTCATCATCCTGATCCGCGCGATCAAACGCCTCGATCAACTCGTTCCCCATGTCGTTTGTAAAAGCATTCAGCTTCTCCGGCCGATTGAGAGTAATTGTGAGAATTCGCTCGTTTACTTCATATTTGATGTTCTGAAAAGCCATTTCTTATTCTCCTGGATTCTTGGAACACGAATATCACGAATAAGGACACGAATGAAACGAATGAAGAAGAAACCTCTATCCACAGATTCCGCAGATTCTCACCGATTTTCATTTGAAAAAATCTGCGCAATCTGCGGATTTAACCCTGTTTCTGCCTTTGTCTTTTTGACCTTCGACTTTCAATTTTCGACTTTCGACTTGCCTTTGCTCCCTTTTCCCCGTTTGCCCTCTTTCCCCTTCTTCTTATCTGACCGTTTTCTCGGCGAAGCGCGTGAGATACGACTTGTAAAGACGCGCGAAGAGAATCCTGATGTTGGCTGGTCCCTGGTACGGAATCTTGTGGTTCACGACGAAGAGGTCGCTCAGTTCGCTTGTTTCGCCCGCGATCATTTCCGAGATGATTCGCCCCGCCGTTTGGCCGAAGGCGACGCCTTCGCCGTTGTATGCAACACCGTAGAAGATGTTCTTGTGGTCGCCCATTACTCCCACGGAGGGCGTGAAATCGAGTGTGAACCCCATGGTGCCACCCCATGCATGGTCGATGCGCAGCCCCCCGAGTTGTGGGAACGTCGTGAACAGGCTTTTGGTGAGAAGCTCGATGACCGGCTTGTTGTTGCCCGAACTGAGTGCGTCGCCCGCATAATACGGATAATCCGAGCCGCCGATGACGATGCGACCATCCGCCGTGGGTCGCTGATAATCGAAAAGCACTCGCAAATCCGCGATGCCTTGCCGATTCTGCCAGCCAATGGACTCCCACTGCGCCTTGCTCAGCGGCTCGGTGGCTATAACGTAGCTACACAGCGGCATCACGCGATCTTGGAAGAAACCGAGTTTTGGCGCGTAGCCATTGAGGCCGAGCACGAGGAACGGCGCGCTAATCTCGCCCATCTCTGTCTCGATGCGGTGAACTTTGCCCGGTGTTACGCGCATCACGACCGTACGTTCGCGTATCTCGACGCCGGCATTCTCGACCACCGGCTTTGTCCCCCTCGCGAGTTTTGCGGGGTTTACTATGCCGCCGTATGGGAACTTGAGTCCGGCGACGTAGCGGGGCGACTTGATTTCAGCCTCGAGCTCTTTGCCCTGGACTAACGTGGCTTCGAGACCCATTGACTTATATCGTTCACGCTGCTTTTCCAGATGTTTGGCTTGTTCCTCTCCGATGGCGGCCTCGAGCATCCCGTTTTCCTCGAAGTCGCACTGGACGCCATGTTGCTCAATCAATTCCTTTATTTGTTTGATTCCATAGAGACTGGCGTCGAACGCTTTACGCCCCAATTCCGGCCCGTTCGCGGCAAGGTAATCCATGAAGCCGGGTATACCGGCGTCGCAGAAACCGCCGTTGCGGCCGCTCGCGCCGTAGCCGCAGCATGCGCCTTCGAGCAGCACGATTTTCTTGTCGGGGAACTTGCGGCTGAGATTATAGGCCGCGGACAGCCCAGTGAATCCGCCGCCAATGATTACGATGTCAGCTTTGTGATTTCCTTTGAGCGGAGGATTCAATTCCTGATGTTCAAGGTCGGCGGCTTCAAACCAGAAATTATCCAGAAAATATTCATACAGGTGAGGTGCCCGCGCGGGGTCGCAACTGTATCGCTTGAGCCCGTAGGAGAGACCCCATGCGCCTGCGGCGCCGGCCGCGACGCCGCCGACAAAAGCACGGCGCGAGATCTTTCTCTTGCCACCTTGATTTACGGCTTCAGTTCTTGCGTCGTCACTCATATCGTTCTCCTTCTGCGGAGCTGAGGCGAAAGGCGAAGGGCGAAAGGCGAAAGGGTAAGACCAATACTGAATGATGAAGAGAAACTGGGCTCATGAATCTGACCTTCCTTATTGGTTTCCCCTTCTCTTGCCTCTTTCGTTTGCCCATGTGCATGCGAACCGCTCGCGCAGGTCTGGCGTGTTTGAGGACGGGCTGGGTTTCCAGTCTGCAACATACTATCACCAAGGTATGTGACGAATCAAACCATGTTTGCCAATATCATCGGACTTCAACTATAATGCCTCCGGCTCGTTTTTCACCAACCAGAAACCATAGTGGACGGAATTCGCCAAGCGTCATTCTGAGCGAAGCGAAGAATCTCTGTCGCCGGTCACAAAATGCTGGGAAAGATAAGCGCCGAGGCCGGCACAGACTACAACGAATACATCGCCGACAAGCTGGCGGAGCAGATACGATCATTGCTGACGCAATAAGAAGTGTGAAGAGTGACGTGTGAAGGCTCTCACACGAGATCAAGGCGGCAGTGCGTCCACAACGGAATTCGCGGAAGCGGTACTGAGAGAAATCTAAGAAGAGGGAACACGAATGGAACGAATCGCGCAAGACGCGCGACGAATTACACGAATGAGAATTCTTGGGGAGAAAAGGGGAAACGCGGAAAATGTGAAAAAGAAGAAGTCTTTTCTTCCTAAAATCTGTGTTCATCCGTGTTTATCTGTGGCTAAGAATGTCTCTTTTTTTCTCCTTCCTTTTCCAAAATCAGCGTAAACATGGGAAATCTGAGGATTAACAGAAAGAGTTTATCCGATGCCCATTGACATTCGAAGAGAAGCCGCAAAATATTATGATTACCTCCCTGTCCCATTCAAAGACATCGATTTCTATATCGCCAGGGTCCCATCTCCGACGGCGTATGTTCTTGAACTCGGATGTGGAACCGGCCGAGTCCTCGTGCCTCTTGCCCATCACTGTGGTCATATTCTCGGTGTCGACAGTTCCGAATCCATGTTGGCGATTTGCCGCAGCAAACTCGTGGCGGCGGGAATCTCACCAGACCGGGCCGAAGTGCTTTTCGGGGATATAACGAAACTGGAACTGGGACGTACGTTCGACCTTATCATCGCGCCGTTTCGCGTATTTCAGAATCTGGAAACCGACGAAGAGATACAGGGATTCTTTAATACTGTCAGGACACATCTTTCGGAGAAGGGCACCTGCATCCTCAACGTCTTCAACCCCTTCTT
>CAYVDS010000032.1:16212-18378 GCA_964450145.1 uncultured bacterium
GCTCCGGGCTAATGTGAGTGAAATATTTTTTACCCAAGGAAGATATGGCCACCAAATGGCTTTTTGACGGCGAAATGCCTGTCTGGAGGATGCCCATTGAGGGCGGACATTTGGACTATTGCGAGAGGCGGCTCCGGATTGACGCTGTGAGGCAGGTAATTTATCCCGAACTCATATTCCGGCGGTATCGCGGCAATGAGTTGGTGGACGAGGCCGTGATGGAGATTCTCATGCGGTACTATTATGCGGACGAGTTTGAGGTTGTAGTCGCAAAGCATGGGTTCAAGATTCTGAACCGCTGGGGCGGGTATGAAGGCGAGGCGTATGGAGAAGGCTCGGAGTTGGTGCTCGCATTCTGTTAAGAATAAAGAGTATATCCACGAAGGGCACGAAGGGACACGAAGTTGAATGATGAATGCGGAAGCGAGCGAAGTGTTCAACGTGGGCAGGGAAATCGGGGACATGATGCGGCATCATGTCCCCGATTTCCCCCCCTTGCAAAGGGGGGAAGGGGGGATTTCCGAAGCTCTCAGCAGTTGCACAATGATCACTGATGTCTTTATCGGCATACGCAATAGAGATTCTTCGCTTCGCTCAGAATGACAGCGTACACTGCCTTTACATGGCCCAATAGAATTGAAAGGATTCAGACGAAGTGGGTATGACTTACTCAAAGGAAATACTAGACCGCATCTTTCATCCGAAATCTGTCGCAATCGTCGGCGCGTCGGATAATCTTTTCAAGATGGGGCACCGGTGTGTGCTCAGCCTCGTCGAGATAGGTTTCGAGGGACAGATTTATCCGATTAACAATAAGGTGGAGTCCATTTGCGGCCTGCGCACGTATCCGACTTTGACGGACGTTCCCGGCGAGGTGGACCTCGCCATTATCGTGGTCCCCGCTCTCTATGTGCCTGAGGCCCTCAAAGCCGCGGCGGAAAAACACGCGGCGGGCGCCGTAATCACTACTGCCGGCTTCAAGGAAATCGAAGACAGCGACGGGTCCGCGCTTCAGGCCGAGATTACGCGAATCGCGAACGAGGCCGGTATCAAGATAATCGGTCCGAACACCTTCGGCATGGTCAATATTGGGGCGAAACTGAATGCTTCGTTCACCCCGCCGTTCTCTCATATCAAACGAGGAACGATCAGTATGCTTGGCCAGAGCGGCGGCGTCTGCCATCTGGTCGGATTTCAGGCGATTGATGAGAACGTGGGCATGAACAAGATAGTCGGGCTTGGCAACCGGTGCAATCTAAGCTTCCCGGCGTTGATTGATTATTTGGGGGATGATCCTGAAACCCGCACAATCATTGTATATTTGGAGGGCATCGAGGAACCGCGCGCGTTTATGGAAGCAGCGCGAAGGGTGACCCGCCGGAAGCCGATGGTGGGCTTCAAGGTTGGGCAATCCGAAGCGGCGTCGCGGGCCGTGCAATCGCATACGGGCTCGCTTTCGGGGAAACACAGCTTGTACTACGCGTCGTTTGAGCAAGCGGGCATTGTTCCAGCGCAGGACACTGTCGAGCTTTTGGATATCGCCAAGATACTCGACATAGCTCCGCGGCCGGCGGGCAATCGGGTGGCGGTGATGTCGTTTCAGGCTGGCCCAGGGATCATGCTTACGGACCTATGCGTAAATCACGGCCTCGAAATGACGCAGTTTTCAGCCGATACGGTGGCAGGTTTGAAGAAACTCTGGCCCGACCTCACTATCCGGAGCAACCCTGTTGACCTCGCGTTTGTGAGTGATATGGAAGTATTCGGGAAAGCGGCGCGGCTCGTGCTCGAGGATGCGAACGTGGACGCGGTCATCGTTTTTTATCTCGATGTGATGTCGTTCTTCACGGCCGCCATATCCGAGCAGTTGATTCCGCTGGCGAGAGAGGTGGAGAAACCGATCGTTCTCTGCGTGAATTTTCCTGCGAGGCTATCGAATCCGGCAACAGAAGAGGGATTGGCGAGATTTCATGAAAACGGGATCGCAACCTACCCGTTGCCGGAGCGAGCGGTCAAGGCGTTGAAGGGATTAATGCGCAGGGCAGAAGTCGAACGACGTCTCAAGTAATTGCTGGCCGGTGACTGTCATCCGATTCGGAGGCGTTAAGGAAAATTGGGGACACGATGCCGCATCGTGTCCCCAATTTTCCTGTCGCGGCATAGCGA
>CAYVDS010000032.1:18388-20235 GCA_964450145.1 uncultured bacterium
GCGACCGGAGAGAAAATAGGGCCAGACCCGTAGCACAGGGTCTGTCCCTATTTTCTTAATGCGATTGCGCGATGATGAGTCTCTGCGAACGAATTCGCACCCACAAAGCTATGGGACGATCTCCTTTCCCCCCCCTTACAAAAGGAGGGCAGGGGGGGTCCCCGCTACACCTGCTCGGCGTATACTTTGAATAATACGCGTCCCAGGCCGCCATGCAGAGCGCCGGTGTCAATGCACTGCACATGGTTGAAAATATACTTATTGGGATCCTCTCCGTTCACGATTGCCGAGAGCATTGCCCGTATGGCGGTGTTGAGCGGGGTGACCGCGTCGGTGCAGACATTGGTGGCGGTGGTTTCGTCCTTGTTCAGCATGGTGGCGTTGAATACGAGCTTGTCACCCGGCTTATAGAACGCGAAGCAGTTCTCTGACTCGACGACCTCGGCCACGATTTTGTACCCCATCAGCGCGACGCTGTTGTCGAGCATTTGTTGCATTCCCGGCGAAAGCTTGTCGAGTTCCGCGTCACTGATGCCGATCATGCTTTTTGCCATTTCACGCGTTGCTTCTTCCATTGTCATTTCCTCCGTATTGGTTTTCTTGAGTCAATAAGCCTGCATGCTTTATTAGCAGATTCGGCCTCACTAGTCAAGTCCGATTCCACCGCATGAAGTTATGCGCTTGCTGGCGATTTAAGAAGGAATGCGGACCGACGGAAAAAGCTCCCTGTCGGTGTGCGGGATAAAGAGCGCCGCATTCAGTCGGTTCATGAATTCGTTCTCGACGTTGAGTTGCAGATAGGCGCTTTTGCTCGTGATATACTCCACCTCTTTATGGAGCTTGTATGAAACAAGCATCATGCATGCGCCCAGACCTGCACTGTTGCCTAGGACGTGGAACCGTTCCAGTGGAATGTCCGGCAACATCCCGATGGCGATGGCGCTCCTCGGGTCGATGTGCTCGCCAAAACTGCCGGCGACAAAGAATATATCGAGGTCTTTGAACCCGACGCCAAGCCGCTCCGTGATCAGGCTAAGCGCCGTGTACATCGCGCCCTTCGCCCTCACAAGATTGCCGATATCGAGTTCGTCCACGAGAATGTCGTGATACGCCTCCCCCGACTCCGCGAGCGCAACAGCGTACGCTTTCGCATCGCCGCTTATTCTTAGGCGGGGCGACTGCTTCCCATCCGTGATATGTCCGCGCACGTCAATAATGCCGGAAAGGAACAGTTCGGCTACGAGGTCGATCAGGCCCGAACCGCAGATTCCTTTGGCAGGGCCGCCGCCGATTACTTCAATTTCCGGCTCGAGCGTGTTGCGGTCGATGCGCACCCGCTCGATCGCCCCCTCGCGGGCGGGCATTCCGGCTTTTGCGCCGCCGCTCTCGAGTGCTGGCCCCGCCGCGCCCGCGCATGCGACGAGCCATTCGCGATTGCCGAGCACGATCTCGGCGTTGGTCCCCACGTCCGTCAAAAGCGAGACCGCATTCCTGCGGTGCATGCCGGCGGCAAGAATCCCGGCTACCGCGTCACCCCCGAAATAGCTACCCGTATTCGGAAACACATAGACGGGCGCCTCCGGATGGGCGTTTATCATGAGTTCCTTGGCCTTGAGCTGCAGGGGCTGATTGATCACCGGCACGTACGGCTCGCGGCATAGGTGATGGGGGCTCAGCCCTAATAATAGGTGCGTCATCGTCGGATTGCCAGCCACACTAACCGCATAAATGTCGCCGGGCAGGAATCTTTGTTGTTCGGTGAGCTTCCTCAAAGATTCGTTGATACATTCGACGATCAATTCCTGCAGCGCTTCCAGCCCGAGCGGCTTCTGGCAGAAATGAATCCT
>CAYVDS010000032.1:20245-32452 GCA_964450145.1 uncultured bacterium
CGACGGCGAGGCCGTAGCAGTCCGGCTGGTCGTGATCCCCTATGAGGTCGATTAGCTCGAGGTCGCCGCCCTTTTGGGCGACGATGGCGGTCACGTGATACGCAACTTCGCGGAGGAGCTTGCTGGCCCTGCGAATGAGGTCAAGCGACACGCCAATATTTGAGACTCTTCTGTTTGCCGGCAGTGCGCCCTTAAGCGCTGCTAACAGCCTGTCAACGTCTCCTGAAGGGTCAGTCAGGCTCGGCGCAGACAAAGCGAGCGGATACTTTCGCGCCATCGGGTCGAGGTCGGATGGAGATGTGAGCAGATTGGAATTCATGAATCTTTCACAATGAATATGGCCGACGGATAAATCCCCCCTAGAGGCTGTCCCGTAATTCCGTATGTGCGAATTTATTCGCATATGCGATGCGGAAAAAGCCCGAAAAGATTATGCGAATGAATTCGCACCTACAGAATTACGCGTGCAGGCAGAACATTCACACTATCACTTGCCCTTGCTCAGCCTTCAAGCAGCGCCTTGAGAAGTTCGAGGCTCGAAGGAGCGCCGCCGATGCCCCAGTTTGCCGCCGGCACTTCTTCGATCACGCACCACGTGTAAGGCTGGAGTTTCTCTTTCGGGTACGGTCGGGCCTCGATCTCTGCGACGACCTCCGTCACACGCGCTATCATTTCCGTCTTTTTTTCCTCAGTCAGGGCGCCCTGGAAAACTTTGATTTGAATCAGTGGCATGGAAAATCTCCTTTTATTAGGTCAATTCTTACGCTAATTCGGGGACACCATGCCGCATGGTGTCCCCGAATTAGCGAGATGGTGTCCCCGAATTAGCGAGGCTGGTCGATTCTGCGTGAAATACGCTCGATGCTGACGGCGTGTCCCGTGGAATCATCTACTTCCATGGAGACGCCATGAAGCCAGGGGTCGCCTTCGGCGACTTCATACCGTGACGGAATCCCCATCACGAATTTCGTCAGCACCTGCTGGTTTTTCATCCCAATTACGCCGTCGTGGGGTCCTGTCATGCCGACGTCGGTAATGTACGCCGTCCCGAGCGGCAATATTCTCTCATCGGCGGTCTGCACATGAGTATGCGAGCCCAGCACCGCTGAGACCTTTCCGTCCAAATACCATCCCATGGCGACTTTTTCCGACGTCGCTTCTGCGTGCATATCGAGAATTACGACGGGCGTCTGTTCTTTAAGCTGTCTTGCGATATCGATCCCTGCCCTGAATGGGCAATCGTTTTTCTCCATAAAAACACGGCCGACAAGATTGAATATCGCCGCCCGCCTGCCGTCGCCCAAGTCGTAAATTATGGTTCTCTTTCCCGGACTTCCGGGGGGAAAATTGGCGGGGCGTACCACGTTAGTAATCGTATCGATATCCTTTATGAACTCCGACCTTTTCCACGTGTGGTTGCCCATCGTGACAACCTCCGCGCCGTAGCCAGTGATTTCGCGGATGAGATTAGAGGTTGCGCCCAGGCCGCCGGCGAGGTTTTCGCCGTTAACAATCGCGAGATCGGAAGCGTAATCTCGCTTCAATTGCGACAGATGATCGCGCAGTATGCGGCGGCCTACTCCGCCTATGACATCGCCGATGAAAAGAATGCGCACGGGAAAGCCCTTCCATGATCTGTCGAAAAAAGAGCCCCTCTCCTTCACGGGGAGGGGCTCTTCTTTATCGCACGTTACTTCGCGTACTCGACTGCGCGAGTCTCACGTATGCATGTTATCTTGATCTGCCCCGGATATTCGAGCTCTTGTTCGACCTTCTTTGTTATCTCCCGCGCGAGCGCCGCCATTTCGGCGTCGCTGAGCTTTTCGGGCATGACTACCACGCGTATTTCGCGGCCAGCTTGGATCGCGTAAGTTTTTTCGACGCCGACGAAGCTGTCCGCTATGTGCTCGAGTTTCTCGAGTCTCTTCACGTACGTCTCAAGGGTCTCGCGCCGGGCGCCGGGCCTCGCCGCGGAAACCGCATCGCCAGCCTGTGTGAGGACTGCGATCAGGGAAGTCGGCGCTACATCGCTATGGTGGGCCTCGATTGCGTTGATAATCAGGTCGGTTTCATTGAACTTCTTGGCCAACTGGGCGCCAATACGCGCGTGACTGCCTTCAATCTCGTGGTCCACGGCCTTCCCGATATCATGCAGGAAGCCTGCGCGCTTAGCCTGTTGCACGTTCAGCCCGAGTTCCGCCGCCATTACTCCGCAGATGAACGCCACTTCTTTTGAGTGTTGGAGCACGTTCTGGCCGTAACTTGTCCGGTACCTCAAGCGGCCTATCAGCTTGACCTCTTCCGGATGCAGGCTGTGCACGCCGAGTTCGAGAGCGGCGTTCTCGCCCTCCTCGCGGATAGCCGCTTCCATTTCTTCCTGTACTTTCGCGACGACCTCTTCGATCCTCGCAGGATGGATGCGTCCGTCCGTTATCAGTCGTTCGAGCGCGATTCGAGCGATCTCTCGTCGTATGGGGTCGAAGCCCGAGAGAATGACAGCCTCGGGCGTGTCGTCGACAATTATGTCGATGCCCGTGGCGTTTTCAAGAGCCCTGATGTTGCGTCCCTCTCTCCCTATGATGCGACCTTTCATCTCGTCGCTCGGGAGGGAAACGACCGAAACCGTGGATTCTACAACGTAGTCGGCTGCGCACCGCTGGATTGCGGCGCATATGATCTCTTTGGCCTTCTTCTCGCCGGTCTCCCTCGTCTCATCCTCGATTCTCTTGATCTTGAGAGCAGCCTCATGCTTGACTTGCTCCTCGACCTGCGAGAGCAGGAGTTTCCTCGCGTCAGCGGCGGTCAGGCCGGACAGGCTCTGGAGTTTCTCGCGCTGCTGATCCTGCAAGCTCTGGAGCTCTTCGCGCATGCGTGTCACTTTCTTGTCATGCGCGACGCCCTCTTTCTCTCTGGCGACGAGATCCGTTTCTTTTCTTTCGAGAAGTTCAACCTTCTTGTCAAGGTTCTCCTCTCGTTGAATCAGGCGCTTTTCGAGTTCAAGAACTTCTTGTTTGCGCTTCCAAATCTCCTTCTCGAATTCTGTTCGCATCTTGAGGCGTTCATCCTTTATCTCGAGGAGCGCCTCTTTAATTATTGAGTTTGCCTCCTTTTGTGCATTTGCGGTAATCTTCTCGGCAGCTTTTTTCGCCGAATTCAATCGGCGTCTTCCCAGTAAAATCCATATGGCAAGTCCTAAACCCGCGAGAATGGCCCCTACGCCGATCCCCATGAGAAGGGCCGGCAACAGGTCGCCACTCAACAGGCGATTCATGAAACCCGTCATATCCGTTTTCCTTCACCCCCCAAAATATGTAAACGGAGCGACGTCCCTGCAGGGGACTATTCGCTCCCGCCCCGAAAAATGGACAGCCGTCCAAGACCGCCTTAATCCTTGTAAGTTCAATAAGTTGTCTCAACGAACTGTCCCTTCCTTAGAAAGACTCGACAGCGTACAGAATTGTCGTCGCCAGTCACACATTAACTAACATAATTATAAGTTGGCGATACAGTAAAAGTCAAGCAAAAACATCCTTGGCAAATCTGCAAGAGTCAGACGCAACCGATTAAATCTCAATATGTTAAGAGGATTGACGGTCCCAAGGGACTCTCCCGCGATGATTGTTGCAACGAAAAGTGACAACACAGCCTCACTTGTGATATTATTATGTTTCCCATGGAACGTGATACGAAAAGAATTCACAGCGGTTTGCCTTACGGATTTCAATATGACAGAAGAGCTGCAATCCTCCGATAACCCGCCCCTAAGAAGACTCCCTTTTAACCCCCAACATGTCTTGTTTCTGGTTCTGGCGGGTGGTCTTTTTGGCGCTGCCTGCGGGATGTCGCTCGGCCTGAGTCGCGACCTGCCCCAGATTACGAATCTCGCAACCTACAAGCCGATGCTATCCTCGGTTATCTACTCTTGCGATGGGCAGGTCATAGCCGATCTTGGGATACAAAGAAGACAGCCGACATCGCTTTCGCAGATACCCTTACACCTTCAGCAGGCGATCATTGCCGTTGAGGATCAGTCCTTCTACCGGCATCTCGGACTGAATCCCGCAGGTATCCTTCGAGCGGCCTTTGAGAATCTCCGGGCAGGCCGAGTGGTTCAGGGTGGAAGCACGATAACGCAGCAACTGGCGCGTAATTTGTTCCTCACCCAGCGGAGAGACTTAGGGCGCAAGCTGCGCGAGGCCATCCTGGCTATTCAGATTGAAAGGCGTTACACGAAGAAACAGATACTCGAAATGTATCTGAACCAGATATATCTCGGGCATGGGGCGTACGGCGTCGAAGAGGCGTCACGACTGTACTTCGGAAAACACGTCGAAGACCTGACGGTCGCGCAGTCAGCGCTGTTGGCGGCCCTGCCGAAGGCGCCTACCAGATTCTCGCCGAAAAACAATCCATCGGCCGCGCTCAAGAGAAGGAATCTTGTTCTTGAAATGATGTCCGATGAGGGCTATCTCACAAGAGAACAGTGCATATCCGCCAAGTTCGAGCCTATCGTGTTAACCGCTCGCTTCATGAAGGACAACGGCGGGTTCGCTCCCTATTTTGTCGAATATGTTCGACAGCGGGTGATCGAGACATATGGCTACGATATGCTCTACAAGGGTGGTTTGCAGATATATACCACGCTCGATTACAAGACGCAGCAAGCCGCCGACGAGGCGATAGCCGATGGCCTCAGGAAATATGACCGCCAGCACGGCATTCAGTCGGCGGAACTTTATGACGACGCGGAAGCGGGTGTCATAGGCGAAGGTTTGCCCGACGACATGATGGCGCTGAAGGAAGCCGGAAGGGTTCCTCAGGAAATGGCGACCAACGTCGCGCAGGCTGCCCTCGTCGCAATAGACCCTCATACCGGCGAGATTCGCGCCATGGTGGGAGGGCGCGATTTCGACGTGAGCGAGTTTAACCGCGCCGTCCAGGCGCGGCGTCAGCCCGGCTCCGGCTTCAAGCCGTTTGTGTGGGC
This sequence comes from uncultured bacterium, assembly GCA_964450145.1. Classification (GTDB taxonomy): domain Bacteria; phylum Abyssobacteria; class SURF-5; order SURF-5; family SURF-5; genus JACRIR01. The sequence continues at coordinate 25,230 of CAYVDS010000032.1, forward strand.
GACGGCTATCGAGAGCGGCATGACCGCCTCCGACAAGATACTCGATGCGCCGATCGTGTTCCACTATGGCGATAAGGTATGGCGGCCCGGAAACTACGACAACGAGTTTCATGGCCGGGTTACGCTGAGGCGAGCGCTCGAAGAGTCTCGCAATATCGTTTCCATCCGGCTCATGAGCCAGTTGGGGGTTGCGCCGGTCAGCAGGCTCGCGTGGAGGACGGGAATAAAGAGTCCTTTGCAGCCGAACCTTTCACTTGCGCTCGGTTCGAGCGGCGTGACGCTCCTGGAGATCACCTCGGCCTACTCAACCTTTGCGAGTAACGGCATATACCGCGAGCCCGAATCTATCCTGAAGATAACCAGCCCCGACGGCGAGATTATCGAGGAAAAGCAACCAAAGGAAAGGATAGCGATTTCCGAGCAGACCGCATACATAATGACGACACTGATGGAAGGGGTTATCAAGAGAGGCACCGGGCGCGCGGCCCTGGAAGTCGGGCGTCCCGCCGCCGGCAAGACCGGCACGACCAATAATTACACCGACGCATGGTTCATCGGGTACACGCCTCAGATTGTGGCCGGTGTGTGGATAGGATATGACGACCTGAGGTCGCTTGGTGAAAAGCAGACCGGCGGGCGCATCGCAACGCCGATCTGGGCAAAGTTCATGAAAACCGCGCTCGCCAACAAGCCTGCGGAAAACTTCGCGGTTCCCAAGGGGATTGATCTCGTGGACGTGGAACCCGATAGCGGCCTGCTGGCGCCACCCGGAACTTCGGGCAAACTCATTCAGGCCTTTCAATCCGGAACAGCCCCCACAAAATACTACGACGCCTCGCAAGAACAACGAGTCATGGACGCCATAGACGCATCCCTCCCTCGCCGAAATGGCGCCGAGTAATGGCGCTTGACACCTGAAACAAAAGCTAATAGAATTGACCCACCTCAAAACGCCCCCCGGCAATAGGTTTCTTTAAGTTCCGACCGACCTGTTGACTCTTTTAGGTTGCGGACAAAATCCGAAGGGAGGAGAACACACATGGGACTGCTTGACGGAAAAGTCGCGATTGTTACCGGCTCCGGCGGCGGCATAGGCCGATGCCATGCGCTCGCATTGGCAAAGGAAGGCGCCAAGGTGGTCGTCAATGACGTCGGAGGTGATCGCAGCGGCACGGGCACAGGCGCATCGATGGCGGACAAGGTCGTTGATGAGATCAAGGCGGCGGGCGGACAGGCCGTCGCGAACTATGACAGCGTGGCGACCATGCAAGGCGGCAAGAACATAGTAAAGACAGCCGTCGACGCTTTCGGCCGTCTCGATATCCTCGTCAACAACGCCGGCATCCTGCGCGACAAGACCTTGCTGAAGATGGACGAAAATATGTGGGACGGTGTTATCGCGGTCCACCTGAAAGGAACGTTCGCGTGCACGCAGCCCGCTGCGCAAGTGATGAAAGATCAGGGACAGGGCGGCCGCATTATCAACACGAGCTCGACTTCCGGGCTGCTCGGAAACTTTGGCCAATCCAATTACGGCGCGGCAAAGGCGGGCATCGCCGGTTTCACCCGCGTATGCGCCCTCGAGCTTGCGAAAAGTGGAATCACGGTGAACGCGCTCGTCCCCGTGGCCAAGACCCGAATGACTGAAGACCTGCCGTTCTTCGCAAATCTGTCAGAGGGCGAACTCGACCCGGCGCATATTTCGCCCGTGCTCGTTTTCCTCGCGTCTGACCTTGCCAAAGACATAACGGGAAAGTTCTTCCTGATACGCGGCGCGCATATCTCTCTGCTCGAGGTAAAAAACAACGAAGGCATGAAGAAAGAAGGCATGTGGTCTGCACAGGAGATTGCCAAGAGCATTGACAAGATAACAGCGTGGTAACATAGACAGGTTCCTGGTTTCTGGTTGAATACAATCTTAAGTGACGATGCGTCGAAAATCCCCCCTTCCCCCCTTTGCAAAGGGGGGGTGAGGGGGGATTTTGCAAAGGAGGGACAGCGGGGATTTTTTGCAAGGGGGGGAATGGAGATTGTCCCGTAATTGACGAACCAAGATGGGATTCTGTAGGCGCGAATTTAGTCGCATAATATTTTCAGGCTCTTTCCGCATTGTGTATGCGAATAAATTCGCACCTACAGAATTGCAGGACAGTCTCGTAGGGGGGGCTTGTTGTTCCAGAGCGGAGAGCAAAAAGGAAGTCTGAGACATGCGCACAATAAAATCAGATGTGCTTGTGATTGGTTCCGGCGGGGCGGGCGTGACCGCCGCCGTTGAAGCTGCTCAGCAAGGCGCGCGTGTGGCCATTGTGTCGAAGGAGCCCGTCGGTTACGGCGATACGCGCATATCTCTCGGCGTCATGTCGACCGCGCCGGATACGAGCGTCGGTGACAGCGAAGAGCAATTCGCGGAAGATATGATGCGCGGCGGCGAGGGACTGAACGACGCGCGACTTGTGGGCGCTCTCGTTCACGATGCGCTCGAAGCCACCGTCACATTCGAGAGCTTTGGTCACATTTTCAGCCGCGACGACGAGGGAAAACTGAAGATACTTACGGTGCCTCCCGGCGGTCACTCTGTTTCGCGCGCAATATCGAGTCCAGCCGTCGGAATCTCCATAGGACACACAATGCGCGCTGCCGCCGCCCGGTCGCAGATCGAGGTTATCGAGGAGGCGGTCTGTTCCGAGCTACTTGTGCATGACGGAGCGGCCGTCGGCGCTGTCGCGTTCCTGACAGTTTCCGGCGAGCCCGTCATCCTTCTCGCAAAATCCACAATCATCGCAGCGGGCGGAGCAGGCTCACTCTATTATCCTCACACCGATTGCATGCCCTCGGTCATTGGCGACAGCTTCGGCCTTGCCCTCGATGCCGGAGCGGAACTGGTGGACATGGAACAAGTGCAGTTCATTCCGTTCGCCATCACGCATCCTCGGTCCATGCTTGGCGCCCCGTGCGGCGAGCCCGCGATGGCCGGCCCTTACGGCAAACTGTTCAACAATAAAGGCGAACTCGTGCTTGAAAACATTATGCCGATGACTCGCGCCGCTGTGTCGCGCGCAATGATCGAGGAAATCCGGCGCGGAGGCGCAACCGAGCATGGCGGCCTGATCCTCGACCTCAGGCCCAATGTCGAGTCGCCCGGCGGAGAACTTTTCGTCGCGTTGATGAAGAAACTGGGAGGCGCGTTCCTCGACATAATACGAAAGGCGTATGGAGAAAAGGCGGCGAATCTTGAAGCGCCGTGGGACGTGCTGCCGTCGGCGCACTACAATATGGGCGGCATAAAGACGGATGAGTGGTGCCGCAGTTGCGTTCCCGGCCTGTATGCGTGCGGGCAGGCTCAAGGCGGCGTGATGGGCGGCAACAGGCTGGGCTCCACGTCGCTTACGGAGGTGTTCGTATTCGGGAAACGCGCCGGAAAGACGGCCGCCCGCGAAGCGTCGGCGCGGCCTGTCGCCGATGCGGCAACAGCGGCTCAATCCCTGGAAAAGTTGCAATCGCTGGCAGGCTCATCGGGCGCAAGCCGTCCGATCGAACTCAAACGCGCGCTCCAAAGATTGATGTGGGAAAAGGTTGGCCCGCTGCGCGACGGCGACGGTTTGGAACAGGCCCTCGAAGAAATCAGGCGACTCAGAAATCAGGCGAGAGACCTTCGCGTGTCACAGATGAAGAACTACAACACCGAAGTCGTCGACGCGATTGAGTTGTCTCATATGCTTCCATCGGCGGAGGCGATTGTGGTGTCGGCCCTTGAGCGGGCCGAGTCGAGGGGCGCCCACGTGAGGTCCGATTTCCCCGAGCGCGATGACAAGCGTCCCATCACCAACGTAATCGTGAAATTGAAGAACAGCGAGTGCCAAGCGCGGTGCGCGGAGAAGGATTCATGAGCCTCATCACAATCTCGATAAAGCGTTTCGACCCGGCGACCGACGCCGCCCCCAGATGGGTCGACTACAAAGTGCCGGCGGGCGAGCGAGCCACGGTGCTCGAAACACTGATGAACATCTACGAGAGTCTCGACCCGGCGCTCGCGTTCAGGTTTGGCTGCCGGTTCAACAAGTGCGGACTGTGCGCGGTCGAAGTGAATGGGCGGCCGAGGATGGGGTGTTTCACCGAGGTGAAAGACGGAATGAGAATTGCCCCGCTGGCGGGAATGCCGGTGGTTCGGGACATGGTCATCGACCGCACGGCTTTTTTCGAGACTCTCCGCGAGTTGCAGTTGTTCATCCCGGAGTGGAAGACGGCCGCGCAGCCGCAGACTCTCATCGAGCCCGAAGAACACGCGAAGTTGGTGGGTTGTCTTGAATGCCTTGCCTGCAACGCGACGTGCCCAAAATTCGACTTCAACAGCGAGGGACAGACCCAACACAAAGGGACTCTCCCTCTTGCTTCATTTCCGGGACCGTATGTTTTCGTCAAGTTGGCGCAGTTGCATTTCGACCCGCGCAACACGCTGGACCGGCGTCAGCAGGCGCAAGACCTCGGGATAAGCGCCTGCTCCGAATGCGGCAAGTGCTATTGCATCCACGGAATCAACATCCGGCGCGACGCGATCGGGGCACTCTTATAAGAAGGCGAAAGGCGAAAGGGACCGCCTGAAGCAGGCGGGAAAAGCATCGTTCCTCTATTCGACCAGGACTAGGCCGAAATATTGAGCCGGGCAGTCGTAGTCCTTCACGACATCGATGTCGTAGCCGTTGTTCCTCACGGTCTTGAAAACGTCGATACCGGAGGCTTCCATCGAAGGCCTGAGTTGCGAAGGGAAGCGGCATCCGGCCTTGAGCGCGCATGCCTCGCACTGATGGCATGGACCTTCGCCCATCGACCACGCCTTGTAGAAACCGGAAAGAAAGACTTCTCGCTCAAGCGCAACCATTATGGGGTTAACCTTCCAAAGTTCGCCCTTCATTAGAATAGCGGTCTTGTAGGAATCGAGTATTTTCTGCGTCTGTTCCGGCGTAGGCGAGAAAGGCGGGCACGACAGCCTGCGACCGTAGCCGGCGCAGCCGTACTGGCATCGCATCCGCACCCACGGAGCAGTCACCACGGTATCAACCGGAATGACCTTTGCGTCTTTCGCTCCTAGTTCGAGCGCTCGCTTGCGCAAACGCTTGATTTCGGGTTTCACGACAAATTTTCTCTTCCCCTTTGCCATCTGAATGGTCCTTTCGTTTAAATCTTGCGCGAGAACGCGCGACGCCTTCAAGTCTATCACGCGCTTTCCGGGCAGGTCAAATCGACACTCTGTCCATTGCAAAGGCGCAAAGGGCAACAATAGGGGAAAGAAGCAAGACGAATCTTTCAATTATCATTCCCGCGAAGGCGGGAATCCAGATTGGTCGTTGCCCACTTACAAAATGGATTCCCGCCTTCTCAGGAATGACGCAGGATGTTTGGATCTGGCTTTAATCAGGAACCAGGAACTCGGAACCAGGAACCAGTTTCTTAGGAGCCCCCTACCCCACTGCGCGGGGTTGATACTGAAGAAAGGGTGAAGCGTGAGAAGCGTAGACGATTCTTTCTTTTGGTTTTTCCCTTTTCGCCTTTTCCCCTTTTAACCTTTTCCCCCTGTCTTTTCGATCCCCTTCGCCTTTCGCCTCTTTCTTAGGCATTATCGTCCGCCGCGGATGACCGCGAAGAAGAACAAGGCGAGGAACAGCGCGACGCCTATTCCGAGGATAATGAAGAATCTCACAGGCTTGGCTGTCTCGGGAATCGTGCGGGTGTATCCGCCCTTTTTAGGCTTGGCGCGTTTTCGTTTTGCCATTATTTGCCGGGTAGTTCCTTCTATTCTGATATCAATATCGCGAATCTACATCATCACTATCGAAAACACTTCTCTTCACCGCTAAGGCGCAAAGGACGCAAAGAAAGAATCAATGACGAACAGGATGATTAATCTCTTTTTCTTGGTTCTTCTTAGAATCTGTGAGAATCGGCGAAATCTGCGGATCCATTAGCCTCTTCTTTCTCTTCGGTTTCGACTGAATTTATGTGTCATTATACCGAAACGCCGCCATGCGGGCAAGTGAAGCCGGAGAAGAAAACGATCAGACCGCCCGGCGCAGCGTATCCATAAGCACACAGCTTTTGTGCGACATGGCGCGATCAGTTCAGCGTTTTGATCTTTGCGGCCACCTCCTCCGCCGCCAGGCGATGGCCCGCCGCCGACCAGTGCGCGTTTCGCTTTAGGAAAAGAGAGACTGGCTGAGGGTGACGCCGGAAGATCGGAGTGAGGTCCACATACGGTATACCAAGGCGGCCACAGAGTTCGCCGAGACGTTTTGAAGGTCTATCCCAATCACAGTTTGCGGACTGCGGATCAAGGCCAACCACGCGGATCGCTTCGGCGAATAGTTTCTTGTCAACCACTTCTGCCGGCGTGGCATAAACCACAACAAGATTTCCTCCCTTCTTGCCGGCCAACTCCTTGATCCGTGCGAGCAAGAGGTACATTGCCTTCCATGCGAGGTCCACCTCAGGGCAGGGGGGACCATAAACTTCGGCCGCCGAAAACTGCATCATATCTATGTTGGCGTCATTTGCCGACGAAGCAAGCGCTGACCGCTGCCCCGCCATCAGGACACGGCGTCGCTGATTCTGCTTCAGCTTTAGCCTGCGCTTTGCGTGTTGGAGCGTATAATCAACAAATCTAAACAAGCCTGAGTGACGGCGCAACAATTGCGCCAGCGGCGCGGCGAGGGGTTTTCTCGCGAGGCGGTTCGCTATCCGTAAAGTATCGCTGTCCTCAATCGCCGAGATCGGCCGCGCACCGCCCTTATCATCAAAATTATCTTCAAGGTCATTCCAATAAAAAACGAGGACGGTTAGATCCGGTTCATAGAGGAGACCCTCTGTCTCGAGTCGGACTAATTCCTGCACGGTGCCGTAGCCTCTGACGCCGAGGTTAATAGTCTCGCTATCAGGGATCAACTCTTGGAGAATCCTCGAAAAGATCTCCCCATTTTCCACACCGGTTCCCCACGCAAAACTGTCGCCAAGCACCACGATGCGCCGGATTCCCGGAGATGCTGCAAGACTTTTCTCGGAGTCCCGAAGCCCTCTGCTGTTTTGCGTCACCCGCACGTCGAAACTGCCCGGACGCCTGAATCGCACATCGACATTGGGATAGCCTGTCCAACCTGCGTACGGATCACTTTGCTGAAGTCTACCGCCCGAAACTGTCTCCATGGCGATTCCGAGCATTCGCACGACTCCTTCAC
>CAYVDS010000032.1:32462-33780 GCA_964450145.1 uncultured bacterium
CGTCCCATCAATGACTTCACAAAATGCTTTCCATTCCGATTTGAGAGGAAGGGCAATACTGTCTTCATACGCAATCTCTAGAATGCGGATTTCAGAACGACTGTAACAGATACTCAATCGCGCGTCAACTCATTGCAGCACAGACAATTATAGATTTCCGCATGGCTGCGTGCTATAATGGCTCGCAAATATTGTGCAACAGGAACGAGGAACCCGGAACGGGGAACTGGGAATAATGGCGTTAATTCAATGTCCCGAATGTGTAGCGAGCATAAGCGACAAGGCAGTTGCATGTCCCAAATGCGGGTATCCGATGAAACCCGCAGCCGATTTTCGGTATGCAATGCGTCCGTTGTGGCGCGGGTTCCAATGGAGAAGCAAAGCCGAGATACTCGGTTGGCCTTTGATACACGTTGCGATCGGGCGCGATAAGGAGACCGGGAAACTGTTGATCGCAAGGGGAATCATCGCGATCGGGCAATTCGGGATAGGCTTAATAACTATCGCGCAGTTCGGAATAGGATTCGTTTTCGCATTCGGTCAGTTTACGGGTGGATTAGTCGCCGTCGGCCAACTCGCTTTGGGCGTGTATTTCGGCCTTGGCCAACTGGCCACCGGAGTAACCGCAATCGGCCAGTTCGCGCTCGGCCAATATGTTCTCGCACAAGTCGGTTTCGGCGAACACGTCTGGTCAACCAAAACGAAAGACCCGCTCGCCCTCGAATATTTCAAGAATCTCTGGCTGCATCTGAAAACCCTGCTGAATATGCCGTAGGCGAAGACAGAGTTCAAGTGTCCTCCTCTCTTTTACAATCCCAACTGCAAATCTCCGTCTTTTTGGCGGCGCTTGTCGCGTTGCATCCGGATGGCTAACTGGTCGTATTTCTCGCGCAATTTGCAGGGACTGAGAATATTGGCTTTCCAGAAATCGTCGGCCTGCGCCCATCGCATCACCTCTTCGACCTTCTCGGGCGTGCGGCCGTCGCGCCGCAGCATGAGATCAACTTCATGCGCCCATTTCTTGAGGTCAGGCTTCATGTGCCCGGGGTTGTTTCGGAGGATCAGGTCGTAAAGCAAAGAGGCCAGCCGATACTCGACCGAATCCTCGACGAATATGTTTTTCTTCTCTCTTTCTTTCTCTTTATTTCTATTTAGTGGTTGATTTCGAGGGGGCGGCTGGTTAGTCGCCGGTTGATTCGCGGTTGAAGCGGGGAGGATTTCGTGGTCGGGTTGCTGCTTCAAATGAACGTAACGCCCAAGGTCTCTTATGGTTATGCTTGTCCCGCGACTGGTTGATTCGATGGTGAGAATCCGGTTG
>CAYVDS010000033.1:0-15766 GCA_964450145.1 uncultured bacterium
AGCCCGAAACACATATGTTTGTGTAGTTGATGTTTCGATCGATGACGTATGTGACGAAACCTTCCGGGTGTAAGCGCTTGCGGACCTCATCGGCGGCAGAGCCAATGGCGAGGACGTCATTTGAATGAAACAGCGCGAGTGCGGCCTCATCACTGAGGCGGCGCCCCTCGAGGCTCCAGCGCAGAATGCTAGCGGTTGTCAACGGCAATTTTCACATCCCCCGGGCAAAGTCCGTCCTGTGCGGCAAACTCATGGAATACTCTTAGCGCTTCGAGCTCGCGCTCGCCCAAGTCGTATTTCATAATATCTCTTAGATAGCGCGTGCAGGTTTCGAGACTCAGCCCCATCTCATTACTTGCCTCGGCGGCGATCTCATCCAGCCTGGCCAGGCCGTCATCGCGAGCCTTCTGAAGTTTTGGCTGCAGACCGGTGATATCCGCATCTGCCCTTGCCACCCACATCGCGTATACAAAGGGAAGGCCGGTGAGTTTCTTCCATTCCTCTCCGAGGTCAAGCGTGTGAACACTGTCGCTCGAGGGAACTGTCATCGCGGGGTCGCCGATAAGGAGCATCGCATCGGAATCGGTTCTATTCAGGTCGGTGTCGGGTGAGCAGTCCACAAGTTTCGGCAGCCCGCCGAGTTTTCTCTTTAGAATGATTTTCGCGAGCGCCACTGATGTGCGCGAGCTTCGGTCAAGCGCAAGTGAACGCATTTCTTCTATGGGCGCCTTGGAAAAGATTCGGACGCTTTCGACTGCGCCGTCGGCCGAAATTGAAATGCCGGGGATTATTTTGTAGTTCCGTCCACGGAAATACTCTATGGACGGCAGGGTGGTGGCGGCGAACTGCCCCTGCTCCATCAGTTGAGCCAGCCGGCTTGGAACTTCCAACCTTAATTCTATCCGAGGGGGATCGACAAGGTTCAGATATCGCACGAGGGGTCTGGCATTGAGAAAAGGGACGCCTCCCAAGCGGAGAAAGCCTGGTTTTCTGCGGTTCATGAAGGTCCTTTATTTTTCCAAAGAAACGGTTTCTGATTTGCTCCTAAGAAAGCAGGTTCAAGGTCAAAAGAAGCAAAACAGAGATTCTTCGCTCTGCTTAGAATGACAATGTTTTCTAATGGCGCCTTACCACGCCGTAGAGAGTGTTTCGTTCGACGGGAACGCGTCCCGCTTCGACAATAAGCCGTTCGAGTTCCTGGACGGTGAGCGCTTGCGGGGTGTCAGCGCCCGCCGCATGGGTGATGCGTTCCTCGACGACGGTTCCATCTATGTCATCGACGCCGAACCAGAGCGATACTTGCGCCAGCTTTATTCCGAGCATTATCCAGAAGGCTTTCATGTGGTCGAAATTGTCGAGCATTAGCCTGCCGACAGCGAGAGTCTTGAGGTCAGTCAGCCCCGTTGTGGTGGTTTTGTCGCTCATCTCGGTGTTCGCCGGGTGGAACGCGAGCGGAATGAAACTCATGAATCCGCCGGTTTCGTCCTGCAACTCGCGCAGCTTCGTCATGTGGTCGATGCGCTCCTCGGCGGTCTCGATATGTCCGTAGAGCATTGTTGCATTGCTGCGCAGGCCGATCTTGTGCGCTTCGCGCATGACTTCGAGCCACTTTTCGCCCGATATTTTCTCGGGGCATACAATCGAACGGACCCGCGGCGAGAATATCTCAGCGCCGCCGCCGGGAAGCGAGCCGAGCCCTGCTGTTTTCAGCTTTTCGAGCGTTTCGGTGATGGTCAGCTTGGCGATGTCCGCCATGTGCGCAATCTCGACAGCGGTAAACGCCTGAAGGTGGACATTCGGGAAGGCGTCGTGCAGTTTGCCGATCATCTCCATGTATCGCGAGAACGGCCAAGCAGGATGCGCGCCGCCGACGATATGGATTTCCGTTGCGCCCAACTGCCGAACCCGTTTCGCGCGGTCCATGATTTCGTCCATGGTCATCTCATATGCGCCGTTGTCTTCGGGGTTGCGTCGACTGAACGCGCAAAACTTGCACTTATTCTTGCAGATGTTCGAGTAGTTAATGTGAAGGTTCACTACGTAATAGGCTGTGTCGCCGTTCTTGCGTTCGCGCACAAGGTTGGCCATGTGGCCGATTGCAAGGATTTCGTTGCTTTGGAGCAGGCGCAGCCCGTCCTCCGGCGTCAAGCGTTTTCCTTCTTGTACCTTGTGATATATATCCGCAAGTTCGCTTTTTTCAATGAGTTCCGAAATCATTGCGTCCCGCATGCTATTGCGGCCTTCCCTCTGTCATTATCACTCAGACCATTATTCCATTCGGGGACACCCGGTTCAAGGGTGTCCCCGAATAGGCGAGCTGAAAAAAGACAGTTTATTCTATCTTCAATATCCCTCTAAGTCAAGGTTTTGAACCGCTCGCTAAAGCTTGTCCACGACGGCGTCGAGTTCGCGTTTCTGGGGTTTGGAGAGTTCCTTGAACGGAAACCGGCAGCCGAAGGTGAAACCGCGTTTTGACATGAGATATTTGAGCGCAGGGATGCCGCCGTATCCCTTGATTGCGTCCCTCAATATGTTGATTTCCCGTTGAATCTCATCTGTAGGCGTATTCCAGAGGGCGACAAACGGTTCTGGAAAGACATTGCCGAGAGCTGATATAAAACCGTTTGCGCCGAGAGTTTTGGCTTTCATGACGAAGTGGTCTCCGCCGGCGAAGACGTCGAGCGCTCCATCAAATAGAGACACCATTTTGGCGATCCTCTCTTCGTTCGCCGAACTGTCTTTTATGCCCGCGATCACTTTACGGTCCGCCATAGTTTTCAGCGCTGCGATGCTGATTTCGTTATTCGAGTATTTGGGGATGTTGTAGCAGTAAATCGGAATGCCGCTGTGTTTGCGCACGAACTGGTAGAATTCGATTATCTCTTCGTCGATGAACGGATAATAGATGGGTGGCGGAAGAAAAATGCCGTCGGCCCCCTTGTCGGAAACGAAGCGGCATAGCTCGGCCAAAGCCTCGGCGCTTGTATCCCACGGACAGCACAGAACCGCTGCGCGGCGAGCGCATGCCTCTATGACTTCCGAAAAGAGCAGTTTCTTCTCCACCACGCCGAGGTAGAGAAATTCTCCCGTAGTACCGGCCGGACACAGGCCCCTGACGCCGGCTTTTATGAGGAACTCGACATGCGCCCGCAGGGTTCCTTTATCGAGAACTCCGTTTTTGAAAGGGGTAAGGTTTGCGACGTAGATACCTTTGTCTTGCATTGGCCGTCTCCTAAGAAAGAGGCGAAAGGGGAAAGGAGCAAGGCGAGTAAGCTAACGATGCCGCATCATGTCCCCGAATTAGGGCTGTTTCTTCCCCACGCAACCACGCTGCAGGCGTGGTCGGCTGCTCGCAACGACCGCGACGGGGGCGATCTTTCTTAAGAACGATTATAACAGATCGGCCTGCAAACTGACATTTTAGCGCATCATGACTGCTTGACATTTGAGGGGGGCGTCTATAACATGAAGGGAGAAAAGAATCTGGCGCACAATTGGAAGCGTGGATCGGGCTTCTGGGCATGCAGACAAATTCGCGCCTGCACAATTGCAGGAAACACGTATAAGGAAATTTGCGAAGGTAAAGATGGAATTATCGAAATTCAAAACAGATTATCGGGTTCCGATGCCCATTCTCAGGGTCTTTGAGGCGTTCGAGGTTGAAGGGGTAAGAGTGTACCTCGTGGGCGGAACCGTGCGCGAGATTCTGCGCGGGTGTGTTGAGGGATTGAGCGATTTTGATTTTGCCACTCCAACTTCCGCTGAAGAAACCGCGCGTATTCTCCGAAAGGCCGGTCTGCGCCCTATCCCGATCGGCATGCAGTTCGGCACCGTCGGCGCAATCGCGGGCGGCTTGAAAGTCGATATTACTACGTTCCGCCGCAGTGAGGAATACGAGCCGCGTTCGCGTCATCCGCAGGTCGATTTCGGGGGAACGATCGAGGAGGACTTGCGGCGCCGCGATTTCTGCATGAACGCGATTGCGATGACCAAGTCGGGAGAGATAATCGACCCGTTTGAGGGAATGAAGGATATTGAGAATAAGCACATTTCGGTTCCGGGGAACGGCGAGAAAATATTCAGCGACGACCCGCTGCGTCTTCTGCGGGCGGCCCGGTTTGTCTCACAGCTTGGGTATTCCGTAGTGCACTCGGTCAAGAAGACCGCGTCGAGAATGGCATTTCTCATAACTGCGGTTTCGCGTGAGCGCTGGAAGATGGAAATGGACAAGCTGCTGATGGGCGATAACGTTCACAGGGGACTCGAGTACATGCTCGAGAGCGGCCTGATGGCGTTCATGATGCCTGAGCTGACGGTTCTCAGAGGGTTCAATCAGACGGACGAATACCATCATAAGGACGTGTGGGAGCATACCAAGCGCGCGCTTAAAGCATCGGTGAGAGAACTCGATATCAGATGGGCGACGCTTTTTCATGACATAGGGAAGCCTTATACGAAATCGATCGAAGACGGCCACGTTCACTTTTACCATCACGAGGTCGTCGGCGAAATGCTTGCGCGTAGTATCATGTTTCGATTCAAGTTCTCGAACGAACAACGCAAGAGGGTTTCCGCGCTCGTTCTCAAGCATATGCGCCCGAATATGTACGACGACGATTGGAGCGATTCGGCCGTCCGCAGGCTCGCAAAAGACGCGGAGGGCTACATTTTCGAACTCATCAACCTTTCACGCGCCGACATAACATCTATGCGGCCCGAGACCGTCCGTCGCGGGCTGGCGCGTCTCGATAAACTCGAGCGGCGAACCAGACAGGTGCTCGAAGAAGATTCAAAACAGCCGCCGCTGCCCAAGGGAATGGGTAACGCGATCATGGCGCAGTTCGGGATTTCCGAAGGCCCGCAGGTAGGCACATATATGACCCGTCTTCACAAGGCGGTTGAGGAAGGCACACTCGAACCCGGGCGGGAGTTTGAATACTATCTGAAGTTTCTGGAAGAAGAGTCGAAGCGGAGGGATTTGAGCCGGAATCCGGAATGATGAATGCGGAATGATGAAAAAGCATCTTAAAGAACGAAAATCTGCATTCGTGATTCAACTCCTTTGGTTTCCTCGGAGAACTTGGCGCCTCTGTGGCGAGGCTTCTTGGACAGCGACGGCATGAAAATCGGAATTCTCGGCGGCACGTTCGACCCGATCCACATCGGCCACCTGATAATCGCGGAAGAAGCGCGCTGGCAGTGTCAACTCGATTCGGTTCTGTTCATGGTGACCGCCCAGCCGCCGCATAAGAAAAAGCCGGAGGCTCCCGCTGAGGACAGATTCAAGATGGTGGAATTGGCGCTCGAGGGTGAGCCCGCGTTCCGCCCATCTCGCATCGAGATCGAGCGAGGTGGCAATTCGTACACTGCGCAGACGTTAAAGGAGCTCCATCGGCTGTATCCGGGGGCGGCGCATTTCTGGATCGTGGGCGGCGATTCGATACTCGAGTTCTCGACGTGGCAGAGCCCGGACGACGTAATTCAAATGGCAAACTTGATCGTTGTCCCCAGACCCGGCTTCGATCTCTCACAGGCGGATCCGAGATTGCGGGGTAAGACACATGTTCTTCAAACACCGGAGATAGCGCTCTCATCAACGATTATTCGGGGGCGGCTGCACGAAGGGAAGCCCGTGAGATTTCTTGTTCCGGCGGCGGTTGAACAATATATTCATGAGCGGCGGCTTTACTCCTCGTAAGAAGCACGGTTCATGGTTTAGGGCTCATGGCTCAGGGCTGAATGAAGACCACATGCCCCTGTTGCACATTCGCCATATGATGATGAGACGCCGCCCTTTTTTCCCCCCTTTGACAAAGCGGGGTAAGGGGGATTTTCCCACGGGATTCAGTGACTCAAGTTCAGGCGATTCAGCTAATCCATGAAACAAAAAAAGTTCACATCGCAGGAGAGTCTGGAGATAGTCCGACAATACGCCGACAGGAACCTTAAGGGGCGATTGCTCGAACATACTCGCGGATGCGTGGAGATGGCGCAAAAGCTGGCGCTCCGATTCGGCGTGGACCCGGAAAAGGCCGCGACGGCGGCGTACCTTCACGACATCGCAAAGGCGTTTTCGCTTGAGCAACAGACCGCGGTGCTTGAGAGAATGGGAATACCCGCAACTGAGCTAGCGTCGCACTTGCCGGCGGTCGTTCACGGCTGGCTTGCCACGCTTATCGCAAAGAGAGAACTCGGAATTGACGATCCCGAGGTGCTTCAGGCCGCCGAGGCGCACAGCACGGGCTGTGCCGGGATGTCCGACCTTGCGAAAATCGTCTTCATCTCTGATTTCATTGAGCACACGCGAAGATTCCCGAAAGCTGCGGAGCTTCGCGGCCGCGAATACCCTACGCTGGATGAAGCCGTTCTGGTAATTCTCAGGCGCAAGCTAGAATATCTGCTCGAAGGGCGGGCGATCGTTGATTCCCGCGCGGTCGAGTGCTGGAATGAACTGGTTGGAAGGGCAAAGTAGGGACAGCACGCTCTTTCACGAATGAATACGGCAAGCATTTCACCTTGAGGAGTTTCGCAGGCTTCATCCTTCCTTTCACATCTCCTCTTGCAACGCCATATAAAACGAGATCGTAGATAGAGCCAACGAACCCAACCACGATATTGAATCAAACACCAGAATATATACCCCAAGAAATATTGCTGGTATCAGGAAGTTAAGCCTTTCTGTCGAAAAACTCTTGTGATTCATGAAAGCCACAGGGCCCAACAACCATGAGAAATAATGGGCCCATGTAAGGGGAAATACTGATGTTGTCAGAAAGAGAAAGTAGACGACTTCACTTTCCGACATTTGTCTCTTTCTATTCTTGCAACAGAGGTAAAATCCACCCAGAAACGCGAGGACTGCCAACCCTCCGCTTAACCTTGTTAAGTTTGTTACATTGAGCGGGAGGCTGAAAGTAGAGAGTATGCCGAGCGGCACACTGTAATTAGCCGCATTTATTAACCCTTTCGCCATGACTGACGAGTTTTGGCGTAGGAAATCAAGATATATACCAAATCCAAGAGTCAACACACTTACAGCCGCCGCTATTGAGCATCCTAAGAGGAATAAGATTGTTCTTTTATCTCTCTTCACAACAAGATAGAAGACATTGCCGATCATCAGAACCACAAAATATGGTTTGATGCAAGCTGCCAGCCCGGCGAGTAATCCCTCCAAGACCGGAATATTAGGGTGATGAGATACCAGCAACAACAACACTATGAATGCTAGCGGGGCGGAAAGATTTCCCACATGCTCATTATACTTAAAGAACAAATGAAGTTGAAACAAAATTGGAATGAGAATTATTAAACTCTCTCTTTTTCCCTTTAGGACTCCCAATGCTATCAACAGGATCACCAAAGCATAGCAAAGCAAGGCGCTGCAGTGGTTCAACATTCTGAGGTTCTTGGCAAATTCTGCAGACGATCCCAAAGCTTTCAGGAACACAAAGGTCGGTGGAGGGGCTATGCTATGCCCCTCATAGGGATTTTCCCCTTGCCTGATGGCATCAACTCCCTCAAGAAAAATCTTGGCGTCTATATCTCTTTCACCAGGCAATGGATGATACTTTGTTTGTACACACAGGGTCCAAAACAAGACGACAACCCCTGCCACTAATAACGCGCGGGTCTGGCTGTTGCCAGACTCTAAAGCGACTGCAAATGCAACGGCCGCTAGGATTCCAAAAAGAATAAGAGCCCGATTCTCTTTTTCGTCCGCCAGGAAAACCACCGAAATAACAAGAACTGCCAACAGCGCGACGATCACTAAAGACTTATTATTCATATACATGACAGTTAGACGTTACGCCAAAAGCTTGCTTGCGTCTTTGGCCGCTTGGTTGCCTGCTGTCACAGCCTCGGGGAAGTGGGTGACCGGGTTAAGGTATTCGGCGTTGGCAAAGAAAATGTTCCCGAACGGTTTGCCCAGCTTCGGAAAGACTTCGGTTATGTAACCGGGGTAAGGCACGCAGTAGTTGCGCGTCCGCAAGAATACATGGGCGGCTTCGACTTTTTCGATTGTGCCCGGGAATCGTAGATCGAGGTCGCTTAAGACCTGAGCCGCTATCTTCACCATCGCATCCTTGCTTTGCACCAGGTCGACGTCTTCCAGCCCCATCTTGTTGAAACAAGTAATTATATTAGGCCTGCTCGATCCCTTGCCGCGGCTTAACCAGTCTTGAACTGTTATGGCCTGCACGGTGCAATCCATCACGCCCAGGCGGTATCCGCGCTGATAGATAGGTTTGTGAGAGCAGAAATGGAAAGTGGGATAGCTGAACCTGTGCATCTGGCCCATTGCCTGTTTGAGTTCAGGCGGAATATCCTCGATGATTTCCTTCGCTATATTCGCTTCGGCATTTACGATTGCAGCTTTGGCGCGCACGGTGGACACTTTTCCGCTGTGCCAGTATGTCGCCAGAACATGGCCGTCAGCGTCATGCCTGATTTTATAGACGAAAGCGCCCGCGAGCAACCTGCCCGGTTGCGCCGCCTCGACTTTTTGCGCGAGCGTCCGGTTTATCAGGCCCAGGCCGCCGGGGAACGAGCAGATACCTGAACCCTCGACGTAGTCGCCTCCTCTCGCGGATGAGATGGCATAGTAAGCCGAGACGTCGCTGGTATGCGGATATGGTTTGGCTAGCAGTTCGTACCATTTCCTGAATTCGGGCGAATACTCTTTTATAAATTCCGAAAATGGTATCTTGTCAAGCTCGTTCTTACGCCCTTCCACGTCGATTCGCGGCATGTCAATAAAGTAAAACTTGATCATATCTCGTTTCACGAGCATAGGCAGCGGCATGCGAATGAAACCGATCACGCTATAAGGGTTTGCTATCTGAACGTTCCCCGGGAAAACGACAACGAGTGGACTTGTGTCTTTCTCCGGCGTCAGGTTTAACTCACGACACAGCTCCCACACCGAGTCAGCCCACGTGCCGGGCAAGCCGATATATTGGCCCCCGAGCGAGAACGGGACGCCTTCCCATTCGCAGTACATAGAGTTGCCGCCGAACTCAGGCAGGGCTTCGAGCAGCAGGATATTCCGGTCTTTCAGCCGGTAGGCCGCTGTGAGACCGCCTGCGCCACCTCCCACAATGACAACGTCCACTTCCCGATCCGGCTTCGGCGTTTCCGTCAGCCTGTTCTCGCGAAACATACGGTTGGGATTGTCCGGAAAAACCTCGCCGTGAAAGGTGGCCATACCCTCGATTTTTTCGGGAGGCACCACTGTCGGTTCTTGACTTCGTGCCTTGTGGTAATCCAGACCGACTTTTGCGCCGAAAGCGCCCGCGCCGAGCGCCACGACTCCTCCGCCAGCCAGTAGCGTCTTCTTGATAAAAGTACGCCTTGGGGTGTTCATATTTGCCTCTCGTTCGCGATGTTTGTCAAGCTACAACAACTTACAAAGGGCTGTCACGTCGTCGACGGTTTCAAGATTCCGTATCATCTCGATTGCCTGTTCGACTTTTTTCTTGGGACGGATTTTGATGGCTTGGGTTCGGAATTTCTCCGCGACGTCGTACGGGCGGCTGGGAGCGCCCTTGACGGTCGGGATAGTCTTCTCGAGCAGTCTGCCGTCGCTCATATTGATGGTAACGACGGCTCCAAGTTTGCTCTCGTTAACGTACGCGGAGGTGAGCATGATGTCGGCCTCACATCGAATCTTTTTGATAACATCGTGAATGAGTGGATCAAAGAGCCGTTCCTCGGTCCATTGTCGCGGTGTAAGTTCGCGATCCACAATCGCTGCCGCAACGGGATAGGTGAGCTCGAATAGGAGCGGGATGTAGGTCCAATCATGGCGCGTGCGCAGGTTCTCGAAGCATTTGTCAACCAACCACATGGTTCCGGCCATTGCAGCCTGGGTGGGGACTTTCACGATAACTTCTTTTATCTGGTTCGGGTCAATATCGTTCTCTTTTGCGAGGTCGATAGCCGCTTCAACCTGTGCAAGCGTCCACCCGCACACTGGATAGGCCTTGCTGACGAGACGTTCCGTCCACCAAACCTTGCCGAGTTCAGCGATCAAGGCCTCGTAGATCGGCCGCTCGCAGACGAGCGTGATATATCCGAGCGGGTCTTCGAGTGGCTCGTGGAAGCCGGTGAAACCTCCGCCTCGCGCGACGCTCATGGCCGTGACACCCGCCAGCACGGGCATTGCGCTCAAGTATGTCTTTGAATGGCTCACCCATCCGCTGAGAAGCGTGACCTGCACCTGTGCGAGAGCGCCCCCGATGCCGTCAAGGTATGTGTCGAGGTCCAGCCGCATCAATTTGCCGGCCACAAAGGGGACGGTCACCTGGTAGACGGGAATCGCGTTGCCCATCCTGATTCCTCGATGTGCGGCATAGCCGACCCGGCCGCCAACTTCGTTTCCAACCACAATGGCTTCGATGAGTTGTTTGCCGCTGCACTTCTCGACCTCGCCGACGGCCAGCGCCGTCGGGATTATGGCGGCGCCCACGTGTGAATATGGGGTTATGGCGTCTTCGAATTCCAGCAGTTGAGCGAGCACTGAGTTGGCGAAGGCAGCGCTTCGCGCGCTCGACTTGAACCTTGCGCCCCAGACCGTTGCCTCGCGTTTGTCGCCCCATGACTTGACGGCCGCAAGCAGGGTTTTTCCCGGGGCAATCGTGGTGGCTGCGAGTCCGGCGGCAAGCAGGCCGAACACCTGGTCTTTAGCCTGTTTGACCGCAAAGCGAGGAATATCTTCATAGTTCAATGCCTGCGCCCAGACTGCCAACATTCTTGTTGCTCTTTCCACGCGGTCTCTCCTTATCATGTTGACCCGCTAATTCGGGGACACGATGCAGCATCGTGTCCCCGAGTAAGCGGCATGCCCTATGGTTGTTCCGGATATGCTCCCATCTACTGCATGGGGCGCATGAGCGCGAGCAGTTGTTCCGGATATGCTCCCGTCTACTGCATGGGGCGCATGAGCGCGAGCAATTGAATGATGATACCGAGTCGGAGATGAATAAGTGTCTGGTCAAGCGTTGTGCGCATTCTGCCTTGCATTGCGAGCGTGAGAAAATTGAGCTTCCCGTGGAGCAAGTCGAGCCAGCCCTCGGTATCGGTCTTGAAGGTTGCGTGCGCCCAGTTGTCCTCGCCTTCAGATAGTGTGGCGTTCCTTTCAGTGAGTGTAAGCAGGTATTTCTCGCCGTCGCTTGTCTCGCAGTTGATTTTCCGGTTCAGGAGAGGTTCGATGAGGTAGTTGGTCTTGAGCATTTCGATAAGGCTGTTCCAGCTTTCACAAAAATGCTCAAGACCGGGGCGGATGCTTGACGCAGTCATACGGCCTCCTTTTTGTTTGCTTGGGTAGCGCTCCGACCCAAGGTCTCGACAGGCTGCCGGAAAGATGAGGAGCTGTTCAGGCATTATCGAGCACTTCGCCGGACCTCGTTGCCGTGATGGAGAAAAACTCGAGGTGACAATCGGAGGACGGATTCAGGATAATCCTTCGCCCGAATCTCTTTTCGAGGTCAGTGATAGAATCCGGCTCGGTGATTCGGAGCTTCTCGATCACGTCTTTATGCGCCGTGAGGGTGAGGGAGTCGTGCCCGTTTTCCCTACACTGTTTTTCCAGTTGCCTGAGCATCTGGATCAGCGTTGTAGTGGACGATTTTACCCAACCGGTCCCTTCACAGTAAGGGCACAGTTCGCAAAGTGACGGGGTCAGGCTGAGTTTCACCCGTTTGCGCGTCATTTGAACGAGGCCGAGTTCGGTCATTCCCAGAATGTAAACTTTCGAGCGATCCGCTTTGAACGCCTCCTGAACCTCGTTCAAGAGTTTTTGCCGGTTGGACGCTTTCTCCATGTCGATAAAGTCGACAAGAATGATTCCGCCGATGTCGCGGAGCCTCAATTGGCGCGCTATCTCCGGCGCGGCTTCCATGTTGGTCTTGAACACGGTATCCTCGAGTTTACGTTTACCCGTGAATTTGCCCGTGTTCACATCTATTGTGGTCAGAGCCTCGGACTGGTCTATGACTATGTAGCCGCCGCTGGGCAGCCAGACCTTTTTGTGAAGGGCTTTCTCCACCTGGCTCTCGAGGTCGTGCTTCTCGAAGAGAGGAACGCCGCCCCGATAGAGTTCCACACGCGGCTTGAGGTGGGGCGCCAGATTTTCGAGCAGGTTCAGGACGGTGTCATAGTCCGGCTTCGAGTCTATCACGAATCTGTCGATCTCGTCGCTGAATACGTCGCGAACGACCCGAGCGACCTGCCCGAGGTCGCGGTGCAAGAGTGCGGGAGCAGACATGCTTTCCATGCGACGTATGATCTTTTGCCACAGGCCGGCCAGATACTTCACGTCGGCTTCCAGCTCTTCCTTGCCCTTACCTTCCCCGGCTGTCCGGACTATCACGCCTTGTCCCGGCGGGCAGATTTTCGCCGCAATTTTCCGGAGGCGGTCTCGTTCTTTGTCGTCCGCGATCTTGCGAGATACCCCCCGGTGCCTGACCGTCGGCATGAGAACGAGATAGCGGCCCGGCAGGGAAATATAATTTGTCAGCCGCATTCCCTTTTGCCCCATGGGCTCTTTTACTACCTGCACCATGATTTCCTGTCCGCGCTTAAGCATATCTTCGATCCGCATCCTGCGTCTGCGTCTCTTGCGCGGGCGGAACTCTTCGTCTTCATCTTCGTCCTCATCTACGTCTTCATCGAGGTCCTCGATGTTGTCGGTAACATCTGCGACATACAAGAACCCGTTTTTCTCGGTTCCGACGTCAATGAACGCCGCCTCGATACCCGGGATGACGCTCTTCACAATCCCTTTATAAATATTGCCCACCAGACGCCGTTCAACCGTTCGCTCGATGAAGATCTCGCTGAGCTTGCCTTCTTCAAGAAGGGCGACTCTCACTTCGCGCGAATCCACGCTTGCAACCAGTTCCCGATGGGGAACCGAAGTCCCCTTACTATTTTTTGAAGTTGTCTTCCTCCGGTATTTCCTCATTCGTTTTCACCTGTAGGGAGCGGCCACCAAACTTTATGTCGGTTCTCACTATTCGCAGGCATTTCGCTCGCTCCGGCGGGAGGTTCAACACGGCTTGGGCCACTTCCGATGCGTTGCAGGTTCCTTGGCCGCCCATGGTTATCTCCACCCGCAGCCATCGAAAGTCTTGCCCGGCCTCTTCCGCCAGGTCTGCGACGAATTGCCTGATGTTAACGACGCTGCTTTCTTCCTTGCGCACGCGCTCAATCAAAACCGCGTCTTTCTCAAGGAATTTCTTCACAAGCGCGTTTACGTTTTCGCTAATTGCCTCTCCATCTAATCTTATCACATAGCAGGCCGATGATGCGTCGCAAAGCCGGACGGAAGAACTCAGAACCCTGCCGGTCTCCAGCAAGTCAAGCCCCTTGGGCATGCTTGCCGAAAGGCGCTCACGGAACTCATGAAGGGGGAGCGCCTGTGAAAGCATGACGTCGGCCAGTTCGCATTTACTCTCGTACCCGAGGGGCAGAGCCGGCCCCATACTCAGTTTCTGGTGCGGATTGAATCCTTCTGAGTATGCGACCGGAATGCCGCTGCGATTAAGGGCCCGCATGAGAGCCCTCATAACGTCAAGATGCGAGATGAACCTGACGTGTCCGAGTTTGGCGTATTTAGCGCGATAGGTCCACATGTCCGCACACTCCGCAGCCAAGGCATCGTTCCCTGCAATCCGCCGTAAACTCTTCTCTGCGCGAAAGCTCAAGTTCTTGCATCAAATACAACTTCGATACGCCGCTTTCTATGTGGTCCCACGGGAGGGCGTCATCGGCGCCATAAGCGAAGTTTGTCACCTGCTCGAAATTGATTCCGCACGAAGACATGGCTTTCCGCCACACTTCCGGTTTCAGCTCGGATGACCATCCGTCAAATCGCGCGCCAGCCCGCCATGCTTCATACACGAGGTTGCCCACTCGTCTGTCGCCTCGCGCAAACAGCGCCTCCAGCAGGCACAGCATGGGCTCCCTCCAATTCACCTTGATATCTCGTGCGCGCACGCGGGAGGTGATGCCCGAGTACTTCCTGCGAAGGGTCTCTTCACCAATCATAGCTTCCCATTGGAATGGTGTATGCGCTTTGGGAATAAACGCAGAAACGCTGACATTCGAGCGGAATCTCTTCCCTCGCCTTTTCCGCCCCATGGTTCTGATTTGTTCGATGAGCGAAGCGATGGCCGCAATGTCGTCATCTGTTTCCGAAGGCAGGCCGACCATGAAATATAACTTGAATACGTCCCAGCCCGCATCGAGAGCGCTCTCGAGTGAGCGGAACATCTCTTGCTCCGTATAACCCTTGTTTATTACACGTCTCAGGCGGTCCGTCGCGGCCTCCGGCGCAAAGGTAAACCCGCTCTTGCGGACTTCTTGTATCTTTTCGGCGATTCCTATTGAGAAACTGTCAAGCCGAAGAGAAGGAAGCGATATGGAGACCCTGCGCTCAGCTAGTTCTCGAGTGAGTCGTCCGACAAGCTTTTCTATTTCGTTGTAGTCGGTGGAACTGAGCGAGGCCAACGTTATCGCCTCGTAACCCGTCCTCGCGAGTCCCTCCTGCACGAGCCTGCAAATGGTTTCTACGCCTCTCTCGCGCACCGGCCTGTATGTCATGCCCGCGTGGCAAAAACGGCAGCCGCGCGAGCACCCCCGCATTATTTCGACTACGAATCGGTCGTGAACCGCCTCAATGAAAGGCGTTATGGGAGCGGTGGGGAAGGGAGTGGAATCGAGGTCTTTGACCCAAAGTCTACGCACCGTTTCGGGCGCATGGCGCTTTGGCGTTATTCCCTTGAATTTTCCGCCTTCGTAGTGAGGCTCGTAGAGCGACGGGATGTAAACTCCTTCAGTCCGAGCCCAAGAGTCAAGGAGGTCTTGCCTTGGTCCGCCGTCTTTTTTGAATCTTACGAAGGTTTCAAGCAGATACAGCATGACTTCCTCAGCCTCGCCGATGACGAATGCGTCGAAGAAGTCGGCCATCGGTTCAGGATTAAGCGCGCAAGGACCGCCCGCAATGACATATGGGTCGGTCTCTGAACGCTCGGCGCTGAGCGCAGGAATTGAGGCAAGGTCGAGCATGTTGACGACATTCGTATAGTTCATCTCATATTGCAGAGAGAACCCGACGATATCGAATTCGCGCATAGGCCGAAATGATTCGAGCGAATACAAGGGGATTCCGCGTTTCCGCATTTCTTGTTCCATATCGGTCCACGGAGCAAAGACCCGCTCGGCGAGGTAGGACGAATTCGCGTTAATTATATGATAGAGGATTTTCAGTCCGAGATGCGACATCCCGATCTCATAAAGGTCGGGGAATGCCAGCGCCACCCGCGCCCGGACTGAGGCCCAATCCTTGCGGATACTGTTCACCTCTCCGCCGACGTAGCGGGCCGGTTTTGAGACCAGAGGAAGAAACGATTCAAGTCTTTCAATCATCAGAAGATATGCGAGCGTGTTTTGATGCTGAGGAGAAGCCCAACACAGCCCATCATAGTGAGAAGGTTTGATCCGCCGTAGCTCATAAACGGCAGCGGAATGCCAGTGACCGGCATGAGACCCACGGTCATAAGCAGATTGATGAGAACCTGAAATGAAATGATCGTGATGATTCCAACCGCAAGCATGCTGCCGAGGAAATCGCGGGAGTTCTCGGCTATTTTCAGCGCTTGAAACAGAAGTCCTGCATAAAGGAGTATCACAATGCACGAGCCCACGAACCCCCACTCCTCGGCAAAAACGGAAAATATGAAGTCACTGTGTTGTACTCCCA
>CAYVDS010000033.1:15776-30979 GCA_964450145.1 uncultured bacterium
TTCCGGCAGGAAATTGAGATGACTCTGGGTACCTGCGAGCCAACCTTTCCCCGCGAAGCCGCCTGCTCCGACCGCGATCTTCGACTGTATAATCTGGTAACTTGACCCAAGCGGATCGAGGTTCGGATTGATGAACGAGAGAAGCCGATATTTCTGATAGGTTTTCAGTGACTTCCAGAATACTGGCATCATAGCGATTGCGCATGTGGCGAGCGCTGCGAGATGGCTCGGTTTTGCGTTGGCCGCAAAGAGCATTCCGCCAATGAGGGCCACCAGCACGAGGCCCGTGCCCAGGTCGGGCTGGAGTATAATCAAACCGCAGGGTATGCCGGCAATTGCCAAGGCCACCAGCAGGAATCGCGGTTCACGAATCTTTTCCCTGACATCATCGAAGTATCGCGCCAGCGCAAAAAGCGTGGCTGCTTTTACAAACTCTGACGGCTGCAATTGGAACCCAAAAAGGGAAATCCATCTCTGGGCGCCCTTTACCTCCCTTCCCTTTATAAGCAGGAATATAAGCAAGAGCAGCATGGCGCCATGGATATAATAGGAGAATCTCGCGATAAAACGGTAGTCAATGATGATGGCCGCCGCCATCGCCACTATTCCCAAGAGAGCCCATATCAATTGACGCGAGAAATACGGGCGAACTTCTTCGAGCCCGGACCTGTAGGATGACGAAAACACCGTCAGCAGACCGATTGCAACGAGCAGAAGCGCGCAGAAGAAAGCGACGTAATCGATTCCGCGGAGGAGCTGTCTCAGTGTGGCTCTCATTATATTGACGTTCCTTCTTCTTTCACTTGCTCTCCCGTTGGCTGGCGGGTCTTCATGATTTCCTGCGCTATTTTGCTCACAATCACGACCGCGCTCTCCGATGCGTGGCCCGCATGCTCACAGAGCACCACGATTACCATCGGTTCCGACGGGTCGTCGATGGCGGCGGCAAACCACGAATGGTCCCTGAGCTCATACGGGATTCTGTCGAGTTCCGCCCGAGTTTCCGCTCGCACTCTTAGTTTAGCAACCTGCGCGGTTCCTGTCTTCCCTATGAGCGGGACAGCCTCGTTTCGCGCTCGCCACGCGGTTCCATAAAAAGGTTGGCGCGAGTCTATCGCTTGTCTCAACCCTTCCCTCACGACTTCCATCGCTCTCGAATTATCAAGCGTGGCCGCCTGCCCGGACTCACCCTTGTGAACTACCTCCAGCCCCTCGGACCCCTCGACCCTGTCGATCAAGTAAGGCGTGACGATTTTGCCTCCATTGACGACCGCCGCGATCACCCGCGCCAATTGAAACGGTGTCACAAGCAGATAGCCCTGGCCTACGGACGCATTCAACGTTTCCCCATTGTACCATTTTTTTTCGGAGGGGGATTTGAACGTCTTTGCTTTCCAACTGCGCGAAGGAACAAGGCCTGGCATTTCGCCTGGCAACCCTATTTTTGTTGGCTCTCCCAGCCCGAACATACGCGCGTATTTCTCGATGCGGTCAATCCCGAGACGGAGGCCGACGTTATAGAAGAATACGTCACACGAATAGGCCAGCCCGCCCGCGAGATTCAAGCTTCCGTGTCCCTTCTCTTTCCAGCATCGAAAAGTTCGCCCGATTTTCAAAGCTCCCGTGCACGCGAACCGGGTCTCAGGCGTTATGACTCCTTCGCTGAGAGCCGCGTATGCCATGATTATCTTGAAGGTCGAACCCGGCGGATAGGCCTGAAGGCTGCGGTTAATCAGGGGGTGTTTGCGACTATTTAGCATCTCGAGTCTCTCATCGTCCATGCCGAATGACACAAAAACATTTGGATCGAAGGAGGGCCTGCTGACCATCGCACGGACCGCGCCGGTGTTGGCGTCCATCACAATCACTGCGCCGGCGTATTCTCCCATTTCCGTTTCGGCTATCCGCTGAATGGCCGAATCAAGCGTGAGGCGGACGACGCTCCCCACGCAGGGAGGTTCCTCTCCGAGTGTCAGAAGCTTACGGCCGGCAGTGTCAATCCTTACGCGCGGATTGCCCGTCGGATCCAATTCAACTTGCGGATAACCGTCGGCATATACTTGCACCTGCATGTGGCCGTCTTTTCCTCGAAGAGGTCTTTCAGCGACAAGCTCGATGCCCGCCTTGCCTATGTAATCGCCCATGCCATACCCCTGGCCCGTCAAGCGCCCAAGTTCGGTGGAGTTGATTTCCCCGAGGTATCCGAGCGCGTGGGAGGCGTATTGTCCCAATGGGAATCGCCTGCACGGTTCGGCCGTTATGACTACGCCGGGCAGTTCAAGCGAACATTCTTCTATCTGGGCAGCCTGCTCGATGGAGATGTCCCGCACCACGGCGATCTGTCGATAGGGGGCGTAACCGGAAGCCTGCGCCTGCTCGAGAACCTTGCGCTCGTCGAAGTCAACGAAAGAGCGAAGCTTGGCCAGGGTCGCAGCCAGGTCCGGAGATTCAGCGGGCGTAATCGAAACGGTAAACGACGGCCTATTGTCGACGAGCAGATTCCCATGGCAATCGTAAACGAGGCCGCGCGGCGCCTTGAGGGGGAGGAGGCGTATCCGGTTCCTGTCGGAAAGGTGTTTGAATTCCCTTCCGTTGATGAGTTGTAAATGCGCAAGCCTCAATGAGAAAATGGTCAACCCCAGAGCGACGGTCAGACTGAAGACGCGCAGTTTCTCATTGAACTTGATTTGTTCCCTATATTTTGTTTTCAGGTAGAGTCTCATGGTCGACGTCGTACTTCAGTTTCAATCGCTGGTAAAGAGGCATGCTCGGCTCTTTCACGAGTTTGAAGGCCAGTGGCGCCAGCAGCGACGTATATAGGGATGTCAACGCGATGTTTTGCAGAATATGGATGCCGGAACCGGGTTCGTACTGAAGCGCAATCTTCACAAGGCAGAAAAGAACGCCGAAAACAGCCGTGCTCACGAATGCGACGAACACCTGCGCAGTCCAATTCTCCGTCATCAGATAATCCTGCGTCATAACGAGGAAATACGCCATGAACGTGAACGAGAAAGCGTTCATTCCGATTGCGCCCATGGAGAAAACATCGCGGGCGAACCCAAGCACGAACGCCAACGCCATCACTCTGCCGAAATGGGTTCGGCTGCTCGCGACCGTAACGGCTAATACCGCGAGGTCCGGGCGTATGCTCCCGAATGAGATCGCTTTCATGAACGTTGATTCGACGACGGCGAGAATGACGCCAAAAAGAAGAGCTAGTAACGTGAACAACGCCAGTTCTGTCTGCCCTGTTTTTTTCATTGGGAATCCACTCTCACCGCGAGTGGGAACGCGTTCCCACTCTTCCTCAATTGCTTTCGGTACCACTCCCTGGTTCGATTTCCTGAGGAAGAGCCACTACTATTATGGCGACTTCCTCGATTTTCCCAAAGTCGGTCACGGGCAATACGTCGGCCCATTTGAAAAGAGTTCCGGGCTTGCCCTTGACTTCGCCCACGCGTCCGACCAGTAACCCAGCGGGGTATATTCGGCTGCCGCCCGAGGTGAGGAGGACATCGCCCGTCTGCACGTCCGCCGTCGCCTCAAGATACTTGAGCACGCATCCCCCTTCATCGTTTCCCTGGACGACGCCCCGAGCCCTGGTTCGCTGCACCACGACGCCGACCCTTGAGTTCGAGTCGGTGAGCAGGAGCAGCTTGCTCGTTTTCCCATAAACTTCGACGACGTAGCCGGCCAACCCTGAAGATGAGAGCGCGGGCAGATATTTGCGGACGCCGTCGGAGGCCCCCTTGTCGATGATGACGGTGCTGAACCATGCGGTCGGACTAGCGCCGATCACGCGGGCGATGATCTTCGGACCCTGTGTTGCATTGGCGAAGGCGGTTAGCCCGATCAGGCGGCGCTCTTGCAGCAACTGCTCCCTGAGGTCGGCTATTTCTTGTTCGAGTTGTCCGACGTGTTTCTTGAGAGCGACGTTCTGCGCCCGGGTTCTGAAGAAGTCGGGGATTATGGAAAGCGCATTCCGCCCGCCGTCATAGACGCTTTCCGACGTTTTTTGAACGGGGGAAACGGCCCCGAGAACGATTTCGCGCGAGGCACGCGACACCCACCTCCGGTGCAGGCTGTCAATCATCAGCAAGCATGACAGCCCGATGAGGAGGATGAGCGTGATTGGGCGTCTGTACTTCCACAACAGGTCAGGCAGGTACAACGGGAGGGCACCTCTTCAGATTGCGCCACGCGCTCAGTGAAGTCTATCCATTAACATGCCGTCAAGATATCGGCCCGCGCCCATCGCCACCGCCGTCAGCGGGTCGTCGGCCATCTTGACGGGGAGCTGAGTTTCCTCCGCGAGCAATTTGTCCAGTCCCCGAAGGAGAGAGCCCCCGCCGGCGAGCACCATGCCTCTGTCCACTATATCGGCCGAAAGCTCGGGGGGCGTACGTTCGAGAGTGATCTTGACGGAATCAAGGACAGCCGACACGGGCTCGGCCAACGCTTCCCTGATCTCCTCTGAGGTGATGGTAATGGGTTTAGGCAATCCGGCCACCATGTCGCGGCCCTTCACCGTCATGTGCATTTCTTCTTCCATAGGAAACGCAGAGCCGAGGGCGATCTTTATTTCCTCTGCCGTCCGCTCGCCGATCATCAAGTTATATGTTTTCTTGAGATGCTGAATTATGGCCTGGTCCATCTCGTCGCCGGCGATCGGAATGGTTTTGCTGAAAACAATTCCGCCGAGCGAAATCACGGCCACTTCGGTCGTGCCGCCCCCTATGTCAACGATCATGTTGCCGATGGGCTCCTCTACCGGAAGGCCGGCCCCAATGGCTGCGGCCATCGGCTCTTCTATCAGCGAAACGCTCCGGGCGCCCGCGCGCGCGGCAGAATCCTCAACGGCTCTTCTCTCCACCTCGGTTATGCCCGAAGGGACCGCAATGACCATCCGCGGCCTTACGAGAGACTTGCGGTCATGCACTTTCTGGATGAAATACCGGAGCATCTTCTCCGTTACCTCAAAATCGGCTATGACCCCGTCCTTCATCGGCCGAATTGCGACTATGTCTCCCGGGGTACGGCCTATCATTTGTTTGGCTTCGCTTCCAACCGCGAGCACACGATTCTCGCCCTGTTTTATCGCCACGACTGAGGGTTCGCGAAGCACTATTCCTTGGCCCTTGACATACACCAGAGTATTCGCCGTCCCCAGGTCGATTCCCATGTCATTTGAGAAAAGACCGGCAATTAGATCAAAAATCATCTTGTTTCCTCCCCGACTCTATATGCCGAGCGGGTATCCAACCCTCTCACGGAAAACATTTTTGTAAGAGAGCCCCTTTGTGCGAAGTGATTTTACCACTTAAGACCAGAAATGTCCACAAACCATTTTCATGCGCGGATTTCCCAGTATTTTCAGAGTTCGGAGCCTTTTTGCTTTTCCTGAGGAAGTAGTCGAGTTGTCGTTGTCATCCTCAAGTGCTTCTGTTATAATCTCTTTCGCCCATATATCGTTTTGAAGAAGAGGGCAATTTTCGTGCACAGTTTGTTTTAGATAGATTCGACGCATGCACCCCAGAATTCTTGAAAACATCGAAGAATTACAACCGCCACGGTTCTGTGTGATTCCCAGACCGGGCATGACGCCGGTGACCGTGTGCCGCCAACCGCTGCCCGCGAACCTCAGCCCGAGGGAAATCCTTGGAGCTCTTGAAGGCTCGAAATGCCTGTTCCTGCTCGAGAGCGCCGACGGCCCGATGAAGACTGCCCGCTATTCTATCATCGGGTGTGACCCGATTATGAGACTGACCGCTAAGCGCTCATGCTGTCGTCTCGAGAGTTCGCGCGGGAAAGAGGAACGATTCGGCGATCCCACAAAAATCGTGCGCGAGATTCTTGCGCCTTACCGCGTTCCTCGGCAGGCATCCCTGCCGGCATTTTACGGAGGGGCCGTCGGCCTTTTCTCGTATGATATGAAGAATTACTTCGAGGCGCTTCCGGACACGGTCGATGATGACCTGCAAACGTCCGACTGCGACATTGTGCTTGTGGATAGCGTCATCGTGTTCGACCGGATGCACGGCTTCCCTGAGATTATCGCCAGCGAATTCGAGTCGTCCAACCTTTCTGAATCGCATTCCAGATCGCAATCAAAAGCCATGGCGCTGCTGGCCAAACTCAAGAACGGAATCTTCCGGTCTGTCGCCGGCAAGCGAATCCGGTTCGGGGAGATAAGCTCCACTCACACGCCTGAGCGATATTCGGTCATGGTCGAGCGTGCAAAGGAATACATTGCGGCGGGCGACATATTTCAAGCGAACCTGTCGCAGCGGCTGTGCGCGCCGTTCGACGGGAGTCCGGTTGAGCTCTATAACAGACTGTGCCGGATAAACCCCTCGCCGTTTGCATTCTATTTCGATTTCGGGGATTTACAACTCGTGAGCTGCTCGCCTGAGCGACTTGTGCGGCTGACCGGCGACTTTGTCGAGACGAGGCCCATTGCGGGCACCCGCCCCCGCGGCCGGAATCCGCTCGAAGACGAGAGGCTGCGCAAGGAACTGATTGTTCACCCGAAAGAGAACGCCGAGCATATCATGATAGTAGACATGGCGCGAAACGATATCGGGCGCGTGTGCGTGTGTGGCGCGGTCAGGCCGGACGAACTCATGGTCATCGAGAAGTATTCACACGTGTTCCACATCGTGTCGAATATCGTCGGAACGCTCGCGCCGGGCCGCGATTGCTTTGATCTGCTCGCGGCTGTGTTCCCCGGAGCAAGCATCACCGGCGTGCCAAAGATACGATGCATGGAGATAATTGACGAACTCGAACCGGTTCGGCGCGGACCTTACACAGGGTCCCTTGGCTGGATATCTTACGCGGGCGACATGGACCTTAACATAATCATTCGGACCTTTGTCGTGAAAGACGGGTACGCCTACATTCAGGTCGGCGGCGGCATCGTCGCTGATTCTGTGCCCGAACGCGAATACCACGAGAGCCTGAGCAAGGCCCAGGCGTTGGTTGAGGCGCTGAAAACAGGGGAGAGGATGTAAGCCGCGCAAAGCGCGCGGAGTTTCGGGTTCAGGGTTTCAAGTCTCGGATTAAGAAGAAACGCGAAAGGCAAATGCGGGAGCTTCTTGTATATCTCAACGGCAAGTTTGTCACGGAATCGGAGGCTCGCATCTCCGTCTTCGACAGGGGATTCCTTTACGGAGACGGCGTGTTCGAAACAATGCGTTCATACAATGGGCGCATATTTCGCCTGCCTCAACATATCCAACGACTTCTCGATTCGGCTGAACTCATAAAGCTGCGCCTGCCTCAAAAGCCTGAGCAACTTTCCAACATTTGCAGCCAGCTTCTTGCGCTGAACAACTTCGCAGACGCAATTCTGCGGATAAGCGTCACGCGCGGGCGCTCCGCCGGCGGAATCGGGATTGCGCATGCGGCTGAACCTTCCGTCGTGGCTTTTATCAGACCTCCCAGGCCGCTTCCCGGCGACGCATACGCGAAGGGGGTTTCCGCAAACGTTGTGTCTATACAGCGAATCCCGCCGAACGCTGCGAGCGCTCGAATGAAATCTATGAACTTCCTGAATAATATTCTCGCCAAAGCAGAGGCCGAAAGCGCCGGAGCGGACGAGGCCATCATCCTGAACCAGTCGGGGCACGTGGCAGAGACGAGCACGGCAAATGTATTTTTTGCGCGCGATGAACGCCTCGAGACACCGGGTCTGGAGTGCGACATTCTGGGAGGCATCACTCGCTCCACCGTTCTCGAACTTGCGTCGGGAATGGGGATTCTCTGTGAACAGAGAGCTATAGCCGCGTCGGAGATCAGCGTTTTTCAGGAATGTTTCCTCTCGAGCACTGGAGTCGAGCTTCTGCCCGTCACCAGGATTGATGGCCGGGCAGTGGGAACCGGCGAGCCTGGTCCGATATACAAGCGTATGCACCATGCATACAGCGAGCTTGTGAGGAGAGGATAGTGTATGGCGGCCACCCTCGAGGCGACATTTCATAGGCTGTTGATGGCGCATCTCGAGGCGGTTCTTGATATCGAGCGTCAAAGCTTTAAAACGCCATGGAGCAAGTTCGCGTTCATTCATGAGATGCGATTCGAAAAGTCGGTGTTCAAGGTCGTCAAAGTCGGGGAGCGATTGGTCGGCTATGGTGGCTTCTGGCATATCCTTGATGAGGCGCATATCTCGAATATTGCGATTCACCCCGATTATCGTCGAAAAGGGCTCGGCAGAAAACTATTGACCCATCTGCTGGAGGAAGCGGTTGCCAGAGGGGCATTGAAGGCTACCCTTGAGGTGCGCAGGTCGAATATCGCAGCCCAGAAACTTTACGAGAGCTTCGGCTTCAGAGTTATCACTGTCAGGAAGCACTACTACTCGGATGAGGGTGAGGACGCCCTCATAATGTGGAACGATGACATCGCTGCGGCTCTCGCGGCCGCGAGCGCTCAGAACGCTCAAAGAGACGCGGAATAAGGGCTTCGCATCGGGTTCCCAAGAAACCACGAGTGTTTCCCTTAATTCGGGGACACCATGCCGCATGGTGTCCCCGAATTAAGGGGCGTTTCTTTCAGATTCTGTAAAGCTTTTCGGCTGCCGCTCCCATCATGATATCCACTTCTTCTCTGCTGAATTCGAATTCCTTACAATTGACAGCGTTCTTGACGCCTTCAGCCCATTTCTTTGATGGGAGAACGAGCTGCAGGTAAGGGTTATCAGTCCCGTACATGACGCGCCACGGCCCTATCTCATCGAGCGCACAGCGGAGCATATGATAGAACTTCTCGGGATGAAAGAGGAACGTGCGCTGCCAGCCGGAGATATCGACATAGAGATTCCATTTGGTTCCAGCGAGTGCAAGCGCTTCTTCCCACCAGCAGTGGCCGACGTGCGCCATGACCATCTTGAGATCAGGGAAGTCCGCCGCGGCGCTGTCGACAAAAACCGGCCGTGCATATTTTGCCTTCGGCGCCGGCTGTGTTCCCGTGTGGAAAAGCACCGGCACGCCCAGTTCGAGCGCTTTTTGATAAAGCGGATAACAGACCGGATCGTCGGGATAGAAGCCAGTCGTAGTGCGCATCAACTATCATTTGAAAACCTCCTTTTTCATCCGAACATTTCGCCGATTCTTTTGAATTTTTGGAGTAGGAAGATCAACTGCCATGATTTATTTCCGAAAGCCCATCTGGCGGACGACTCTGGTTAGACGTTCAGGGTAGTCGGTCATTATTCCGTCGACTCCCATTTTCAAAAGCCTTCGCATTTCCGCTTCTTCGTTTATGGTCCACGCGTGCACCTCGATGCCGAGTCGATGGGCAGCTTCCAATAGCGATGGCGTCAACACAGGAATATCATAGTAATGTTCCGGAATCTGAAGCGCCTCGCCGGATGGGTCGTAATCGCTCCATCTGTTCTGATGGAGACGCTGGAGGAAATCGAGCACCTCGCTCGAGCAGAAATTTGTCGGAAGACCGGGGTTCAGCGGGCGTATTCGCTCGATCAAGAAATCCTGTTCGGAGGCAAGAAGCGTGATATCGGCGTGGCCGAGTTGTTTTAGCAACTCGAAGGTGGCGCGCTCAATCTTTGGCTCGTTCTGCTTTATTTCGATATTGAATGGAACATTGGGAAACCTCTCTATGACTTCGCGTAGAGTGGGCACTTGGATTCCCTTGCCGCGGTAGGGATAGTTTTTCCCCTTATCCGGAGTGAACCAATACCCTGCGTCGAGCCGTCCTAATTCGGCAAGGGTTATCTGGGAGGCCGAACCCTTCCCGTTCGTAGTTCTTTCGAGCAAGTCATCGTGCATTACGATTATGTGGCCGTCGCGGGTGGCGTACACATCCATCTCGAGAATATCGGCGCCAGCCCCTACGGCCATTTCAAAAGCGACCAAAGTATTTTCGGGCGCAGCGCCGCTCGCGCCTCGATGTGCAAACATCCGCGGCTTTTGACCGTCAAAGAATCGAGTTTTCATGAAGTCTGTCTCCGGTCCGCCGCCGTTCCTCAAAGCGAGCGGCAAATCATGTTCGTTTCCTGGAAAATCTTTCGAAGGAGGTCACGATGCGTTCATCGGGGATTTGCAGTTCTTCCTTGAGTCGCAAAGAGGAGCCGAGGTCGCCTACCTCTTTGAGGCGATGGGCATCCGAGCCAATGGCAAACGTCGCGCCAGCCCTTGCGCATGTTCTGACGAGCGGTTTTACAAATTTTGCGAGCACGTCGGGCGAATACTTGCGAAGTGTAGTAGAATTCAACTCGTAAGCCACTGCATGAACAGTCAGCGCAGCGGCCAGTTTCTCAAACCAGCCGCTGGCATCTATTTCGGCGCAATACGGCCCGAGCCGCGTCGCGAAGCCGGCGGGATGCGCGAGGATGTTGATGCATGGGTTGCGCTCAACGGCGCGGATCATGCTCGTGAACATGTCGGCGATCAGCCTCTTCACGCTGAAATCTTCCGCGCGGACACTGTTGTAGGAGCAATATGTCTCGACCAATCGCCCGGGGTCTTTTAAGTCTATATAGTCAATGTGCGGCGGCAGTGTCGGCGGCCAGTGAATGCCCGCCATCACGAAATCAATTCGCGCTGCCTGTTCTGAAGTGATGCTCAAGTCGCCCTCGATCGTATTGATGTCGACCTCGGCGCCAATCAGGACCCTCGGAATCGAGGTTTTTTCCCCGGCTGAAGGGTTGTCGGACAGGGCAGGGGAGTTGCAGAAAAGATCATATCTGAGATAATCGAAGAATTTGGGATTGGGGTCCATCCAATAAGCGATATCCCTAATGACTCGCCGGTTGACGAAATGGCCGAGCAGCCCCAATTCCGTGATGCCTCTCCCTTGCGCGGTGCGAAGAATGGACGGCACGCTCATCTCGGGCTCGGCGCACCCGTCTCGAAAATAATGCACATGCCAGTCCGCGGTTTGGACCGAGCTCATGCGCGCTACCACCCTTTCTTCCACAAGTAACCCGCCGGGGGGGTCAGATACTCCTAAGAAACGGGTTCTTGGTTCCTAGTTCCTGGTTCCTAGTTAAATCAAAGAAACCTAACACCTTACGTCATTCCCACGAAAGCGGGAATGATAAGGAGGTTGTGGCCTTCCGGTTTCTTACCTAAGTAACCCCGCGCAGTGGGGTCGAGCGCTCCTAAGGTACGTCTCCACTGATCGTTGCCCAAAGGTGGCTCCGTGTATTCTATTTGGGATGGCACCAAATAGTCAACATCGCGGATATGCGGGCAAAACAGGCTTTGTCTTACCATCATGAAGGAAAAGGTGCACATTATAGTTGGAGATTATGGAGTCGACCAATAAGAAAAGAACGGTACGCGGGGCCTTCCCTGGCGCGCTTGTGAGCGAGCAGACGCGGAGGCGAATTTTTGCGAGATGCCGGGAACTCGGGATTGACGACGACCTCAGGCGCGCCATTCAGAGAGACCTGACGGGCAAAGAATCGTTGACGCAGTTCACGGAGGCGGAAGGTCAAAAGATGCTGGCGCATCTGCTGAGTGTTGCGACTCCAAGTTCGAAACGGCCATTGAGAAAACGATGGACGAGACCCGATGGGATTGTTGAAATCCACGTGGTTCCCACCATTACCCAGCCTCAGATTCGCAAAACATATGCGTTGATTCATCAAGTGTATGATTTGGAGCGCGAAGAACAAGCGCGCGGCCTGTCCGGGACACGCGAGATATGGACAGAAGACCTGAGAGCGCGGCTGGATGGCTGGGCGCGGAAGATAACGAACAACGAGGCCCTTCAACTGGGTGAGCTTATGAAAGAGGAGGCCAGCAATCTCATCGAAATCCTCAAAGACCGCGTCGAGTGGCTGAAAAAGAGGATTCCGGCGACCAGGTCGTGAACGGGAAGTCTCGTGGGCTAGAGACTCAGTTGTTTCCTTTTCGCAAGCGCATCTATCCGGGAACGAATCGATTTTTGCGCCTCCTCGGGGCTGAGGGCCGGATCGTAGAATTCATTGAATGTACCGCATGGAAGCTCGTCGCAGAGGCCGCAATGCTTAAGTTGCTTTTTGTTGACGCAGCAGTCGTATAATGGACAAGTTTCCACTCCTGCGTGAGATGTCCAGAAAGGCTTGCCCATTACACTGCTACATCCGGCGCATGATTTTCCGAGTTGTTCGCAGGAGCCGCAGTTTAACCCGCACGGCGCCGCCAAATTCCTGTCAGTCATTTCAACCTCCCCTATGTAATTTGGGATTTTAGATTTTGGATTCGGGATTGGGAAAAAATTTGATTCGCCTTTCGTATTGCTCCTTTCGCCTTTCGCCTCTTATGCCCAGCGCGTTCGGACAGACTTTTCGACACTCGTAGCACTTCTTGAGAATATATCCCTTCTCTGTTCTGTAGATCGATAAAGGTCTGCAGAGCTGCTGATTGACTGTTTCTCCGTCCATTGCCTTCACGGGGCAAGAGTCAAGGCACAGGCGGCAGTCGGGCAAACATCCTTCGTAAGTTGCGATCTGGTCAGGGTCCAAGTCAGCCTTCACGAGTACTGCGCCTATCTGGATCATGTTCCCATAATCTCTGTTGATAAGGAGCGTGTTCTTACCCATGACTCCAAGTCCCGCAAGATAGCCCGCATGTTTCATTGACAAAATCGCCCTGCCGTAAGAGTGTTCGGCTTCCCAATGAAGGTAGGGATCATCCGACGGGACGGGGACGTTCTTGATATCCAACTCTTGCAGTTTCAGTGAAACCTGCATGATTAATCTGTCAACTTCCTGCGTCATCACGGTGTTCACGAATGTGTAGGGAATACAGTTTTCAGCGAATAGCGATTGGCCAGGCAGCCGCATCGCAAAGACTACGACTGATTTGCAAGCGTGATAGATATCAGTTGGGCGGAATCCCGTCGGCGCTCCGCCAAATCTCTCAATAGGCGCAATTCCGCATATATCTGCGCCAAGGGCTGCTACGGTTTCTTTAACCAACGCTGTATTATCCACTGGATAGCTCCTTGCTCGTTTGTGGGTCCGGACCATAAGACTCCACGCGCTCTCCGCAGTTGTGACGTTTCACTTCATACCAACTAAAAGAGGCGCCGCAATCGCATTTCCATCGACGCTGTTGTGCGCTCAACCATTGCTCGAGGCCGACCGTAAGCAACTCCTCGAGATTCTTGAAAATGTGGCTGTGATGAGGCCTGCCATCGCTCTGAAAAGCTTTCAGCTGAGGACATGGGAATTCACGGAACAACGCACAATGGACAACCTTCTTCGCCTCAGCGCAGGCTCTGAAATTGCATTCCGCACACCCGGGATGAATGTAGAGCTTGTCTGACCGGCATCCTCTGCAAATGAAACCTTCCGAGGCGCCTCGCCGAGCCGCTTCTTCAATGAGATGTTTGCCTTCCGGGAACGACGCGCGGTAATGATAACATGAGCCGCAGTAAAGCCCGCATACACCCAAGAGTCTGATATCTAACACGCGACTACTCCGCTCTCCTGAAGATCACTTCACGTGTGAATTGGCCGATTTCATTGGAGATCGGCGCAGCGGTTGCATCGTCTCAGCGTCGCTGAAAGACGATCTGTCGCAGACCCCATTCGATCTCTGCTCCTCCGCCGGAATTTATCATAGCGCTCAGTTTCTGCTCTAAACCACTAATGACGGAGGGCGAGGAGGCCCCTCGAACAAACGGCTGACTCTTCCACGACTGCATGTTGAGATAGAACATTTTCGCCGCCTGCCGGTTAGATACCCGCAGTCGAGATACCTGACTTACCCGTTTTTCGAGATTTGCGGTATTGGTAAATCGGTTTACTATAGGCCCGACATATAGCTCGGCGGATTGGTTCGCCAGCATGGCCGCAACAATCTCCAGATAGGCGGCAAATGTCAAATTGTTTGTTTGGATACTCTCGACTTCATCGATGAGAATAAGTCCGTGTGGTTTGAGTTGAGTCTCCCACCGGGTCAGTAAGGTCTTCGGATTCTTTAGATGGCTCAACAAAAACCTGCAATATAACAAATCGCTGGGGCCGACGGGAAACGGAACCGAGGTTACATCGTGGACGAGGAAAGAAATACTGTCATGCGCCGTTTTCTTTGCAAGCGAGATGAAATGATCAGACTTATCGAAGCCGATTGTGCGATTGCACCCGAGGGCCTCGGCCAGCAGGCGCGTCGTATAACCGGGGCCGCATCCCAAATCCACAACGGTTTCGGGTTTTGCGATAACCGCATCAAGAACAAAGCTTCTGCTAGTCTCGGCGAACACCTCGGCCACCACTCTAAGGCGCTGCGCGGCAATGTCGGAATCTCCGAATAGATACTGGTCGGCGATATTCTGCAAGCCATTATTCTGAATCATGAAAGGACGGTTACCTCACGCGGTCCAGAAGACAGTCTTCTCATCGAAGGTGTCATTCCGTTTAGCAATATTCTACCATTTTCCGGACGTGGAACAAACCCCGGCAAAAAAATCCTACTCCCCCAGATTTTCTCGCATCGAGAGGCCACATCGTTTGCCATCGTAAGTCTCAGAGAGAACATAGCTTACGGGCTTACGCGCTGGGTTGGCATGGGTGTTGCCATTGTGATGCGGAGGGACAACAAGGAGGATATCAATGAAAGAATACATGGTATTTATCCACTTTCCAGAAAGTTCAATGGTCAGCAAAGTCGATGTAGTTCAGGCGCGAAGCCGCCGCGAGGCTTTAAGAAAGCTGAAAAAGATGGGGCTCAAGAGGAGAAAATTCTAGCAACTCCGTGCTGAAACAGCAAAGGGTCGGAGACCTGAGACGCAAAGGCCTTTACGTTGGTTGCCCATCGCGTCTGCGACCCTTCGCTGTTTGATTCACTTTTTCCCGACTATTCCTTTCGCAAAATTATCGACGCCGTGTTTGCGCCGCCCGCCAGGGTGCCACCGAATCCCGGTCCCGGGAATGTCCATGCGCTTGCGAGGTAAAGGCCTGGTACCGGCGTGTCGGGTCTCGGCCTGAACACCGAGTGTCCCGATGGACTGCATGCGTAACCGTAAACCGCTCCATACGGGTTGCCCGTGTAGCGTTTCATCGTGCGAGGAGTGCCCACCTCTATCACCTCGATCCGCTCGCGAATATCGGGGATGACCTCTGAAAACTTATCAACGAGCAGTTCCGTCACCTCGGCCTTTCGCTTTTTATATTCTTCTTCCGGCAGGTCACACCACTGCTTCCCGTCTGCCAGAACGGCAATCTCGATGATCGACCTTCCCGGCGG
>CAYVDS010000033.1:30989-32336 GCA_964450145.1 uncultured bacterium
CCTCGGTGTTGTTCGCCATGACGCACGCGACGTTCTTGTAATCTCCATTCAGCATACGGTCGAACTGCGCCTCCGGATCATAGTCCACGTTTATGAAGTATTCAGGGTCTGCAAACCCGATTTCCTTTGGCGTCCCCCTCACACCGATGTAAGCTTGAATCAGCGAGACTGAAAGTTCGCTATTTTGTACTTGTTCGAGGTAAGAGGGCTCGACGATGGAATCGTCGATCAATTTGCTGAACGTCACAGGCGCCGCAGCATTGCTGACTATGACGGGCGCATAGTATTTTTCTCCTTTTGCCGTCTCCACGCCGACGCATCGGCCATTTTCGGTGAGTATTCGGGCGACTTCCGTTTTCGTGAGAACCTGGCCACCGCGTTCCTCAACGATGTCGCTCATCGCTTTGCTTAGCGCGTATCCGCCGCCCTGAATGTAATAAGCTCCTCCTGTGAAGAAGCTCAACCACATCTGAAGGTACAGAAACGCCGACAGCCTTTTTGGAGGAAGTCCCATGTAAGGCCAGAGCTGACAGAATACGGCAGAAAGTTTTTCGTTATTCGAATGGTCGGACACAAGGTCATGCAGTGAAGCGACCATATATTTTGACAGGGTGGGGTATTTCTTGGCAAAGTCGGGTTGCGGCGCCTCACCGGGAACCGCCGCTTTGATTAAGGCCGACACCTCCTTTGCAAACTCCTCGATTGTCCTGAATAGAGAGTTGACGCCGTCCGCGTCCTGCGGAAATTGACTGCAAAGTTTCTGCCGGAACGACTCCTTATCTGCCGGGACCGTCATCTCAAAATCGGGAAAACTTGCCCGATACAGCACATCCAGACGCTTGACCTGTATCTTGTCCCATACTCCGATCTCTTCCAGAATCCTGCGTGTGGAAGCGCCTTCGTCCATCGAGCCCGTCACATGAAGCGCGACGTCGAAGTGGTATTTGATATCGTGCCCAGCCTTCCGCTTGAATTGGTGAGCGTAACCGCCGACTTTCTTGTGCTTCTCGAGGACAAGGACTTTCTTTCCGTTTTTCGAGAGCAAACCTGCGCAACTCAGCCCGCCTAAACCCGATCCCACGACTATCGTATCCCATTGGCTCTTGTGTTCCCTATGTTCTTTGTGCTTATCGGTTCCCATTTTCGCCCCCTCCTTTTCTGACTGGTTCAGCGGGTTTCTTCACTTTGGATGGTTCGGGTCTTCGCTAATTGGCCCCAGTGGCGCGGCATTATCAACCGCTCACAGCAAGATTTCTATGAAAATGTCACCGAACCGGTCATCGGGCAAGTCGGCGAGAGGTTACTCGCACTCTGTTTGTGGTTCTTTAACGCATTCGGGAGTTTCCG
>CAYVDS010000034.1:0-1646 GCA_964450145.1 uncultured bacterium
CAGACGGCGTCTCCAAAGCCAAATAGCGCCTGATTGAGGGGCGCAAAGATTTTGAAGTCATCGGCGCCCATGAGCCGAGCGCACTCTCGCGGATTCAGGAATCTCACAGAGAATTTACCCTTCCCGGCTTTAAAGAGAATTTGTCTTGCGCTGCCGCCTCGCGGAGTTCTCAGGCAGCCCGCTATGCCGTCGGTTCTGAGTTCGGCCATAGACTTGCCCTTGCGGATGCGCCGGAAGACGGTGCCATACGCCCATCTCGCGCCGTTGATCATATC
This sequence comes from uncultured bacterium, assembly GCA_964450145.1. Classification (GTDB taxonomy): domain Bacteria; phylum Abyssobacteria; class SURF-5; order SURF-5; family SURF-5; genus JACRIR01. The sequence goes on from CAYVDS010000034.1 coordinate 276, forward strand.
CTCTGCAACAGCCCTATGACGGGAACTCATCTGATTCAGAAGGTATTCAGCGCGACGAGTGTTCCACCATTCCGTAGCGCTTTTGGAAAGGTCTTCGAGTATTTCTTCGAGGGTCTTGGTGGTCTGCGGTGGCACTGGAAGGTCTCTTACCCGCCACTGAATCTCGGGGTGGTGAAATATGAAATCGGCCAGCATTTTCGGTCTTATTTTGCTTTCGTAGAAACGAGGCGTCTCGCAAACCTCGTATAAAGTTCCGAGCCTGCTGAGTGTTCCAACAACGAAGAGCCGTTGCCTGCTTTGAGGCACAAAGCTTCCGGCGTCGAGAATAAACGCATCAACGTCGTAACCTAGCTCATTCAAAGCAAGCAATGCGTCCTTGAAGTCCTGGCCGTTTGCTGATGTGAGAAAGCCGGTTACATTCTCCAGGAGGACGAGGGGCGGCCTCCGTTTCCGCATCTCTTTAAGAATGCGGATAAAGCCCCAGAAGGCAGAAGATTGTTTACCGCCCAACCCCTTTCTTGCGCCAGCAAGAGAGAGGTCGTTGCAAGGGAAAGAAGCGGTCGCCAGCGTCACCGTGGGTATTCGACGAGCCGGAATATCGTGAATATCGCCGAGATGGTAGTGCCTGTCGGCGTCTTCAAAGTGAGTTTTGTACATTTCGTATTTCTGCGGATCAATATCGTTTGCGTACGCGATGGACCAGCCTTGATTCTCAAGCGCCAGCCGCATGAGTCCGATTCCGGCGAAGAATTCGGCGAATGTCCTCTGAGGAAGAACTGAGTAGGGGTCTGGTTTTACGCCGTCGCTTGCGACCTCTAGAGCCATTCTGACACAACCCTCCATGTCCTTGCGTATATCGCTTTCCCAGAATCTGAGAACCCGCCAACCTTGGCGCAAGAGAGCGGCAGTTGCCCCGCAATCTCGCTCCATGTTCTTGCGGATTTTCGTGAGCCAGTAAGCCTTCGATTTGGTTTTCCGAAATTGTTCTTCCAGTGAAGCGAGCTTTCGACGACTCCATTGGCCACCATGCCAGAAATCTCCATCGATAAATATCGCCAAGCGGCGGGATGGCAAGACAATATCCGGCTTCCCCGCAAGTTTTGATGAACAGACTCGAAAGCGAAGACCGCTGGAAGCGAGAGCCCTGCGGAAAGCGATTTCAGGGGTCGTGTCGCGGGAGCGGACTTTCCGCATAATTGCAGAGATTTCCAGATGCGTTCTTCTTTTTGTGACGGACTTTTTGATTGGCATGGTCTTAACCCAGACACTGTGTTTATGATCAAAGGCTTCCCCTGAACATGAAACACAATATTGGCTTGGTGTCTGCCATCGCGGGTATGGTGGTCAAAGAGTTTTCTTGCTGGCTTTTGC
>CAYVDS010000034.1:1746-9963 GCA_964450145.1 uncultured bacterium
TTGGTGTCTGCCATCGCGGGTATGGTGGTCAAAGAGTTTTCTTGCTGGCTTTTGCGCTCTTCTGGTGCAAGATATGCTATTATATTGAGAAGCGTTCGCCAATTATTTATTCAGCCACAGAGCGCACAGCGCGGCATAGCCGCAACCAAACACCTTCACCACAAAGGCGCCAAGTCACCAAGGAAAAGAAGAAACAGAAGAAGAGGCATTCTCAGCTACAGATGCACACGGATGGGCCCCGCAAAGGAATCCCGCATCCTGCGAGGGCGCGGGACTTCGCAAGTTCATCCAGAATCACGCGTTCACAAACTTGATCGCTTCGCTCCTCAGAATGGCAATTATGATGCAGATAAGAAGCGGATTCCTATTTGGGCAACACGCCGTAAAGACCCTTGATCATTGAAGGAGGGAGAAACAGGCGACCGCGACCGACTTCGCGTAATGACGTGATGCACAGCCCGCTTGACTTGGCTGAGTGTAAAATGATATTTTGAAGGTGAAATAGTAATTTTGTCAGAAAACAGCGGAGTCGAAAAACGTGATTGCGACCGAAATGCTGGATGAAATCGTCGAACGCATCAAAGAGCGTTTTCACCCGGAGAAAATCATCCTATTTGGCAGTTATGCGCGAGGAGAGGCGACGGAGGACAGCGATGTGGATTTGCTTATTATCGCTGAGACCGATTTGCTTCCCCGCGAGAGATTCCCGGCAGCCCGTCGCCTTCTTTCGGATATACCGGCAAGCTTCGATGTGATTCTCAAGACTCCGGAAGAGTATCGTCGTCGCCGTTCGGTGGTCAATCACATAGTCTATTTCGCCGACAAGTACGGGAAGGTTCTCTATGAACGATGAGACGCGCGAAACCGTTCGCGAATGGCTCGACAAGGCGGCAAGTGATTGGACGACTGTCGAGATATTGACTGCCGATGAACGCTGTCCCATAGAAACCGTCTGTTTTCATTGCCAGCAATATGTCGAGAAGTTGCTCAAAGCATTTTTGACCCTTCACGGCACGGAAGCCCCGCGGACGCATGATCTGAAAAGGCTCATTCAACTTGCAGCGCCAAGATGTCCGGAACTTTCTCGTTTGGCTGACCGCGTGGACTCTTTGACCGGTTACGCGATCCAGTCGCGGTACCCAGGCGACTGGGAGAGCATTGACCGCGCCGAGATGCGCGAGATAATGCTGCTGGCGAAAGAGATTGGGGGTCTGCTGCTTCCCAAACTGCAAAGTTAATTTGTCATTCGTTCCCTTGAGTAAACTACACTATTATCGTCCTCTTCCGCATCCTTCGCGGTTCGGATTCATTCAGACTCGCGACTCCGGACATCTCGCGATTTCGTCGAAGTGCCTACCGGTATGGACGCGGTGGTCAACGACTTTTTTGTTGACATTTGTGCTCTTTTGGCGCAAGATATGTTATTATGTTGAGAACCGGCGCCATGCGGTTTCGCGCGGTTCCAAGTTTTCTCGTTCCTGGTTTCTGGTTGAAGGAAACGAAGCCATCTAAAGAAAGAAGCGAAGGACGAAAGCTGAAAGGAAGATTCTTCGCTTCGCTCAGAATGACAACGGCGGTTGCCTTTCGGGCAATGACACGGAGGATATTGCCTAATATGTCTTTCCTCTGCGGTTTAGCTTTTTTGTTTTGGACAGCAGTGATCTTGGATCGAAGAAGAAAAGAGCGAAAAGAATTCCAAGAATCTTCAACCACGGAGGGCATGGGGAAAGACGATTCTGATTGGGAGCCTTCCTTTTGCCGTTGATTCTCTCTTTGCGCCCTTTGCGCCTCGGGCCTGCGGCCCTTCGCGGTGAAAAGAGATGTCACCAGAGTGACGGGTGAACGACAAAAATTGTACGCGCTTGTCGCGCGTGTCACCATGTTGACAAAAAATGTTTTTCCGCCGGTTTTTGTGAGGGAGCTCACATTCGAGCATCTTGGCCTATCCTAACCCTTCGGCCAGCGACCGGCGAGATAGTTGCAGTCCTTTGAGTCTCAAGACTTTTTGAACCTCCTATTGTTTCTGACGCGACGATTTTCCTTTTTTCTGTCCGGTGACATAGTAAGAACGTTGTTTGCCGCAAATTGCGGTTTTTTGCCGGAAGTATTTTCCTATCGCGGAGGATATCGTTTGTACAAGTTTGTAATCCACGCGCGGCGACCGGATTGAAGTGATGCGGCATAATCTACTGAGCCAGAATGACTTAGCTTGTTGAGGGAAAGTTGGCACCGTTCTTGCTCGATACAGGCTGACACTGGCGAAGATCATTTGCCGGACACAATTGGGCCTTCTGTAAGGGAGACAAGCGATGTTTGCCAAACCAAAGACAACGATAGGCATCGACTTGGGCACGCATTCCATCAAGGCTGTTCAACTGTCGAAATTTGGGAACAGCGCGAAGGTTGAGAAGGCGGTCCTCGTCAGTATCGGTTCGGACGTCCCCGAGGAGAAGCGGATGGAAGCGACGGTCCGCGCTCTGAGGAATATCGTTTCGGTGTTTCCGATGAAGAAGGCGGTGATAGTGACTGCGCTTGCGGGCCAGGACACATTCATAAGATATCTCCGCTTTCCGAAGATGCCTCCCGAAGAACTGAAAAGCTCGATCGAGCTCGAGGCGGACCAGAACCTCCCCTACGATCTGGGCGAGGTCTCGATGGACTCGGTGGTGCTGGAGGAGATCACCGAGCGCAACGAGACGATCATGAAAGTGCTGCTGGTGGCCGCCAAGAACGAGCTCATCAATCAGACGCTTGATGTCTTCCGCAGCGTGGGCGTTGCGCCCAATGTGCTCGGCGTGAGCACGCTCGCGATCGCCGACGCCTTCGAGTTGAACGGCGGCTTCAAGAAAGATGAAACTGTGGCGCTCGTCAACATCGGCGCTTCGTCCACCAACATCCACTTCTGTCGAGACGGCACATCCAACTTCACGCGTGACATCTCGCGCGGAGGGAGAGATTTGACCACGACGATTCAGAAGCTAATGAAGGTCGACCCTGGGGAAGCGGAGCGGCTGAAAGTGAGCTATGCGCGAACCGAATTCGGGAAAACCTCGCAAAGCCTGATAGACAATATTATTGACGTCGCTCCCATAGGCGATGAACCGGAAGAAGAGGCCGGCGAAGGCCCGCCGGAAGGGACCGACGACACCACCGAGCCGATGGCTGAGGTGAAGACCGACAGCGCCAGCCGCATCGTGAGCGCGACGCGGCCCGCGCTCAGCCGCCTCATCGGGGAGATCAGGCGCTCCATCGACTATTATGAGAAGCAGCTCTACGAGAAGAACGTGAACCGCATGGTGCTCAGCGGCGGGACAGCGATGTTTCCGGGCCTCGACCAGTCATTGGCCGACGCGGCCGGGGTGCCGGTCGAAATTGTGAATCCGGTGCAGACGCTCATGGTTGAAGAGGGCTCGCCCGACGTGAAGGATTTGGTGGAGAACCGGGCCCAGTTCAATGTGGCAGTCGGCCTGGCGGCCAGGGGGATGGAAGAGTTATGATCAAGATAAACCTGCTGCCCAAAGAATTTATTCCGAAGAAGAGGAATCTGGCGCCGCATGTGGCGATAGCCGGCTTGGCCGTTGTGTTGTTCGTGTGGTTCGGCAGCAGTCTTGCGGCCACCTACTCCGAACTCGGCGCGAAGAAGAGCGAGTTGACCAGAATGCAGGGTGAGCTCGCGCAGCTCGAGGACATCGTCAAGCAGGTGAATAAGCTTGAGCAAGACAAAATGCTGCTTTCCGACAAGGAGAAGGCCGTCTCGCAAATAACGGCGGGCCGCACAGTCTGGGCGCATGAACTCTATGTGTTCGCCGGTTTGGTGCCGGAGGAAATCTGGATCGACCACATCAGCCTGAGCACGCGCAAGCGGCCGGTCACCGTGGACGTGCCGAATCCGAATCGCGCTTCGGGCCAGCCGCCGACGGTCAAGAGCACGGTCATACAGGCGTTTCCTGCGCTGCGTCTCACCGGCTACGCGCTTTCGCCGCAGCGCGAAAAGGGCGTTGAGCTGGTGGGCCAGCTTATTCGGCAGATGAAACAGGATGACGCCTTCTCGAAGCGTTTTGTTTCGCCCGAGATGATATCGATCGAGCGGCAAAACTACAAAGACCAAACGGTTATGAAATTCACGGTCGATTGCGAAATCGCGCAGTGAAAGGCAGGAACCCCATGGAATTTTTCAAAGACAGGGTTATCACAAAGGCCGACTGGATCATTATCGGAGTGTCTTTGTTTGCGCTCCTCATCGTCACGCTGCTGTATTTCCTGGGCCTGAGCTACGGAAAAGGGCAGATAAAAGAGGTGGATACGCAGATTGCGGCGGCGCAAGCGCGCGTGGCCGAGGCCCGCGCGATCGCGGCGAAACGGGACACGTTGGTGAGAGAGCTCGCACAGGTGAGGCAGAGAATATCGACCTTCGAGGAGAAGTTGCCGACTGAGAAAGAGGTCCCGAAACTTCTGGACCAATTCCAACAGATAGCGGAATTGAGCGGGGTGAAGTACCGATTGATCACCGCCGAGCCGATAGACGAAAAAGAGTCGTTGTACGTTCGCATCCCGTTCAAGGTCAAGGTGGACGGCGCTTATCCTGAGATCGGCGTGTTCCTGCGAAGCCTTGAATTCGGCAATCGTTTCATCAAGGTGGAGAACGTGGACATCGGCCCCGAAAAGGGCGGCAGAAGTGAGGCGAACTTCGTCATAAGCACCTTTATGTTCGTGACAAGAGAAGAAGCAAGCGAAAGCGGGGTGACTAAGTCATGAAGATGGATCGAAAGACCATATTCGCCATTGTGCTCGTTGTTGTGGCGATAGCAGTGATCGCATTTCAGTTCATGCGACCTGCAGGCCAGAAGCCTGCTCGGGTGGTCTCGAACTCAGAGAACCCTGCTCCTGCGCCGGCCGGCGCGGCGGCGCAGGGAGGCGCGACGCAAGTTGCCCGGGCTGTCGAGAGGGTTTCGGTGTATGACAGCCTAATCGCGAGCGTCAAAGAAGACGACCTCGCTTTTGCGGACGAGAATTTGAGGAACCCAATGACTCCGCTCATCAAGGACGCCAAGGAAGCGCGGGGCTCGTCGGAGATGGAAGAAGAGATGGTGGGAGGCGAGATCAACGCGCTCTCAGTGGGTTATACCATCGAGGGAATCGTTTGGAACCCGGGAAAACCGCTGGCGCTTGTCAATAATCAGGTGGTAACCGTCGGTGAGAAGCTGGACGACGGGTCGCTTATAACGGAGATCACGCACGACACGGTGAGGTTCACAAAGGACGGCAAGAAGTACTTCTTGGTCTTCAGGGAGGACAGGTGAAAAATGGGCAGCCTCGTGAGAAATCGGAAAAGCGGAGTTCTTCTGACAGCAGTAGCGATAGTGGTATTGGCAGGCTTGCTTTTGCCGCCTCGGTTGGCGACCGCGAACGTCGACGAACAGAAAGTGCGATTGCTCGAGCGCCTCGGGCTCGACGGTTCGGACCCGATGGTGATTAGGGCCGCGCACGAAGCGCAGACGCTCTATGGCGTGGAAGTTCTGCCGGGCGATTCGGGCACCAAGGTGGTGGTCCGGCTCAGCGGCTTGCCCGATTACAGATCGGCCATTTTCAACGAAGACCGACGGCTTGTCGTCGACCTGCAGAATACAGTGGATATCTCCCGCCAGCCTCGGTTTTCAGGCTCCGAGGGTGGCCCGGTGCGGGGACTCCGGACGAGTCAATACCAGGTGAATCCGGGGCTTGTCGCGCGAGTCGTCGTGGAATTGGATGAGACAGCGGTTCCCGAAATTATCAGCGACGGCGACAACCTTGTCATTTCAGTATCGGGTGCGCGACAGGCGGAAGACTTGAAACCACAGACCGAGACTCCCGCCGCAGCGGACGAAATAGTGCGGGTTCCGCCGGTCGAAGTGAACGCGCAGACCCCCAATATCGACTACATGTTGGCGTATGTCAACGCATCGCGGTCCGCTTCCGGATACTCTTTTGCAGTTGACGAGACTTACCAATATCCTGGGGCCGCGCAGGTGAGCCCGTCAGCAACTGCTCCGACGCCAGAGGCTTCCGTGATTGAAACACCGCAGGAGCAGTCGGCGCTCGAAGCGGCTGTCGAGCCGGTTGTGGCGCCGGCGATGACCGAGGCCGCTCCGGTTGCGACTGAGGAGCAGGCGGCTCCCGCCGCTGTGGAAGCGGCCGAGCAGCCAGAGCAAGTGTCTGCTTCGGAGCCTGCGAAACCGGCGGAATGCAAATCGCATGTGGCGCTGGCTATGGCCGCTCAGCCGGCTTCGGAAGAAGCCGCCGCTGCAGACCCCGTGAAAACCACTGTGCATGTTCAGCTTGCTCAAGCGGCTGTGGAACTGGCCGAAGAGGCGGTCCAACCTGCCGCCGCGGCGCCTGCGGCCACGGCGCCTGCGGCGCCTGAGTCTGCGACTCCCGAGCTTGGAGTTGCGGCCGAAGGCGAGGCCCCTCAGGGGATCGTGACCAAAGATAAGCTTGTCACGCTCATTTTCCGCGACGCGGACCTCAGCGCCGTGCTCGACATTCTGGCGCGGCAAGGCGACCTTAATATTCTGGCGGGCAGCGACGTGAGAGGAACCGTTACCGTGAGGCTCGTCGACGTCCCGCTCGAGACCGCGCTGAATGAGATTCTGAACGTGAACGGGTACGGTTTCGTGAAGACGAACAATATCATTCGGATACTCCCGCTGTCCCAACTGGGCGGCGAAGTGCAGACCGTCACCGAGACTTTCGTGTTGAGTTACGCCGACGCAGTCAAGGTGAAGACAATGCTCCAGAAGTTCCTCTCGCCGAACGGGAGCGTTGAAGTCGATCAGCGCACCAACATGATCATCGTGACGGACATCCCGGCCAATATGGAACGAATTCGGTTACTCATTCCGCAGATAGATAAGCGCGTGCGCCAGGTGCTCATCGAGGTTGTCATCCTCGATTCGGTGCTCTCAGACAATCTCGACCTCGGAATCCAGTGGACGGCGTTGAACCTTGAGAGCCCGGTCACCGATGACGACACGGACTCAGTCGACGTTAACCTGCCCTTCCAGGCCACCGGTGGTCTTACATTGAGCATCGGCTCGCTCATAGGGGATATGCGGCTGAATACGGTGATTCAAGCCATCCTCGACAAAGGCAACTCGAAAGTGCTCGCCAATCCGAAGGTGCTGACGCTCAATAACGAGACCGCGAGCATCGAGATCATCACGGAATTCCCTTACAACGACGTGACTCAGACGAGCCAAGGCGGACAGCTCTCGAACATCACGTTCAAGGAAGTCGGAACAAAGCTCGAAGTGAAGCCGCAGATAACGCATGACGGCCATGTCATTCTGCAGGTGAAACCCGAGCAAAACGCCGTTGTGGATGTCAGCTTGACCGGCGTTCCGATAGTGGCCACGAGGCGCGCGGAAACCACGCTCATCGTAAAGGACAAAGAAACCTTAGTGCTCGGCGGCCTGAGATTGAATAGCAGCGTGGTGAGCCACACGAAAGTCCCGTTCTTCGGAGATCTGCCCGGAATAGGTTATGCGTTCCGCAGCATCTCGACTGACAAAGAAGACTCCGAACTCCTCGTGTTCCTTACCGTCCATATCGTTGAATCGCCGCCTCTCCTGCCGTCGGAGAAAGCGAAGTTCAGCGAGTTAGGAACCATGCCGCGCAAACCTGAATCGACGATCGAAATAATTCGCAATAACTAAGCCCCCGTCACGAAACGAAGGAAGGCCGCGGATAACCCCGCGGCCTTCCCTTTTTGTGGGCGGGAGAGACTCACCGGGTGAGCGCCCGCACCCGCATTCTCCGGATGGCCCGACCGGCCACGCGCACCCCGGAATACCTTCGGGCGGTCGGCCTGCGGCGACCCGCTTGCCGCCGGACTTCATCGAGAATTTTGCATATCCATCTTACCGTCAGCCCAAACTGTTCGGCCAGCGCCTCGTATATTTCAAGATGGCTTCTGAACCCGGGGGCGGATTGGTATATCTGAAAACAACGAGCCACCTCTGCGTTGCGCCGCGCGTAGTAGTCCTCGCTGAAATAGACGAGTGCTCCGCTCTTGCACTGTTCGGGAATTCGCTTCAAAACCTCGGCGATAATGTCCTGCGAGAGAATCTCTCTCGCGTTGAAGTATTTAGCCATGTTGCGCCTCCTCCGCTCCTGCTTCCTCCCCGGCCTTGGAGTACAAAGGCCATTACTTATTCTCGCTTACAGCGATAATAATAGAAT
>CAYVDS010000034.1:9973-16129 GCA_964450145.1 uncultured bacterium
TTGCCGATACTAAAAAACTAAGACCCACAAGATATTCTACGGGGAAATTCGACCTTTCTTTAAAAATTTTTACTATTTTTTCAATAAATGTCGTGAGCCAAGATCGCTTACAGCGGTAATAATAGCAGGGAGAGGTTATGCTGGCAAGCTTTTCCGGCCAATCGCCCACAGTGATATTGACAAAGTGAAATTTTTCGTGTAGTATCAGGACCTGAAAGGGGATAGTGCGTTGCCCGTTGGCGCGAGAATCAGACAGTTGAGGAAGTCGAAGACGCCGAAGATGACGAGCGTTGATCTCGCCAGCCGAGCCGATATTTCACAGTCCTACGTGATAGAGATCGAGAGCGGCAAGAAGAATCCATCGCTCGACGTGCTTTTCAGACTGGCGAGGGCTCTCGAAGTATCGCTGACAGAAATCATTTCGGGCGACCCGGGCGTGGGGACGCCGGGTCCAAGGGTCAACAAGTACAGACCGGTGATCAATAGAGTCTCATGCGGCGAATGGATGGATGTGGGCGACCTCGATTTCCCGCCGGGATTCGGGGCAGATTATGAGTTGTCCGACACGGCTGACCCGAACGCGTTCTATGTAGTCGCGGAAGGTGACAGCATGACGGGCGGCAGAATCCATGAGGGGGACTACTTGCTCATTTCGCCGAACATGCGTTACAATTCGGGCGACATTGTGCTTGCTAAGTCGGATGAAGGCGTGATGGTGAAACGATACGTGAAGCGAGGGGAGTACGTAGCGCTTGAGCCGTTGAACCCGGCCTACAAGCCTATTCTCATCGAGGGCAAGACCGACCTAAAGATATACAAGGTGGCCGAGATCAAGATAAAGCTTTGACAATGAGGCGAAAGGCGAAGGGCGAAAGGAACTGGAAAGACAGGGGAAAAGGTCAAAAGGGGAAAAGGCGAAATGGGAAAACTCGAGAGAAGAAGCTCGCCCTCTGTCTTTCGTGCTTCACCTTTCTTTCAGAATTTATTCCGTCAGAGGTTGGCATTCCTAAGAGATTCGGTTCATGGTTTGGGGTTCGATGTTCATGGTTGAAAGAAGGCTACGAGTTTAGCGACCGGAGGTTGAAACGCGAGTGAGTGCAAAGAAACGCGCTCCGAGAGTGTGCGTGATCGACGTAAACCGCGACCATGTCGAGGAAATCTCGGTGCATCTGCAAAGCAATGGCTTTCGGACTATCGCCTGCTACTCGCCGAGGGGCGCGCTTGGGCGCATTCGTCGGGAAACGCCGGACGCGGTCGTGGTTGAGGTGATACTTCCGGGTGTGTCCGGTTTTGAAATTGCGGCCAGGATGGAGGCCGACCGCCGTCTGTCCCGTATTCCCGTCTTCTTCATCACCGATATCCAGAACTCGGCTGGCGATAACCACGACTATTTTCCTCGGCCGCTGGATATTCCCGCCTTTATTTCCGCGCTGAAGCAGAGAACCGCGTAAGAAAACGGTTTCTGGTTTCGAGTTTCAGGTTTCTGGTTAAAAGAGGCCGCTTATTGACGGCCGGTCCATCCGTAGTTTTCTTGCTTCCTATGCGTGGCGCAGGCATTCGCGGACGACTTCGACGAGATGCATGGCCCGCGTTTTACTCCTTGTCGCCGAAAGGCCGCTCCGCAACTGCATCAGGCATGCTGGACAGGTTGTCGCCACAACGTCCGCGCCCGAAGCACTGATGTTTTCGACTTTTCGTTCGAGAATTTTGAGCGACAGGTCAGGATGTTCCACCGCAAACGCGCCCGCGCCGCCGCAGCACCAATCGGCCTCTTTCATGTCGACGAAATCTGCGCCCGGAAGAGAGCGCAGCGTCATGCGCGGGAGGCGACTCAGTTTTTGATGGCGGCTCAGGTGGCAGGGGTCGTGGAATGTGACGCGCATAAATCTGCCCTCTGAGAAAATGGGGACAGACCCTATGTGACGAGTCTGTCCCCATTTTCTCTGAGAGTAAGCAGCCTCGCATCCCCCTCTTCTGTCTCCAAGCACTTCCGTAATATCGCGAACGCGCGCGGAGAACTGTCCGGCCTCCTTGAGCAATTGCGTGTCTCCTTCACTTCCGAGCGAGAGAAGCTGCGGATACTCCTTCAGAAAGGACGCGCAGCTCGAGCAATCGGTCACCACGATATGTTCCCTCAGGCTTGAAAAGGCGCGGATGTTCATTGTCGCCATACGAGTGGCCGCATACAACGCTCCGTGGGTGTACGCGGGCAGGCCGCAGCAGCCGTGATCTACGATCGTTACTTCATACCCGAGCGCTCTCAGGACCGTCGCAGTCGCCTCTCCGACGTGGGGAAACATGAAGTTGACCCCGCAGCCGATGAATAATGCGGCGCCATCTCCCACGCCGGAGGGATGTGCCTGAGAAAATCGGGGACACGATGCCGCATCGTGTCCCCGATTTTCCTGAAACAGCCCGGGTGAGGCGGAGAATCGCTCGCGGAGGAATTGTTGCGGAATGTCATTCAGGAACGAGCCGGTTTGTGCGAGCGTTCGTGCGGCGTGTTGCGCCTTTGGCACTCCCAGCCAACCGAACATCCTCAAGGCAGATACGATCTCGGCGGAGATGAGCCGATGAGTCGAACTTGCGAGCCGGATGAGCTTCCCGAGCTTTCGGTGATCGGGCAACAGGGTCTCAAAAATATACTTGTGAACAGGCGAGGTTCCGCGCGCCCGCCGGAGCGCTCTCCTGCCTGCCAGCACGATCTCATCTGTTTTCACACCGGAGAAGCAGGAATCGACGCAGGCGCGGCACAGGAGGCATTCGGTGAAAAAGGCCTCATTCTCGCGGGACAGTTCAAGGGAGCCGACGACGAGTTCTTTGGCGCACATGTTTCGGCCACGCGCGACGCCACTCTCGTGGCCAGTCACCTGATAGACAGGGCACACGTTCTGGCAGAAACCGCACCTGCCGCAACGCATAATTTCGTCCGAGAGTCGGGATATCTCGCGGCATTTGTCTGATAGATTCAAGGAGCCCCCTGTCCAGCAATGATGCCCGGATTCATGAGCCCATCGGGGTCGAAACATCTCTTGATTGCCGCGAGCCACGAAGGGGGCGGGCAATTCCCCGAGATGAACGGAACATTCCCGACCGCGTCGCGGCGAAGGCCGATCACGATAATACTGGCGTTGGCGAGGTTGGCTCTGAGCCCTTGGTGAATTTTTGCCGGAAGTGTCGCCGGGGACGATCCGGTTTCGGGGACGAAATGAGAATATATCAATCCGCCCGCGAGATGCGCAACCGCAATTGCATTCGCGCCGCATTCGGTCTCGATTTCTGCGATATGCCCGAGCGCCTTGCCGGTTTCGGAACACGGAACGCTAGCGTAAACACTCAGGATCGAGTCGCGTGCGCCGCCGGGATAGCAGAGGCCGACGATTGTCTCGATCAATGACCGGTATTGCACGCCTTCGAGCCGGCCGGACACACTCGCCGAATTCTCGTTGCAGATGCGCTCCATCTGATCCAGTTGCTTTTGAACTGCGGCCGGAAAGCCCTCTGCGCCTAAGAACAGGAGGGGAGTACCGCGAAATGCGGGAGTGCGTTCCTTAATAAGGGAAGGCGCCGCCGGCTTCAACGTATCAGCCGAGCAAGCGGAGGCGCGAGCATTCATGAATGTGACCAGAGCGGGATTGAGCTTCGATTTGACGATGCAGGCCGCTGCGTCGAGCGCCCTGTCTTTGCTCGGGAATGACGCGATGAATGCGCCGGAGGCTTTCGGGATGGGTATAACACGGAAAGTGATCTCGGTTATGAGGCTCAAAGTCCCCCATGAGCCGATGAGGAGTTTGCCGAAATCGTAACCGGCCACGTTCTTCATGGTCTTCCCGCCCGCTTTGATAATCCGGCCGTCGGCGCTTACAAAGCTGAGGCCCAGGACAACGTCGCGAACGGGACCATAGACGTGGCGGCGCGGTCCGGGAAGAGCTGAGGCGACAATGCCGCCGAGCGTGGAATTTGCCGGCGCGTCGAGGGGAAGAAATTGACCTGCCACTAAGAGTTCCTTTTGAAGCTCGCCGAGCGAGACGCCGCCCTGCGCGGTCACGGTCAGGTTCGCCGCGTCGTGCTCGATGATTGAGTTCATGCCGGTCATTTCAATGAAAGCGTTGGGGGCGCCTTGCAGAGGAAGGTAAGGGACAAGCGTTCGTTCCCCGACAACTAAGAAGGCTTTCTTCTTTTCTTTGAGGGGCTGAACAATCGCCGCGAGTTCGGCGGAACCAGCAGGTCTGAGAGTCGGAATGCAAGGTGCGCCGGATAATTGTCTATTGATTCCGGAGGGCGAATCTGTTAAATCCCCCCTTCCCCCCTTTGCGAAAGGGGGGCTGATAGGATGCGCCGCTTGTAAAGCTGGACACCCTTGCGATAAAGGAGGGGCGGAAGAATTGCCCGCAAGAAAAGATTGTTCCCGCTTTTCGCGAAAGACAGAGGTTGTTTCCCCCCTTTCGCAAAAGGGGGAAGGGGGGATTTCCGGCAATATCTTTCTTGGGTTGCACAGGTTGGAGGGGTCAATGGCATCTTTTATCCTGTGCATGAGTTCGATCGCAGCGGGTCCAAAGACAAGCGGCATCGCATGTATTTTCTCGGCGCCGACGCCGTGCTCGCCGCTGATGGTTCCGCCCGCCCCGACGCAAACCTCGAGGATTTCTCTCGCGGCCCGATGAACGCGGTCGACCTGATTCCGATCCCGTGAATCGAAGAACACGAGCGGGTGAAGGTTGCCGTCGCCGGCGTGGAAAACGTTGCCGATTTCGAGGTCATATTTCCGCCCGATTTCAGAGACACGCCGAAGCACTTCAGGCAGCTTCGCGCGCGGGACGGTTCCGTCCGAAACCGAGTAGTTGGGGAACAGCCGCGCGACCGCGCCGAATGCGCCGCGTCTGCCGGCCCATAAACGTTCCCTTTCCTGCTCGTCGCGGGCCGTACGCATCTCGCGCACATGGTTTCTACGACAGATGTCTTCTATGTCGCGCGCGACGTCATCGAGTCCTTCGAGCACGCCGTCGATTTCGATGATGAGGACGGCGGCGGCATCGGTCGGATAGCCTGCGTGGAGCGCCGCCTCGACGGCGCGGATGACGAGGTTGTCCATCATTTCGAGGGTGGCGGGCAGAATGCCCGCGGCGATGATGTCTGAGACTGTCTGGCTGGCGTCCTCGGGCGATTGGTAGACGGCCAGCATGGTTCTGGTGGCCTCCGGCAGGCGCAGGATTCGGCACGTTATCTCGGTTGCGATGCCCAGAGTTCCCTCCGAGCCGACGAACAGACCGAGAAGGTCAGGGCCGGGGCTGTCGAGCGTCTTTCCGCCGAGTTCGACGACTTCGCCGTTCGGCGCTACGATGTTGAGGCCGAGGATATGGTTAGTGGTGACGCCATACTTGAGGCAATGCGGGCCGCCGGAGTTCTCGGCGACGTTACCGCCGATTGTGGAAACCCGCTGACTGGCAGGGTCGGGCGCAAAAAAGTATCCGTGTTTCCGAAGGGCTTCCTGAAGTTCGAGGTTCGTGAGGCCGGGCTCGACGCGGGCGCAGAAGTTCTCCGGCTCGATCGCGAGGATTCTCTTCATCCGAGTGAGCGCGATGACGGCGCCTCCACTCAGCGGAATGGAGCCGCCGCTGAGGTTCGTTCCCGCGCCACGCGCGACGTAGGGGATGCCTTCGCTATGCAAGAGACGGACGGCCTCCGCCACTTGCTGAGTCGTTTCGGGCAGGAGCACGAAATCGGGCCTTGCGGTTTGCAGGGAGGAATCGTAGGCGTACACGGCAAGGCTCGCGGGGTCGTCGAGGAAAGACTGTGGGCCGACAATTCGGCGGAGAGTGCGCTTTAGATGTTTGATCCTCATAAGAAAGGAGATGCAGAATCGACGAGAACCGCCGATGAGCGCTGACTGGTGCAGCCGCTTCTATTTTGGATTTTGGATTTTGGATTTTGGATTGAAAAAGACCAAACCATTCGTGTTATTCGTCCGAGTATTAGTCTCATTCGTGTTCCATCTTTTCTTTTCCCTTTTCGCCTTTTCCCCGTTTCCCCTTTTCCCCTTTTCCCCCCACCGAAGTCCCTCTCCTTTGCGGTTCAATCTTACTTCCCAGTCCGGGAATAGGATTCCATTGCGGCGGCTGCGGGAAGCCATGCCAGTCCGGCGAGGTGTGCTCCAAC
>CAYVDS010000034.1:16139-16588 GCA_964450145.1 uncultured bacterium
ATTGCGGCGGCTGCGGCCGCGCCCGGCGCGACTTTTATTCCTTCCGCCGCGAGTGCGCTTTCAAGCGCCGTGAGGAAGAGGATGACGTTCTGTTTTGTCGATGAGTGCCCCATGAGGCCGATCCGCCATATTTTGCTCTTCAGCGGTCCCAGCCCGCCACCGAGCTCGATGCCGAACCGGGCGAGCAAGTGTTTACGGACATTGAGGTCATTTACTCCGGCGGGTATTTTCACTGCATTGAGCATCGGCAGTCGGTATGGTTCCGCGACCAGGAACTCGATTTCGAGCGCGTTCAATCCTGCCGCGAGCGCGAGATGGTTCAGGCGGTGCCGCTCGAATCTGGGTTCGAGGCCTTCTTCGAGAATGATGCGGAGCGCCTCTCTGAGCGCATAGATCATCGAGATGGGCGCCGTGTGATGATAAAAGCGATCGGCATCCCAGTAGTGCTG
>CAYVDS010000034.1:16598-31925 GCA_964450145.1 uncultured bacterium
CAAGGTACCAACTGCTCACTTTCTGCGCGCGTGAACGCAGGGTTTCCATAGCTTTGCCGCTGAATGTGACGGGTGACAGGCCGGGCGGGCAACTCAGACATTTCTGTGTCCCGCTGTAGCAGGCGTCGATTCCCCATTCGTCAACTTCGACTTGGCAGCCGGCTAGGGACGTAACCGTGTCAACGAGTAGGAGCGCGTTGTAATTCTTCGCTATTCGGCTGATCTCTTCGATGGGTTGCCTCACGCCGGTTGATGTCTCGGCGTGGACGATGGCGACGAGTTTTGCGCGCGTGGATTTGAGCGCTCGCTCGACGGCGTCGGGTTCGATGGGTCTCCCCCATTCGGCCTCGACCCTGACGAGTTTTCCGCCGAGCCGTCCGACGATGTCGCACATGCGCTCGCCGAACAATCCGTTGACGCACACAAGCGCCGTGTCAGTCAGTTCAAGGAGATTACAGAAGCAGGTTTCCATCCCTGCGCTGCCCGTCCCGGACATTGGGATTGTCATTGTATTGTGTGTCTTGAAGAGACGCCGCAGCATCGACTGCGCCTCGTTCATAATCGAGATGAAATCGGGGTCGAGATGCCCAACAAGCGGCGTGCTCATCGCGCGAAGCACTCGCGGATGAACATCGCTGGGGCCCGGCCCCATCAGGATTCTCAGTGAAGGATTGAGTTCGCGGAGAAGTTCACCAGTGTGTTCGTTCATGCGTGCGTGCATCTCCTTGGATTAGATACGCTCCCGCCTGCGCGAGGCAGGGGTCCCAATATGCTAAAGAAACACTCGTCGAAATGAGGCTCCGGCGGCTATTGTTTTTCTTGAGGCTCGGCTTTTGCAGACACCGGTTCCGGGACGTCTTCTTTGTGAATTTCGATGACGCTGACGACGTTGATGCCCGCATTCTTGAGCGCCTTCTGAACGTCGGCGGGGCGCGCGTCGATCACTTTTACCATCAGATTGTGTTTGGTAGGCATGGTTATTGTTCCTTTTCCTCGAGTCGTTGCATTAAAGGTAAGGCGCGGCGTGCTGCGCTCCTACACTTATGTTCCTATCCTTCAATAATTATATCGATTTTTCTTGCAAAACAGAAGCGTGCGAATGAATTCGCACCTACAGAGGTTATCCGGTCAAGCTAATGGCTTGCACGGGGCACTGCGTGACGCAGAGTTCGCACTCGATGCATGCTTCGGGAGTCACGACAGACGATTTATCCTCGCCTCGTTCAGTGTCGAATTCTATCTCGAACACATTGGGCTCGGCCGGGCAGCAGCCGTGACAGGCGCCGCATCCGATGCAAAGGTCTTTGTCAACGAGAGGATAGCGATGAGTCACTCCATAGGCCAAATCCTTTTCCTCCTGCTCGCGTCCTTAGCTGTGCCCATCCCAATTTATGTGCCACATGTTGGAAAATAGGGACAGACCCTATTTTCCCGTTCCTGTTTTCCACGATTCGATCATTATTTCCACCGGTGCCGGATATCGACGCCGAAGATTTGTTTAAGACCCGGCGCGTAAGTGACCACGAACTCCTGCGTATCACCCGCCATATTGGCGCCTGCAAGTTGTCCCTGCTCGGTCGCGTTCTTCCAGCCGAAAAGAAGCCGTCGTTTCTTGACTGCGGGGTCGTAAATCTCGGCGGCGTCGCCTGCGGCGAAAATATTCGGGTGATTTGTTCTCAGCCGCTCGTCGACGATGATACCCGTGTTGGTCATGACGCCGCTTGGTTCCAGCCAGTCAAGACGCGGCGTCTTCCCTATGGCCACCGCGAGGGTGTCCCCCCTGAGGGTCTTCCCGGTGGTATGCACCACGATGGCGGAATCGGCCTTTTCCACTTTGTGTATCCGTTCACCTACAACGATTTGCACACCGGCGGCTTTCATTCGGTCGGCCAGTTCTTCGGCGGTGGCCGGGTCGATAATGTGCGGCAGGAGTTCGTCACCCCATTCGATATACGTCACCCTGAGGCCCATCAAACAGAATGCTCGCGTCATTTCGATGCCGACCAGGTCCCGGGCCAGGATTAAGACGCTTGAGCCGCGCCTCACACGAGCGATGATGTTCTGGGCGTCGGAAATCGTTTTGAGAGTCACGGCGGGCGTGTCAGTGATCCCGTCGATCTCCGGAAGTATCGGCAGGCCGCCGCACGCGATCATCAACCTGTCAAAGAATATTTTCTCGCCGTTTTCCGCAGTAATTGAGTGCTCTCCGGGCAGTACGGAAATGATCTTCGTGCGGAGGCGCAGTTGTATGCGCGCTTCATCGTAATAGGATTGGGGATAGAGCCAGAGTTTGTCGAGTGATACTCTGCCGGCAATGTAATCGGGAAGCAGGATACGCGAGTAAGCAAGGCACGGCTCTTCGCTGATTACGAGGATTTCGTCTTCGCTGTTGCGCTTGCGGATGCTGCGGGCGGCGGCCACACCTGCGGGGCCGTGTCCTATTATCACGTGTCTGAGTCGGCTCATTCTTTAGACTCCTGCGCCACTTCGTCATCCGGGGGAGCGGAGAAATTGGCGGTTAGTTCTCTTAATTCGGGGACATCCCGCCTCAGGCGGGACATAGTGTCCCCGAATTAAGGACTCCACTTCTTCAGCGCCAAAAAACCCTCACTATTAAATTGCCATTTTGTTGGCTTCTTCGCTATTGGGTTTGGCTGCTCGCCGCAGAGGGAAGGGGATATTTATCGGATGATTCCTTCCGGATTTTGAAGATACTCAATGACCGAGGCGATGCGCGGCTTGCCCTCGGGCAGACTGGCCGACTGAAATATCTCAAGGCACCAAGGGCACTCGGTCAGCAGCGTGTCCGCCCCGGCCCTTCGGGCATCCTCGAGGCGCCTGACGGCAATCGTCTCGGCGCACGCACGCGAGCTTTGTCCCAAGCCGCCCCAATTGCCGCAGCAGAAAGACTTCTCCCTTGCGGCCTCCATTTCGACGAGCTTTGCGCCTGCCCATGTGAGCGCCTGGCGCGGCGGGTCATAGACGCCGCAAGCTCTGCCGAGCATGCACGGGTCGTGGTAGGCGACAATCCCTGCGCCGGCGTGAGCGGGATGCAGTTGCGGCAGTAGTTCTGCGATGTGGATGGCTTCGATTCTCGCCGCGTACTCTCTGTCCTCATAGAAAGACACGAGGCAATGGGGACAAAGCGTGATGACCTTCGCGGTATTCTTTTCAAGGATGCGCTCTATGTTGGTGCGCGCGAGTTCGGCCGTTTCACCGCACCCTGATGCTCCGAGGGGCGCTCCGCAGCAAACCTCATCTATGGTCGTGAAATCAACTGAAAGCTTTTCCAGCATCGAGAAAGCCGCCTGCGTTCGCTCTTTCTGCCTGAAGCGGCTATGGCAGCCGAGAAACAGCACGTATTCGGCCGATTTTTTTTCATGTTCGACGCCGGGCGCCGCCTCGTCGAATATCGCGCTGCGCTTTTTCACGAGGCTGCACATTTGCTTGAGGGGTCCGGGCGTGAGTTCGGGCTCGTATTTGTAAATGTATTTTCGCATGAAGCGCGCCATCTCGCTTATGGGCGCGTTTTCCGGGCAGGTTGTCTCGCACAGCCGGCAAAGCGTGCAGTTGTAAATCACGCCGCTGGTGGTCCCGAGTTCCGCAAGCACCCTCGAGAGCGTGCTTGCGACGACCATCGGTCCGGGGAACTCGAGATAGCCGATGGCCCTGAACATCACGCAATAGGGCTGGCAGATACCACACTGAATGCAGCGCGCGAAAGAGGGATAGCGCTCGCGTTCGTAATCTTCGATTTCAAAGATATTGTCAGCGCGGTAATTGGAGAAGAACTGCTGGAGGCCGACGCCGTCTTTATCGTCGTGGGAGAAGAGGCGGTGCGCAGTATGCCGGAAAAAATGCCGGGCCAGGTTCAGCCTCGCCTCAAATCGTTTTCTGTCCAAGAAATCGGCCCCGGGTTCTATGGGCGTAACGCCCAAAGGAGATTTCGCTTCATGGCGTCACAAGAATTGTCATTCTGGGGAGCGAAGCGGCGAAGAAATTTTCGTACAAATGCTCGAGCAGAGATTCTTCGCTTCGCTCAGAACGACAAACAATTGTTACCTTTTAAACAATGGAACGTGAGTTCCGGGTTTCGCGTTAAGATGACCCTTAATTCGGGGACACGATGCCGCATCGTCAGCTTATTCGGGGACACCTTGCCGCAAGGTATCCCCGAATAAGCGAAACGCGGAGCAATCTCTCTTTTTGGTTTTTCTTCCTTTTTCAAGTCGAAACTTGGAACTCGAAATCCCGCCCGCTCCGACCGGTTTCCCTTTCGCCTTTACCCTTTCGCCCTTGCCCTTTCGTCTTTCGCGCTCTTTATGAGGCCTCTTGCGATGCCTCGCGCTGAGCGTCAGTGAGCGCCACCTTAAGAACCTCGTCAATATTTTCAGCCAACACAAACTGGAGACCAGCCTTCATTGCGTCTTCGATTTCGGCCAGGTCTTTTTCGTTTCTTTTCGGCAGTATAACCGTCTTGATGCCTGCGCGCTTGGCGGCAAGTATCTTTTCCTTCACTCCGCCGATGGGTAGGACCATCCCGCTCAGAGTTATTTCGCCTGTCATGGCGACGTCCTTGTTGACCGGTCTCCCCGTAAGAAGCGACGCAAGCGCCACAGTCATGGTGATGCCTGCTGACGGGCCGTCTTTCGGTATTGCGCCGGCGGGCACGTGGATGTGGATGTCTTCCCTTGAGAAGAACTCTTCGGGAATTCCCAGGTTTGCCGCTTTGGCGCGCACATAACTCAGGGCGGCCTTGGCCGATTCCTGCATCACGTCACCCAGTTGGCCTGTCAGGGTAAGGTTCTTGCCGCCGGGCATGGCGAGCGCCTCGATAAAGAGAACGTCGCCGCCCGTCTCCGTCCACGCGAGGCCGGTTGCGACGCCCGGTTTCGACGTTCGCAGGGCGACTTCGGGGAAGATTTTCTCCGGTCCCAGATACTGGTGCAAGTTCTCTTCGATGATTCGTTCTTTCTGTTTTTTGCCTGTTGAAATCTCGAGCGCGGTCTTGCGACATACTTTGCCGATGCTGCGTTCGAGATTGCGAACACCCGCCTCGCGGGTGTAGGAGTTGATTATTTTACGGATCGCCTTGTCATCGAACTCGAGGTCTTCCTCCTTGAGGCCGTTCTCGGTGAGTTGTCGAGGGACGAGGTACTTCTTTGCGATCCATAGCTTGTCATCCTCGGTATAGCCGGCCAGCGTAATGATTTCCATCCTGTCCTGCAGGGCCGGATGGACGGTCTGCAACACGTTGGCCGTGGTTATGAACATCACTTGAGACAGGTCGAACGGCAGGTCAAGGTAGTGATCGCGAAAAGAATTGTTTTGCTCGGGATCGAGCACCTCAAGCAAGGCCGAGGACGGGTCGCCACGGAAATCGGCTCCGACTTTGTCTATCTCATCCATCATGAAAATAGGGTTGGCAGAGCCCGCTCGTCGTATGCTCTGAATGATGCGACCCGGCAGTGCGCCTATGTAGGTGCGGCGGTGGCCGCGTATTTCGGCCTCGTCGCGCACGCCGCCGAGGCTCATACGGACGAATTTCCTGCCAAGAGCGCGCGCGATGGAGCGCCCGAGCGATGTTTTCCCTGTGCCGGGCGGGCCGACAAAGCAAAGTATCGGACCCTTCATGTCGGGCTTTCGACTTCTTACGGCCAGGTATTCAACGATTCGCTCTTTTACTTCCTTGAGGTCGTAGTGGTCTTCGTCGAGGACTTCTTGCGCGCGTTTCAGGTCGAGGTGGTCCTCGGTGAACTCATTCCACGGAAGGTCGATTATCCAGTCCAGATACGTTCGTATCACATGGTATTCTGCGGCGGCAGGCGGAAGCTTTGCGAGCCGGTCGAGTTCGCGGTAGGCCTCTTTCCTCGCTTCTTCGGAAAGTTTCTTGGCCTCGAGTTTCTCGCGGATTTCTTTGATCTCGACCTGGCGTTCGTCGCCTTCGCCGAGTTCCTGCTGGATCGCCTTCAATTGTTCGCGCAGGAAATATTCACGCTGCGTTTTCGACATCTCGGTCTCGACCTGCGACTTGATCTTGCCGCCGAGTTCCAAGATTTCTATCTCGCGGGTGAGCAGTTGCGAGACTTTCTCGAGCTTGGGCTCGACCTCCGATATCTCGAGGATTTCTTCCTTCTCGGCAATGGAAAGTTTGAGCACGGAGCTCACAAGGTAAATCAGTCGAACAGGCGAATCAACGTTTATGAGCGTGGCCTGAAGCTCGTCCGGTAAGTAGGGCGTAAGCGCGATGATTTTCTGACACTGCGCAAGCACGTTCCGGAACAACGCTTCGCCGCGTTTTGTAAGACTCTCGGGCTCATGGATGGTGCGGATGCGAGCGCGGACGAAGGGGTCGAATGAGATGAACTGTTCGACCTTTATCTTCGAGATTCCTTGCACGAGGAGCGCCATTGTTCCGTCGGGAAGCTTCATCATCTTGAGTATTGTGACGGCGGTTCCGTAGCCGTAAAGGTTTTCGGCTTGCCGTTCGCCGGCCGGGTCTTTCATTGCGACACAGCCGATTATTTTTGTTCCCGAAACGGCTTCATCAACGAGGGCGATTGAACTCTTCTCGCCTATCGAGAGAGGCACGACGGTATAGGGAAACATCACCGTGTTCTTCAACGGCAGAATGCCGATTACCTCGGGAACTCCTCCCGTTTCGTTGTCGGCGGCTGCCGTCTTTTCCGAATCGGTTGCGGTTTCAGCGGTGTTTTCATCTATGGTTTTGGCCATATGTCTCACCCTATCTGTACCTGGCGGCTCTGCGGCTCCTCGGGCTTCTTTTTGGGCGCTTCAATAAATATGAGGCCGTTCAAGAGCCTGGCGGTTATTCTATCGGGGTCAATATTCTCAGGCAGATAGATCACACGTTCGAACTCGTTGTAATTTATCTCCATCTGGCAGTATTTTCTGCCTTTATAGGGGGTCTCGTCGCGGCGAGTTCCAGTCAAGTGCAGCTTGCCCTCGTCAAAGGTGACCGAGATATCTTCTCTTTGGACACCCGCAAGCTCTGCCACCACGACGATACTATCCTTACACTCGAACACATCCACGTTAGGTTGCCATTTCCCCTGAAACGGCCTTAGCATGGGCAGGGCTTCGCTGAACACGTGCCGCATGAGATGTTCCATCTCTGACCGCGCCCGTTTTATATCACCCAACAGATTTTCAGGCTTGTCCATCGCCAGCTTCCTTTCGAATACCGTTGTGAAGTCCTATGCGACAGCAGCGACTCAAGAAACCGCCCAGCAATTCCGCGGGTCCGAATTTATTCGAGTGCGTGGCTCGAAAATGCCGAAAATGTAATGCGAATAAATTCGCACCTACAAGCGCCTATGGAGATTCGCCATTGCGAGATGGTCTCTTAACTCCCCTTCTGATTATAGTTGCATACCCCGACGAAATCAAGGGTTCGCAGCTGTTTGCGTAGCGAGAACCCGCATAGGAACGTTGCAGCAAATGAGCTTCATCGAGGCCATTTTCGAGTTCAACACCGCAACTTCGGTCCCGCATATGGGACAGCGATACATCGTCGTCTTTCTCTTCAAAAGAACCATCGGCTGGTTGCAGCAAATGGGCTGAAGCTCTCCGCTGCCCGCCCGCATCACGATGAGTTCGGCGCCGCAAATGGAACAGCGAAACGTTTGTCCGCGCGTCAAGTGAAAACTTCCTTTCTTTTGCAGATATTCGGGACAGACCCGAAGTACGGGTCTGTCCTTAATTCGGGGACACCTTGCCACAAGGTGTCCCCGAATTAAGGGCTATCGCGCTCGGGTTGCCTATGTTCTATTTTTGTGAATGGGCTTCATGAGAGCGCCGCAGCAACTAGGCTCGAGCGTTCCGACGCCGCCCTTTGTTATCATTATCATCGAGCCGCATTTTTCACATGAATACGCGGTTCCCACGGAGAGGTTCCATTCGCGTTCCCACTCCTCGTGTGTCCATTCGCTCGTGGTGTAATCAGAGAATTCGTTCTGCACGGCTACTCCTTTCGACTCCCACCGGCCAGGCCGACCAGTTTCGGCAGCAATTGCACGCCCGTGATCTGCCCAAGCTTTCCTTTGGCGCATTCAGCCTCGGTGAATGCCTTCGTGCCGTCCGGTTTAAGGGACGAATCCAATATCAGGAGCGGCACCGGATCGGCTGAATGCGCTTTCATGGCGCACGGCGTCGAATGGTCGGCGGTCAACGTCAAAACTATGTTCTTAAGATCGAGACCTGGCAAGAGGTTGGCCAAAAAGAACTTATCAATAGCCTCGATAATGTTCTTCTTCGCCTCGGCCTTCCCGTCGTGGCCAGGCAAGTCCGGACCCTTGATATGGATGTAAAGACCACCATATTTCGGGAGTTCCGAGACGGCTAGCCGGGCCAGCAAAGGGTAATCCTTTTCCGGGTTGCCGGATGCAAGCGGAACGGGGACAATGTCCATGCCGGTCAACATTGCAATCCCCTTTTCGACCGGCATCTCCTGAAAACAGCCGAATTGCACGCCGAAGCGCTCGCTGATGGGCGGCATTTGCGGAAGCCGGTCTCCGGCATCCCGAGTGAGTATCAGGTTTCCCGGCATTTTGCCCCCGGCGCGCCGCTTCTTGTTCGTTTCGCAGTTGTCGAGAATCAGGTGGCTTTTCTCGACGAACTCGTTCGTGAGCGAGGCCGACAACCTCGCGCCTTCGAGATTCTTCGCACCTTCGAGCGGCTTACACGTTTGAACCACGTCCTCAAATTTTTCGAGAGCCACACCGAGGAGGCCCTCACGGCCATATGCCGGGTCGGTATTCGTGACTTCGGCGGAAAGCGCGCCGCCACAACGGATGACAAGGACGCCCCTGTGCTCTATTGTGTTCTTGAATTCGAAACTCGCGGCGGGAACCGAAGTGAGCTTGACTTTGGCGTTGATTTCTTTGCAAAGTTCATCCGCCTCTGCGGTGGTCAGATTTCTGCCGACACGCCTGTCGGTAATTTTTCGGTTTTCGCCCATTGTGGCGAAATTCACGCGATAGGCGAGGTCACCCGTGCTTACCTTCAGGCCGACGGCGTGCGATTCGAGCGGGCCTCTGCCGGTGTAATACTTATGCGCGTCATAGCCGAGGATTGAGATAACCGCTATGTCGGATTCGGGCGCAATGCCGGGCGCAACGGTGTGCATGACGCCGTTTTCGCCCATTTTAGCAAGCTTGTCCATTTCAGGCGTGGGCGCAGCCTCGAGCGGAGTCTTGTTTCCAAGTGAAGGAGTCGGTCTGTCACCCAAGCCGTCAAGAACGATGTAGAGGATTTTTTTCATTTGTGGCTCCGAAAGGGGCTATTTCTTCAATTCTTCCCTGAGCTCGTCAACGCTCATATCCGCGTCTCTCAAGATATTCGCCAAGACCTTCGGGCTGAGAATCTTCCCCGAATGATACGGCACGGTCACTCTGCGACGCTCCGCGATGTCTTTGGATGAACATAGGGACAGACCCTATTTTGCGGGTCTGTCCCCATGCAGTGTTCCTAGACCGCTTCCACCGCTTTGACCTGCGGCACGCGCTGTTTGAGTGCGCGCTCGACACCGAGTTGAAGAGTCATCTGAGCGCCCGGACAGCCGGAGCATGCGCCGACCAGACGAACTTTCACGACGCCTTCCTCGGTAACCTCTATGAGTTCGATGTCGCCGCCATCAGCCTGCAAATGCGGCCTGATCTCGTTCAAAGCCTCCTGAACCTTTTCCTTCATGAGTGAGTCTCCTTTTGTAATACTTTTGATGGTAATCCGAACTTTCCATTAATCACATTCATTATCTAAATCCCCGCAGGCGGGGTATGACTCGCCACGACCGATGCCGAAGCTGTCCCCTAATTCAATACTCGGGTCAGAACGTTGTAGGTGCGAATTTATTCGCTTAGTATCTCCGCCCTCTTTCCGCACCGCTTGTGCGAATAAATTCGCACCTACAGAATCCCATCATGGTTCGGCAATTACAGCAGTTTCCCTCCCCTCTTCGTTGGAAGAGGGAACCTAACAATTCTCCTTTTCGTCCTCCCTGTTCCCCTTTTCCCCTTGTTTTTTCAGGGCATCACAAACTCGTGGCCCGGCATCCTGATGCTCAAGACCGGACATGGCGATTTGCGCACCACCTTCTCGGCGGTGCTGCCAAAGAGCACATGTTCGAGCCCGCCGCGTCCATGCGTCGCGATCACTATCAAGTCGACGTTTTCGTCGCGCGCCATCTGGATTATCTCAAGGAACGGCCTGCCGCGCCGAATCGTTTTCTCTATCGGTATCGACGGGTCGGTGACCTCGCGGTCAATGAATTCCTGCATTTCTTTGAGCCGATTCTGCTCCATGTCGGCAAACGACGGCATGATGGGAACGTCGAACATGTAGGCATTCGCAAGGTATTGAACGTCCTCAATTACGTGAAGCATGTAGAGTTTCGCGCCGTATTCCTTCGCAAACGAAAGCGCATAGCCGAAGGCGTGGTTGCTGTGCTCGGAAAAATCGGTCGGGAAAAGGATTTTCTCAATCTTGATCATGGCGTTGTCCTCTCTTTGTTAACCGAGCTGTTCCTGCACTGTTTCGATTCCGCTTATTTCGTCAACAGCAAATCCTTCAGTTTCTCCGCCGAAGCCTGTTCGACCAGCTTGTGGATACTTCGCCCGCGCGTATCCATTGTGACAATTGTCGGAAAATCGGCGACCTCAAATTCCCAGAAGCACTCGGGCATCCCGAAATCTTCGAGCTTATACGCGTTCAGGATTCTCGTTACATAACGCGCCAGAACCACCGCCGCCCCGCTGACCGCCGAGAGATAAACGCATCCATCACGACCCAGCGCTTCGAGTGTCCGGTCGTCCATTCCTCCTTTTCCTATTATCGCACGAATGCCGTACCTTGCGATAACGTCGGCCTCATAAGGGTTCATGCGGTTGCTTGTGGTCGGCCCGGCCACAACAAGCTCGAATCGCCCTTCCCTTTTTCTCACAAGTGGGCCGCAATGGTACAAAGCGGCGCCCTTCAAGTCGAATTCGAGCGTTTCGGGCGTCGCTTCCTCGATGAGATACTTGTGGGCGCGGTCGCGCGCCGTGAAAATCGAACCGTTCAATTTGAGCATGTCGCCGACTTCGAGTTTGCGAACGTCGGCTTCGCTGAGCGGTGTTTTGAGCGAGTATTCGGACATGTCATAGCTTCCCGTGGTATTCGAGCGAGCCCTTGCGGTCGGCCCAGCAACAAAACGCGACATCAACAAAAAAAGAAGCCGCGTGCCGATGCGCGGCAGCTATTTTGACCCCTATGACGCAGGTATTTCCGCCAACACCTATTGGGCCAATCCCAAGGCTGTTTGCTTCGCTCATGAGCCGCCGCTCAAGTTCCGCAAGCTTCGGCGAAGCGCTCGTGTCGTCGAGCTGCCTCAGCAACTGCTGTTTCGATAGCTGCGCCACGCTGTCTTTGCTTCCTCCGAGAGCGACGCCAAGAACGTAGGGCGGGCATGCGCGGCCCTGCGCCGAATGCACCGCGTCGAGCACGGCGCGTCTGACACCTTCGAGGTCGCGACCGGCGCCCAGGCGCGCGTCCGGCAGTTTATAGGTTGCGCCGCAGTTCTCGCTGCCGCCGCCTTTGAGCATCGCGCGAATGAGTATATGGTCTTTCTCCCAACCGTCGAAATGGATAAGCGGCCAAAGCGTTCCGGTGTTATCGCCCGAGTTCTTGCCGGACACCGAGTCGACAGCGTTCGGGCGCAAAGGAATCTCTGCGGTCGCTATTCTCGTCGCCTCCGTGATGGCCTCGCGAACTTTGAATATGGGCGCATGATGTGGAAGAGTGACGAAGAAAACCGGATAACCGGTGTCCTGACACATAGGTTTCGATTCAGATTTGGCCAGATCGGCGTTTTCGATTATCGTCGAAATCGCCAGGTGGGCCGGACTGCCTTTTTCTTCGGACTCTCGGGTCTTTAAGAGACCTTCGTATATGTCGTCGGACAAAACCGTCGCCATCCGACGATACAGGCTAACAACTTCACCTACCAATGACATGTTGGTCGCAATTCCTTCTGGTCAAACAGACATTGTAAGCATTTGGTCAGGGGGAAAAGGGGAAACGGTTAAAAGGGGAAACGGGGAACAATAGTTTTTCGTTTCTGGTTTCTGAATGCTAAAGCCCAGCTTTTTGCCCTTTATCGGAGCTCTGGTGCAAGGTTTTTTCCCATTCTTTTTCCCGTTTCCCCCTTTTCCCTTTTCTCCCTCTTTATGTCTTCGCCGTCTGCTTTTGCCGATAATCATCTATGGCGGCGTGTAGGGCGTCGGCGGCCAGATTCGAACAGTGCATCTTCTGAGGCGGAAGCCCGTCAAGGGCTTCGGCGACGGTTTTGTTCGATATTTCGAGCGCTTCATCAAGCGTCTTGCCCTTCGCCATCTCGGTCACCATGCTGCTCGTAGCGATCGCGGCCCCGCATCCGAACGTCTTGAATTTGATATCCTTAAGATAATTATCCTCAACTCTTATAAAGATTTTCATCACATCACCGCAGACCGGGTTTCCGACCGTCCCGACCCCGTCCGCGTCGGGTATCTCACCTACGTTGCGTGGATTCGAGAAATGGTCCATCACTTTTTCGCTATACATTTAGACACCTCACTATCTTCTCTACTACAAATTATGGAATCGCGGTGAAAAACGGGCAATCGTTCTACTATGGCTGCAAGCATTTGCAAGAAAAGCGCTTGGATGGGCTCATTATATTGAAGGGCCGTGATTTTGTCAACAAGCTGAGACGGCCCGAACGGCCCCGATTTAACCTCTTGCCCACCCAACGGGTCTAATTAGGCGAAATCGTAGAACGGTGGCCTGGTCAGGGACGTCGGAGCACCCGATCACGCCGAGCGCCAAGGTTGATTCTGCAGGAAACGCCTCTTAATTCGGGGACACTTGCCGCAAGGTGTCCCCGAATTAAGGGAAAACAGTGGTTAGTTTGTTAGGAGCGCCTTGCCCCGCTGCGCGGGGTTAATGGAAATACCCAAAGGAGGGATTAGGGATGCGAACTTTACGTCATGGAATGCTTGCGCTCGTCGTGATCGTTCTTGTCCTCGCAGCCGTGACACACGTCATGGCGTTTCGGGATGAGGAGGAGCCGTTGAAGCGCATAATGGAACTGAGAGAGGATATCTCCTTACTTAACTTGTTGAATGGATTGCACTTAACAAATGAACAACAGGCGGCGCTGCTCACCGAGGCGCGAAACGCGCAGGCGCTGAAGATGCAATATCGCAACCAGTACTCTCCCCTCATCCCGCAGGCGGAGAAGCAGTTTGAGGAGCTTAAAGCGCAACTGATGAATCCCGATACGCCTCCGCAAGCGGTTGTCGAACAAAGCGCACAGCAAACCAACGAGCAAATCAAGAAAATTCGCGAATCGTTCGTGAGCGACCTTTCGGAAATTGAGAAACGGGTCAACGCAATCCTGACTGACGGCCAGAAGAAGATAGTCGAGGACTTCTCTCCTTGTCTCATACCGCCAAAAGACCTGAAGAATCCAACCCGGGTCGGGCAGGCGAACGATTCGACCCATATCGAACGCATGCTTACGCGGGCGAGGACGCTGTCCGATGATGTTTTCGAGGAACGGGTCGAACAAATACTCGACAGACATATAAGCAAGTATGAGGAGCGCTTCGGAGAGTTCCCGAGCGATGGCGCGCGAGAGGCAGAGAAGACACGCGTTCGGGCGGTCGTTGATGAGGCGCGCGCGATGTCGGACGTCGATTTTGAGCTAAACAAGCAAGAGCTTGCCACACGTATTGACCCGCGTGCGCGGCAGAATGCGCAGAAAAGACCCGCTCGCCGCTTTGGTCATGAGCCGAGCAAGATCGCGCGCCTGTTGCTGAACGAACGCATTATCCCGATTCTCGAACAGAAAGTCGCTCGCGCCGGCCTTCCACAGAAGACCGGCCAAACGAAGCTCAGTTCGATAACTCCGGCTGAAGACTGCAGAGTGCAATGCGGAAAGAAATAAAGAGCAATTACCACGGGGAGCACGGCACGGCGAAGCCGCAACCAAGCTTCGGGGACAGGCCCTATTCTACGGCCGGAAAGACGCGGCCCGTAAATAGGGACAGTCCCCTTCGCGGCACGAAAATCACGACAGAATTTCATGATTCTGAGAGTGAGTAGTACAGTGCGATCGGTTCTTTTCCCCGTGCTCCCCGTGGTTCAAAAGGTTTCTTGTAGGTCATTGATATGAGCAAACGCAAACTGACACGGCGCGAATTCGCGCGGAAAAGTTGTTGTATGGCGGCAGGGATGCTCGTCGCCGCGGCGCCCGTATGGAGGACTGCTTCCGCTGTGGCGTCGGAGCAGCGGTGTGAGGGCAGGCATTACAAGAAGCTCAGCGGCGGACGAATTCAGTGCTTCGTTTGTCCGCTAAACTGCATCCTCGAAGACGGCAAGACGTGTTTCTGCCAGACGCGCACGAACGTCGGGGGCACGCTTTACAATTTCGCTTATAACAACCCTTGCGTGCTGAATGTAGATCCCATCGAGAAGGGGCCGCTGTATCACGTCCTCCCGGGGGCGCAGGCGCTCGCGCTTGGAACGGCCGGCTGCAATTTGCGCTGCCTTTATTGTCAGAACTGGGCGGTCTCTCAGCGAAGGCCAAGCCAAACGCGCAATTTTGACCTCGAGGCGCGTTCTATTCCGGCGTATGCCCGGAAGAAAATGTGCCGGGTGGTCTCCTGCACGTACACCGAGCCCGTCGCCTTCTATGAATACGTCTACGACATTGCGGCGCAGGCTCGCGGGGCTGGTCTCCACACTCATGTGGCGTCGGCCGCATTCATCAACCCGCAGCCGATGCGCGAACTGTGCGGCGTCGCCGACAGTTTCACGCTCGCGCTCAAAGGATTCAATCAGGAATTCTACAAGAAGGTCTGTGGCACAGAGCTCGCCCCCGTGCTCGATGCGATGCGGGTGGTGAAAGAGCAAGGGCGTTGGCTCGAAATCGTCACTCTTATCATCCCAACGTTGAACGACGACGCAAAGAGCATCGAAGACGAGTGCCGGTGGATAGCCGACAATCTCGGAGCCAACGTGCCGCTGCATTTCGCGCGGTTTTATCCGGAGCACCGCTTAAAGAATCTTCCGCCAACTCCCCAGTCAACCCTCGAACAAGCGCTCAAGATAGGGCAGGAGGCGGGTCTCAAATATGTCTATCTTGCGAACTTGCCCGGCCACCCGGCAAACAACACATATTGTCCGGGCTGCGGCAAGCCGGTCGTCAAAAGAGTCGGCCTCAAGACTCTCTCGGTTGACCTTTCCAACGGCAAATGCCGCTTCTGCCGGGCTCCAATTCCCGGG
>CAYVDS010000035.1:0-28914 GCA_964450145.1 uncultured bacterium
AACACAGACTTTCTATCACAAAAGGAATGGTTTGTCAAGTGTGTAGACCTGACCCCTATGTTTCTAGCCGGTGTGGCCGAAGCCGCCGTCGGCGCGGGATGTGGAGTCGAGGTCGGAGGATTCCTGGAAAGTGACGGATGGGACGGGGGCGATGATCAACTGGGCGATTCGGTCGCCGCGTTTGAGGGTGATAGGTTCGCGCCCGAGGTTTATGAGTATGACTTTTATCTCGCCGCGATAGTCGGCGTCGATAGTTCCCGGAGCGTTCAAGATGGTGAGTCCGTGTTTGATCGCGAGTCCGCTGCGGGGGCGCACCTGACCCTCATAGCCGGCGGGGATGCTCACCGCTATGCCGGTCGGGATAAGAATCGTGTCGCCGGGCGGGACATTCAATGGCCCATCAAGGGCGGCCATGAGGTCGAAGCCGGAACTGTGTTCGCTCATTTTTTGAGGAAGCGGGAGATCCGGATTGTGAGGAAGTCTCTTTATTTTGACGGTAATCATCATTCTAACGATTTTCAACCGCGGAGAACATAGCGCGACGGAGCCGCAACCAAACATCTTCACCGCAAAGGCGCGAAGACACAAAAAAGAAAAGAAACTCGGGAACAACGGATTTTCTCCTGCGAATCTTACCTTGTAAACAGAGATTCTTCGCTTCGCTCAGAATGACAAATGACCATTGCCTTTTGGGCAACACGCCGTGTGGACCGAATCTCCTGAATCTCACAGATTCCCGATTTCCAGACCGTCGAGGGGGCCGAGGGCGACCACATTCAAGACTTCGTTTCGGAACAGTTCACCGGCGAGGTCCTCGATCTGTTCAGCGGTAACGCCATCTATCTTCTTCATGATCGTTTTCAGGCTCTCGATGTGCTCGAGCGAGAGGAGCGAACGAGCAAGACGCATCATACGCCCCGAAGTGCTTTCCAAGGAGAGAACGACGTTCCCTTTGAGCTGTTCCTTCGCGTTGCGGAGTTCTTCCTCGGGAACTTTCTCCCTTTTCATCCGGGCCATTTCCTCGAGCACGATTCCGGCGACCCTTTGCGTTCGTTTCGGGTTTATCGCGGCGTACACGCCCATCACTCCGGTATGTTCAAAAGAACTCAAGAAGGTATTAACCTGATAAGCGAGCCCTTCGTCTTCTCTCACGCGCTGGTACAGCCGGGACACAGACGAACCCCCAAGAATGTTGGCCAACAGATTGAATGCGTAACGCCGAGGATCGTTTGCCGAGACTCCCGGCACAGCGACAGTCAGGTGCACCTGGCCGATCTGCCGGTGATGCAGCCTGGTTGCAGCGTGAATCTTGGGAGGAGTGTAAGCGGGACGGCTGGCGGGTCCCTTCAATGAGCCGAAATGCCTCTCGAGCAGCTTCTGCAGAGCCTCGCTCTCGAAGTTGCCCGCAACGGCGATGAGCACGTTCGACGGCACATACCATCGTCGATAGTAGCTCTTGACAACGTCTACCGAGAGGCGAGCAAGCGCGCGCTTCGAGCCCGTTATCGGATAGCCAAGCGGATGACCGCGCCACACGGTCGACGAGAGCAAATCCAGCACATGTTCCTCGGGCGAGTCGATGTACGATTGGATTTCCTCGGCCACTACGGCCTTCTCTTTGGCGAGATCACGAAAGGTTGAGTTTAAAAGAACATCGGCGAGGAGCTCGATTGCGACGTCCACGTGGGTATCCAGAATCCGGGCGTAAAGACAGGTGTACTCCCGGCTCGTGAAAGCGTTGGCGGAACCGCCCATGCCTTCCAACGCCTCCATTATCTGGCGCGCGGTCCGCGTCTTCGTCCCCTTAAAGAACAGGTGTTCGAGCAGGTGGGAAACGCCGTTGATCTCGGGGGTCTCGTTTACCGAACCTACTCGAACCCATACGCCGATTGTGGCGGACTTGAAATGGGGAACCCGCTCGGTCACGACATGGATTTTGTTCGCGAGCTCGTATCTTCTCAGCAACGTTCAAGTCCCCGGATGAACTTCTTTGTCGGCAGCCCGTTTGCTCAGATTGATACGGTTCTGCCGGTCAATCTCGATACACTTGACCGTTACGGTGTCGCCCTCATTCAGGACGTCTTCGACGCGGCGAACGCGCTGATCGCTCAGTTCAGAGATATGGACAAGCCCTTCTTTGCCGGGGAGAATCTCTACGAATGCTCCGAACTTAAGCACACGTTTGACTTTACCAGTGTAAATTTTTCCGACTTCCACCTCCTCCACCAGCGCACGAATCATATTGTAGGCTTTTTCGCCGACCTCGGGGTTAACGGCGGCTATAAGCACGCGGCCGTCATCCTCGATGTCGATCTCAGCGCCCGTCTCACTTACTATTCCGCGAATAATACGGCCTCCCGGGCCGATCACGTCACGGATTTTCTCCGGGTCTATCCGCATATGGATTATCTTAGGAGCATGCTTTGATATCTCGGGCCGCGGCTTGGATATCGCCTCCATCATCTTGCCGAGTATATGGCTCCGGCCTTCCCTCGCTTGTTCGAGCGCTTTCGCAAGTATCCCGAGATCAAGCCCCTCAGTCTTGATGTCCAATTGGAAGCCCGTGATGCCCTTGCTGCTGCCGGCGACCTTGAAATCCATGTCGCCTAAATGGTCTTCGAGACCCAGAATATCGCTCAGGATAGCGGCTTCGCCGTCTTCCTGTATGAGTCCCATCGCAATGCCCGCGACGGGCGCCTTAATCGGCACACCTGCGTCCATGAGCGACAATGTCGCCCCGCAAACGGTCGCCATCGAAGAAGACCCGTTGGACTCGAGAATGTCTGATACAACACGAATCGTGTACGGGAACTCTTCGAAGGAAGGCATCATTGTGGAAAGCGAGCGCTCGGCAAGGGCGCCATGCCCTATCTCGCGCCGGCCCGGTCCCCTGATGGGTTTTACCTCACCGACGCTGAAGGGCGGGAAATTATAGTGAAGCATGAACGTCTTCTTGTATTCGCCGAAAAGCTCGTCCATCACCTGTTCGTCCGTTGATGTTCCCAGCGTGGTCGCAACAAGAGCCTGCGTCTCGCCCCGCGTGAACAGGGCAGACCCATGCACCCTCGGCAGCAACCCGATCTCGCAAGTTATCGGTCTGATCTCGCCCGTTCCGCGGCCGTCGGCCCGCTTCTTCTCCCTAAGCACCATGTTTCGAAGGAGTCTTCTCTCGAGGTTGGCGAACGCGGACGTAATTTGTTGAACTTCCTCTTCCCTCGCCTCAGGAAAATGCTTCACGGTTTGCTCGAGCAACCACTGCGTGCGCTCCTGCCGCTTGAGTTTGTCGCCGATCTTGAAAATGTCCGTGAATTGGCCCGAGGCAAACGATTCGACTTGTGCGACTATGTTCGTATCAATAAGCATCTGCGGGAGCGGCGACTTGAATTTCCCGCACCGGGCGACCAACTGTTCCTGCATCTCAACGGTGTCCTTGAGCATCTGATGGCCGAATTCGAGGGCCGCCAGCATTGTCTCTTCGTCCACTTCTTTGGCGCCGCCCTCCACCATCATAATTGCGTGCTTGGTGCCCGCTATGACGAGGTTGATGTCGCTTTGCTCCAGGTCCTTCGACGTCGGGTTGACGACGAACTCGCCGTTGACCCGGCCCACTCTGACCGCTCCGACTATCCTGGTGAATGGAATTTGCGAAATTGCCAGCGCTGCTGACGCTCCTATTATAGACAGGACATCGGGGTCGTTCTCCTGATCGTGGGAAATGACCGTGGCCATCACTTGTGTTTCGTTAAAGTAACCTTCCGGGAAAAGAGGCCTCAGCGGCCTATCGATGAGCCGCGACGTAAGGGTCTCCTTTTCGCTCGGTCTCCCTTCCCGTTTGAAAAACCCGCCGGGAATCTTTCCGGCGGCGTATGTCTTTTCGCGATAGTCGACGGTCAGCGGGAGGAAATCTACGCCTTCGCGGATTTCCTGTGAGGCCACCGCCGTAACGAGAACGGCCGAGTCGCCGTAAGACACGCATACGGCGCCGTCGGCCTGTTTAGCCATGCGGCCGGTCTCGATCACGAGATTCTGTTTCCCTATTTTGGTCTCAACTTTTTCAATCATTACTTCCTCTCTCCATTCGTTATTCGCCTTATGTGAAATCTGCCTGAGGGCATAATTGCCCGTCATGCAGGATTGCGCCGCGCTCGAGCAAAAACAGAATGCGGTGCTCTATTTCCTCAGCCCGAGGTCAGCGATAATCTTGCGGTATCGCTCGATGTCTTTTTCCTTGAGATAATTGAGCAGGCTGCGCCTCCGGCCGACCATCTTGAGCAGACCGCGGCGCGAATGATGGTCCTTATTGTGTTTTTCAAAATGGCCTGCCAACCCATTGATGCGTTCGGTGAGAATCGCGATTTGCACTTCCGGAGAGCCGGTATCGCCTTCGTGGGCCTGATACTTCTTGATAACTCTTTCCTTTTCTTCTTTCGTGATTGCCATTGCTCTTTCCTCCTTGGGCGGTTGTTTTTCCATCCCCAAGTACAGCGTCGGAGTTTCGCCGACCTAGTAGATGGTAAAGAAAATGGCCCCTCCAGCCTATTTGTCGCTCAGGGCCTCGATGCCGGGGAGCTTCCTGCCCTCGAGAATCTCGAGTGAGGCGCCGCCCCCGGTTGAAACATGTGACATTTTCCCGGCAAGACCAAATTCCGCTATAGCCGCCGCGGTATCGCCGCCTCCGACAACAGAGACGGTATTAGAATCGGCTACAAACTGCGCGACGCGCCTTGTGCCTTCGGAAAACGGTTTCATCTCGAACGCGCCGAGGGGCCCGTTCCAGACTACTGTCCTTGCGCCACCAAGTTCCTGCCGGAATAACCCAATGGTCTTTGGGCCTATATCCAGCCCCATCCATCCATCGTCAATATCTACTCCTTCGGTGACCCTTACCTTGGCGTCCTCGCTCAATTTGTCGCCGATCACATGGTCAACGGGCAAGATAAAACCTTTACGGAGTCTTTTCGCCTTTTCCATTGTTTCTGTGGCGACGTCCACTTTATCCTGTTCGAAAAGAGAATTCCCAATCTTGTGGCCTAACGCCCTCAAAAACGTGTATGCCATTCCTCCACCGATAAGAAACTTGTCGGCTTTCTCCATCAAGCTGTCTATGGCGCCGATCTTGTCAGAGACTTTCGCGCCTCCCAAAATAGTTACGAAGGGTCGGTCAGGATTGTTCAGAACCTTGGAGAAGTATTCAATCTCTTTTCCCATCAAGAAGCCGGCCACGCATTTGTCGACAAACTTTGTGATGCCGTGTGTCGACGCGTGAGCCCGGTGGGCCGTTCCGAATGCGTCATTAACATACACGTCGGCCAGCCCGGCGAGGGCGCGGGCAAAATGTTCGTCGTTCGCTTCTTCCTGTTCGTGAAAGCGCAGATTCTCCAACAAGACAACGTCACCGGGTTTCATCTGCGAGACTGCCTTCTCAACCTCTTCCCCGATGCACTCATCGAGTTTCCGGACAGACCTGCCGAGAATTTCGCCTAAGCGTTTGGCAACCGGGTCCATCCTGAACTTGTCCACCGCTTTGCCCTTTGGACGGCCGAGATGGGACGCCAGAATAACCTTTCCTTCGTGTTCAATCACATATTTTATTGTGGGAATCGTTTCAACGATTCTCGTGTCGTCGGAAACCCGGCCATTTTCAAGCGGGACATTAAAATCCACCCGTATGAACACCCTCTTCCCGCCAAGTTCAACGTCCTTAATGGTGAGTTTCCTCATAGAACGTTCTCCGGGCCGCCTCACTGCGCCATCCGTATAATGAGATCGATGCAGCGCTTTGAATACCCCCATTCATTATCATACCACGAAACGACCTTGAACATTCTCGACCCCATCACCATAGTAAGCTGTGAGTCAAAAACAGATGAGTGCGGATTCCCAATGATATCCACCGACACCACCGGGTCCACACAATATTCGATGATTCCCTTGTGCGTTGTTTCCGCCGCTTTTTTCATTGCCTGATTTATCGACTCAATCGTGACCTCTTTCTGCGTCACCGCCACAAAGTCGGTCACCGAACCGTCCGGCACAGGCACGCGCATAGCCATTCCGTCGAGCTTCCCCTTGAGTTCCGGGATCACCTTGCCTACGGCTCTGGCCGCGCCCGTTGTTGTGGGTATAATCGAAACAGCCGCTGAGCGAGCCCGCCTTAAATCCTTGTGGGGCGAATCAACCAGTCTCTGATCGGCAGTGTATGCGTGAACAGTGGTCATGAATCCCCACTCGATGGCGAACGCGTCGTGGAGAACGCGAGCCATCGGAGCGAGACAGTTTGTTGTGCACGAGGCATT
This sequence comes from uncultured bacterium, assembly GCA_964450145.1. GTDB lineage: Bacteria > Abyssobacteria > SURF-5 > SURF-5 > SURF-5 > JACRIR01. Next base: position 6,297 of record CAYVDS010000035.1, read on the forward strand.
GGAAACAATGAGATGCTCGGGCTTCAATGCGGTATCGTTGGCGCCGAGGACAATCATCGCGTCGACTTCACCTTTGGGAGGGACAGTCAAGAGAACTTTCTTAGCGCCCGCTTGAATGTGCTTTGCGCAATCCTCGCGCTTCGCAAAAATACCAGTGGATTCTACAACGATCTGCGCGCCAAGGTCTTTCCATGGTAACTTTGCCGGGTCGCGTTCTGCTATTACCTTCAACTGACGCTGGCCGATAACAATCGTATTTTCCTTGACGGAAACTTTTTCCGAAAAACGCCGGTGCGCGGAATCATACTTAAGAAGGTGGGCCAAAGTGGCGGCATCCGTGATATCATTGACTGCAACAACCTCGATTTCAGGGTGTTCAAGCACTGCTCGATAGACCATGCGGCCTATCCGACCGAATCCGTTGATTCCTATTCTTATGGCCATTTCTCCCCCTTTCCTTCGCGTCCTCCATGATCTTCTTTCTGTAACGGTCAATTATTATGTCATAAGCGCGAAAATAAGTCAACCGACCGCAGAAACGCCTTGGCGGTCGTTCCGGCCTGCTAATCCATCAAATTCCGTGAGAAAGTCGAAAGTTGAAGGTCGAAAGTCAAAAGTCGAAAAGTGAATTGGATTCCCCCCCAATCGGTGTCCAGGGCATGCTTCGCGGGAATGAGGTCCTCCCATAATTGCGTAGGTTCGAATTCATTCGAACGAGAACTGCGCAAAAAGGCCATAAACATTATGCGAATAAATTCGCACCTACAAAGGTTTATGTCGATTCTCCGCTTATGGGACAGTCTCTGTGGCGTTTTTCAGAGATGCGAAGGGCAGTAAATTCATGCCAAGGAATTACAGGCAGTTTCGCTTCAAGCGGACGATTCGCATGCTGAGCCTCCCCATTCGAGTGGATGAACGACCGTTAAGTAACTGCCTTCAGTGGCTTCGTTCTTAGTAAACTGGTCGATGTGGTTCTCAGTGTCTCAGACCTTCTGCCGTGCGATTATTACGATTCACTCATCTGCAACTCGCGACTACATGACCCCCTACCCCATGCGGTCATATCAAGGTGGCTACTCAAGATGTTGGGGGTCATTGGAAGACCTTGTGATTATTGTGCTTGCGGGGCGACGTGATTTTTTTGTTGACAGACCGAGCGGTCTTGAGTATCATTATCATCAAGGTTGTACAAACTCCAAATGAAGGAGCGACAACAGGTAAAGAAAGGCATTTACAAAGGAGAACACGTGAAACTGTATGAGTGAGAAGACATCTGCAGACAAACCTCCCCAGCGAAGCAAGAACGGTGAGCGTGCAAGGAGAATATTGGGACCCGTTCCCAATCTTGAGGAGTATGTTCGCCCTGACTGGTGGAGGGGCATTTTCAACTCGATTTACCTCAAGACAGATGCGGATGTGGTTGATGACGAAAACATCACTCGAACTGAGATTGATCTGTTTCTGGATACCCTCAATCTTTCGCCGGAGGACAGAATCCTGGATTTGTGCTGCGGCCAGGGAAGGCATTCTCAGGAACTGGCGAGGAGAGGATTCAAGAATGTTGAGGGGCTGGATCGCTCGAGCTATTTGATTCAAAAGGCGAAGAAGAATGCTCAGCAACAGCTTCTGACGGTAAAATTCAGAGAGGGAGACGCGCGAAAACTTCCTTACGCACCGGATACGTTCGACGTGATTATGATTTTGGGGAACAGTTTCGGCTATTTCGAGACTGTCAAAGATGACCTCAGAGTGCTTCAAGAGGTGTTCAGAATTTTGAAGCCGTGGGGTAAACTGCTGATCGATGTGACCGACGGCGAATATGTGAAGAAGCACTTCCAGCCTCGTTCATGGGAGTGGATAGACAAGAAACTGTTTGTCTGCCGGGAACGCTCGCTTTCCGCCGATAAGCAGCGCCTGATATCAAGGGAAGTGGTCACGCACGTTGGTAAGGGCGTGATCGCGGACCAATTTTATGCTGAAAGGCTTTACACGCGTAGGAGCCTTGGCGAGTTGATCAGGACAGCGGGCTTCAGCGACTGCACGATCCACGGGGAAATATCTCCGAATTCCCGCCGGAACCAGGACCTGGGCATGATGGAGCAGCGCATCATCACCACGGCGCTGGTGAGAAAAGAATGGACGCCGCTTAGGGCTAAGTCCAACGGCGTGGCCAGAAATGTTGTGGTGATTATGGGTGATCCTCACAAACCCGATCCCTTGAAGCCGTCGTCGGTTTTCGATGATGACGATTTTTACACAATTGACCAGTTGAAGGATGCCTTAAGAGAACTGGACGAATACAGGTTCTCTTATTTGAGCAAACACGATAGTCTGATTCACGACATGAGGCGACTGGCTGGAAGGGCCGACCTCGTCTTTAATCTGTGCGACGAGGGCTTCGGCAACGACCCGAGAAAGGAACTCCATGTGCCTGCCCTCCTCGAGGCGCTGGAAATCCCTTACACGGGCGCACGGCCTCAATGTCTTGCGTACTGTTACGACAAATCGCTCGTACGCGGAATCGCGAGTGAGATGGAGATTCCTGTCCCGAAGGCTTTCTTCATCAAGCCGGAGGACACAAAATTCGAGCTTCCGTTCGGGTTCCCCGTCATCGTGAAGCCCAACTTCGGCGATTCCAGCTTCGGGATCACGCAGAGGTGCGTCGCAAACAGTCTTGAGGAACTCCTCAACGCCATTTCGGAAATCCGTGAGCAATTCGGATATGACAAACCCATACTCGCCGAGGAATTCCTCACGGGGAAAGATCTGAGCGTGGGAATCATTGGCAACCCGTCGATGACATACAACGTCCTGCCCATCACGGAAGAGGATTACTCGGCGGTGCCGGAGGACCTCCCGCGAATCTGCGGCTACGAAGCCAAGTGGCGGCCGGATTCTCCGTATTGGAACATCAAGTCGATTCGCGCTCAGCTTCCCGAGGAGACCGAGCGCTCCATCGTCGAATGGTGCCTGAAATTATTCGAGAGGCTCGAGTGTCGTGACTATGCCCGCCTCGACTGGCGTCTCGACGCCGAGGGCAATCCAAGGCTCCTCGAGGTCAATCCGAACCCTGGCTGGTGCTGGGACGGCCATCTTGCGAAGATGGCGAAAATCGCGGGGATGTCGTATTCACAAATGCTCGAAGCGATTTTGCGCGCGGCGGAATTGAGGCTTGGCATCCACGGCTCGGAGGTAAAGAGAGAGGAAGAGCAAGTCGTGAGGGCAACTGTGTAACAGTTGGACGGGATAGGTTGCAAGAGATCAAACACCCTTCCGCCGCTTTGGCGGGAGGGTGTTTTTTGTTTTGCCGCGAGGTCTACGAACAGGAATCCTGGGATTATCACCGGAGAGAAGCAAAGCGAATGAAAAGCGTGCGAATGAATTCGCACCCACAGCGGAGGCCAACGCAGCAGTAGATGGGGTTGCAAAGGCGGTGGATGTGGAAATAAGTCTTGCGGGAATGATGGGGAGAGGCAGGAATCACAAAGGGGCTGGACGCTGCGCTAGGACGAAGCGGTGAGTCTGCGGCGCGACCGACGGAAGCTGGTGAAGAAGCGCTGGAATTCGTTGAACACCTCATCGGATGCGCCACGCACGACACGGCATTTCGGAAGCGAATTCAGAAAGGTCTGCCCGTAGATTTTCTCAACGACCCTCTTATCGAGAATCAGCACTGCGCCGTGGTCGGTTCGGTTTCGAATCAGCCGGCCGAATCCTTGTTTGAATTTGATGACGGCCAGCGGCAACGAATACTCATTGAAGGCATTTCCTCCGCGACGCTCGATATCCTCCGCGCGGGCTTGGGTGATCGGCTCGTCGGGGACTTTAAACGGCAGCTTAACGAGAACGATGCACTCGAGCGATTCGCCCTCGACGTCGACGCCCTCCCAGAAACTGAGCGTCCCGAACAAGACGGATGAGATGTCGCGCCTGAATTTTTCGAGGAGCGCCGTCCGATTATCTTCCCCTTGCCGGAGCGCGCGTATCTTGATGACCTCCTCGAGTCGAGGCGCTAACTCCGAATAGACGGAATCGAGCATGCGGAACGACGTGAAGAGCAGGAAGGCGCGTCCCTCGCTTATTGTCAGGCACCGGAAAATCGACTGAACGAGCGCCTCGCGGTATTTGGAATCCTTGACGCCGGGGATATCGGTCGGAATTCCTATGATCGCCTGTTCGGCAAAATTGAATGGCGAGGCAAGGGCGAGGTAGCCGACGCGATCGCGGTCGGCGAGGTCGAGCCCCACGCGCCCGGCGAGAAAATCAAAACGGTCCACAACGGTAAGCGTCGCGGATGTGAGTACAACCGTAGGAAATTTGGAGTAAACCTGCTCGGCGAGAAACGGTCCGATATTGAGAGGCGCCGAGAAGAGCCTGACTATCGGAGTGCGCTTGCGCCCGGTTATTTCAACCCACCGTACGCGGTCTGAAGTCTCGCCGTAAAGTATGTCTTCGATGTTTGTGACCACGACATCGAGCCGGTTGCTGAGGGCGCACAGTTCGACCCTTTCGTCGATTAAGCTGTTCTCCGCATCGAGATTGTCCTCGACTGTCTCCAGTTTGTTCAAGATGAACTTAAGTCTGGAAATGAACGTGCGCAGTCCGGAGAGAAGTTCTTCCACCGGCGGCAGGTAATCGTTGCGCCAGCGTTCGTCATTCCTGAATTCCTGATCGATGCGCATCTTGGCCTCGGGCTCCGCCGCCGCGCGGAGAAAGACGAATTCGTGTATGGCGTCGAACGCAGCGGCCACCGCTCCTTCCAACTCGAGCTTCGCCGGAATTATCTCATTCTGGATGTCGAGGATGACCTCCTGAACGTGCTCGTTCACATCCGGAATCCGCATCAGCTTCGCGCGCAAAAGCGTTATCAGGCCGCCCTCTTCTTTCTTGGCGGGGCGATAATATACACGCCCGAGCAGCCTGAGTGTTCCGATGCGCGTCACCCGGGCGCCGAAATAGGAAGTGGCGGAATCTTCAATGTTATGCGCCTCATCAAGGATGATGCGTCGATAGCCGGGCAGGACTGCCATTTCGGTGTAATTCTGAGCGGCGGTCCTCACAGCGAGGTCAGCGAAAAGGAGATGGTGATTGACAACCAGCAGGTCCGCCGAAGCTGCCTCCCGGCGCGCTCTATTAACGAAGCAGGCGGCGAACTGCGAGCAGCGAACGCGCAAACACGTGTCGCTTTCGGCATTTACTTTTTCCCACACCTCGGACCTCGGAACGAAATTCAAATCGGCAAGACTTCCGTCGCGCGTCTGCTTCGACCATTCGAGGATTGAGCGGAGCACATCACGCTCGTCAGGCGCGGCGAGCAGCTCGAACTCTTGTTCGAGCATCGCCAGTTTGCGCTTACATGCGTAGTTGCCCCGGCCCTTGACGAGGACGGCTTTGCATTTTGCCGCGAGGCAGGATAGCAGGACAGGGATGTCCTTTCGTATGAGCTGTTCCTGCAGGTTGATTGTGTTGGTCGAAACGACAACCCGTTCCTTGTTCTTCACGGCCCATTGGATTGACGGAATAAGGTACGCGAAGCTTTTCCCCGTCCCGGTGCCGGCCTCGATGGCTGCGATGCTGTTCTCGTTGAATGCGCGCGCGACAGCCGCCATCATTTCAATCTGCTGCTCGCGCCGTTCGTATTTCCTCAGCTTGCGCGCAACCGGCCCGCCGGGCATCAAGATTTGTGACAGCTTTTCAATATCCAGCGGCTCGAGTTTCTCATGCCCGAATGCCGCAACTACCTCATAGACTTTGGTGACTTCATTGTTTACGATATAGAAGCCGACACCCGCCTGGCCGAGATTGCTCGCGATCGCCACATCTGCCGAGGATGGCGTGAGGGGGCCTGTGGGATGGTTATGGATAACGACGTCGCCGGGGCGCGCCAACTGAGTTATCGCCGGCACCGAGTCCTCGTTCCCGCGGGCCACCGGCATCACCTTCGTCACCACGCGCTGTTCGTCGGTAGCGCCGATAAAGAAGACCTCGTTTCCGTCGGCGCCTTCGATCTCGGCGCGTATGGTTTCAAGCGCTGCCGGAGAGAATATTTTCTTGACCGATTTCACTTGATAAAATATCTAAAGTGTCTAAAGTGAGCTAAAACTCGCGACTCCCTTGTCGTCATTCTCCCTTGAGGAATTCTGGGTGCGCATAGGCCGGGTCCGGGTATGTATAGAAACCCTGACCGGTCTTGATTCCGAGATGACCCTTTTCGATGTAGGGTTGCAGAAAGTCACGAAGTTCAGCCCAGTGACCGGGGAATCCCTTGGCCGCCAGACCGTTGCCGATATCTGCCGCAACATCGAGGCCGACACGGTCGATTGCCCCAAAGGGGCCGTAAGGCATCTGGTGCACAAGCATCCATGAACGGTCGATGTCTTCGATAGAGCCGTAGCCTCCTGCGGCCAGCCATACGGCTGCCTCGAGCCACGCTATAAACATTGAATTATGAAGAAACCCTTCCTTCTCCTTCTTCATCACGATGGGAACTTCGCCTATACTCCGCGCAAAGCTCTTTAAGAACTCGACGGTCTCGTCCGATGTGCGGCTGCCGCGCATGATATCAGCGACACTCTTATAACCGTGGAAATGAAGTGCGGCGAAGCGGTCTTTCCTCTGCAAGGTAGTCTCCATCTCGCTCGCCAGAAGCGACGAAGTGTTTGAAACGAAAATGGTTGTTGCGGGGCACAGCTTGTCGAATTGAGAAAACACTTTGTGCTTCAGCTCGATTCTTTCGGAGACAGCTTCGATTAGGATATCGGCACTGGCTGCCGCTTCGGCAGGGTCGGTCACGGTCTTAATGCGACTCAGCGAAGCCTCGACCTGCTGTTGGGTAGTCAACCCTTGCTTGATCCAATACTGAGCCATGAATTGCTGGCGGAACTCGAGAGCTTGCAGCGCGGTTTCAGAGACGTCATATACGATCACATTGTATCCATGCAGCGCGCAGCCGAGGGAAATGCGCGAGCCCATTGTCCCCGAGCCAATTACCAGGACGCGCTTCACATCTTCGATCTTCATGCTTTTACCCTCATGTGATATGTGTCTAAAGTGTCTGAAATGACAAGTTCTCAGTTTGCAGTTTATGGTCTGCGGTTATAACCGTGGACTGTAAACCGTAAACTGTAAACCATACTTCTATTCCATCGCATGCTGTTGATATATCAACAGGTCGTTTGAGCCGCGGGTCATGACGGCGCCTTGATACTGCACGACGGGAAGCTTCTTGAGTGTGTTGATAACGCGATATGAAAGAGGCGCGTTTTCCCATGCGGTTTCGTGGAACGTGATTTTCCCCTGTCCCACAAGAACTTCCTTGATATCGCTTTTCGCAGGAAGCGCGGTGGCGTTGCTCACGTCGGCGCCGCGAAGATCACACGAGGGAATGTATTTCCAGCCCATCCATATTTTGCCCTTATTCTGGTCCGTCATCGCTTTGAGTTCTTCGTCGGTTGGCGTCCTCAAGTCCCAGACTTCGCCTTCGAGCAGGAGCGTCCCGTTCTCGGAGACGGCAAACCCCTTTTTCCCGTCGCGCATCCATGCGTCCGGTATTTCGCCGAAAAGTTTGGGAGCGCCGAGCACCTCTCTGCCGAGCATGATGGGGAAGAAGTTATTTTCCCACAGCACGAGCGCAAAATTTCCCTCGGCAATGTCGCGTTTGCCGACGAATCGAGCCGCCACATTGACCGAGACAAGGTTGTAGCCGCCGCCAGCCATGAAATCGACGCCTCTGCACATCGCAAACGTGACCGAAACAAGCGGAACGTCCGCCGGGACGAAGCCGGGCGGGAGAAGAGGCGCGACGGCCTCGCGCTCGGTCACATACATTATGGTGAGCGCGGTATTGTCAGCATAGTGGGCGACTTTCCCGTCCCATCCCATTGCAGCGGACCCGAAGTGGCCGGGCATGACATATGGCTGGCCTGGCTCATATTCGAATCCTATTGCAACCCCCGGGAAGAAAGCAGTCCCGACGACACCTGCCAACATCGCGAGTGCAAACGCCATTAAACGTGCGGTCCGTCTCCTCATATTCAATCCTCCATGTGGTTGTGCGTCCTGGGAAGGGCATTGTTCAAGCCGTTATTATACCAAAAAACTCCGGGAACACGAATGACACGAGTGAAAAGACGAATGAAAAAAGAAGCTGGGATCACGAATGCCACGAATGGAACTAATCGCACGAATGAGAATTCATGAGGGAAAAGTGGAAGCACAAAAGGAAGGGAGGCTGGAGACTGGAGGCCGGAGGAAAAGAAGAAAAAGAAGATTTATCGAGAACACAAATTACACGAATTACACAAATGAACAACCTTCCTTATCATTCCCGGGAAGGCGGAATCCTCTAGAGAACGATGAGCTATACAAACGTATCTTGAAAATCATGACAAGATTCCAAGAAACTGATAGTTGGCAATACAGAGTAACACGCCAGAATATCAATAGCCTCCGTGTCCTCAGCGTCCTCGGCGGTAAACAGCCTGCTTAGACTGACGCAGGGGGGGAATCAGCGTGAATCAGCGGAATCTGTGGATGGGAGAATTGAGATGGTCGGGGCGGCCGGATTTGAACCGGCGACCTCCTGCTCCCAAGGCAGGCGCGCTAAACCAAGCTGCGCTACGCCCCGTTATGCACCGAGGGAATTATACGACGCTCTTGGCAGGAGTGTCAAATGAGCGATAGCGAGAGGACTTCGGGGTTACTTTATTTCGGATTTTGGATTTTGGATTGAACTGAAAATAAGAAAACAAGGCAATTCAGGAAAAGAGCATGAACCGCAGAGGTCGCGAAGGGACGCAGAGCAACAAGCACCAGAGGATTTACCACAAAGGCGCGAAGACACCAAGAAAGAGCTTGTAACTACTGATTTCACGGATTACACGGATTGGGTAAGAAGAAGAAAAAAAAGAGACATTCTTAGCCACAGATAAACGCGGATGTACACGGATTTTGGAAAAGAAGAAGAGAAGGAAATCGCGACGTAAACTCAGGAAAGAACCTGAACCGCAGGGGTCGCGAAGGGACGCGGAGGAACAAGCGCTAGAGGATTTACCATAAAGACACGAAGACACACCGAGAATCAGGGGAAAATGGGAATGGACAGCGGCCACGGGCATTTAGCATGTTGCCCCCCAGTGACTCGCCGTGATCCCCATTGTGGAGGTTCTTCTTCGCGGCTTTTGCGTCTTTGCGGTGAAGAGACGTTTTACGGTTTTATGAGGAGTAGCAAGCCGGAGAGCAGGAGCATGGCGCTGATAGCTCGGCTGAAGGTGGTTTCGTTGACTTTGAAGTGCATTCTGGAACCGATGAATAGTCCGATGAGGAGAGGGGGCAACAGAATGAGATCGAACTTGATGACGGCGGCATTAATGAGCGAGTTCCTGGCGTATAGATAGATGCGGAAGATGTCGTGCAGCACAAAGAGGATCAGCAATTGCGAGCGGAATGCGCTCTTATCTTCCGCGAAATGGTGGACATAGATGACCAGCGGCGGGCCGCTCGTGCCAAACAGCCCTCCGAGTATGCCGGAGAAGACTCCTGCGACGACGCCGATCGGTCCGCGGAAGCGAGGAGCCTCGTGCTGGCGCATGGACAAGAGAACGTGGAATGCAAAGACAACAATCACAGCGCCGAGCGTTCTCTTCAGGATACCGGTGTCGAATTGGCCGATCGTGCCCGGCCCTGAGTTTTTCAACACCCATGTACCGAACACCGTCCCGAACGCCATGGCGACGGCAATGACGATCACCATCCGGTCTCTGAAAAAATGGAGCTTGTTGACGCTGAGAATGACTACAGCAAAAAAGCTTGCCAGCAGAACCGATGGGACGGCGAACTGCAAGTCGAGGATAAGCAGTAACAGGGGAACCGATATGAGGGCGAACCCGAAGCCAGAGAAACCCGTCACGATGGCGGAAACGAGATATATCAAGGCGCAAATTACGATAGTTGTCGATGATGGTTCAGACAAGGTCTTGAGTCCAAAGTCTAAAGTGCCAAGTCCAAGGTTTAGGGTTCATGGTTCATGGTTTACGGTTTATGGTTTACTGTTTAATTTCTCTCCACCCCCGTTTGCAAGGCGAAGAGACTGACGGCCACCTTTACAAGGGGGAAAGAGTTGGTTCCCGTATTGGCAAATGGAGTTCGCGGAGTTTGTCATGAACAGAGGAAAGGTGTCTCAAACGATATGAGATTTTTCGCTTTTCTCAGAATGACATTCTGGGCTCGAAATGACATCCCGCCTACCTCCAGAATGTCAGTTTCTGTGGTGTGGAGAACCGACCGGCATGTGCGGACAGCGACTCGCATCACACGAGCGCTGCGCCGACCGACCTTGCCTTCTCCATCAGTTCGGCGTTGTTCCGCGCCGAGTTCCTGTCGTTTTCCGAGCCGCTGTGGGTGACGAATTCCGTCGAGGAGGCGCTCATGATCGTGGCAACGAGGTTTAACCAGTCTAGAGCCGGCTGGTACATTTCGGGGTTGGTGTCGCCTTGCGACGTGACTATCACGAATTTCTTTCCGCCTGGAAATGCGGTGTACGTGGTTTCTTCTCCCGTTTCGGGATTCTTTTCGTATCCCATGAAGCAGTAGAACCGGTCGATGAGCATCTTGAGCTGGGCGCTCACCTGGAACCAGTAGATAGGCGCGCCGAGAACAATCGCGTCACAATCCTTCATTTCCACGAGCAGCGGTGAAAGATCATCTTTGGCGGCGCATTGGCCGGGCTTCTTCTTGCAGGCTTCGCAGCCCTGACACCCTTTCATATTGAGCTCGTTCAGATTCACCATGCGCGTCTCCGCACCTTTTTCGGCAGCGCCTTTGAGGACTGCCTCGACCAGTGTCATGGTGTTTGCTTTTTTTCGCGGACTTCCATTAAACGCTATGACTTTCACGGTTGTTCTCCTTTACTGTTTGCCACAGAGACTATTTACCACAGAGGGCGCCGGGGTCGCAACGCAGCATAGCCGCAACTTAAAAAGAAAAAGTCTGGATCACGAATTACACGGATTGAACCAATTACGCGAATACGAACTCCTCGAAAAGTCATTCCCGCTGAAGCGGGAATCGATCTCAAAAAACCACGGGATATTACGCTCGGAACTACAGGCGTTATTGTATGCGAAAGGGACGAAAATATCAATAGTTTTGGGCACTGTGCGTCGAGGACGGCGCGTCACGCGAGAGTTAACGCTACCGGCGAAACACGGGGTTCGGCACTATTGTACCGAAAGACAGCTCTCGGAGTCAATTATAAATCAGGCTGCGCTGTGTGAATGAATTCGCGCCCACAGGGCTTGCCATAAGAACGCCTGTATGATTAAAGTAGAAGCAGTTGGGAACATAAGGAGAGACGATTTCGGGAGGTAGTTTCTGTGGCGACACTGGTTGACGAGATACGGGAAAAACTGAGCCGGGGTGGTTTCCTCGAAAATGCCTCACAGTATCCGGAGCGCGAGCTTATTCGCTCACTCCTTATGCTCATTAATGACACCGACGAGCAGGTTCGCCAGAGGGCGTGTGTGGAACTCGGCAAAGCAGTGTCTCATATGAGCGAGTCAAAGATCGGTGTCTTCATCCAGCGATTGCTGTGGAGACTCAACCCCGAATCGGGCGACAACCCTCTCGGCGTGCCGGAGGCGCTCGGTGAAATCGGGCATCGCGCCCCCGAGCAAATCAGGGGTTCTGTGCCCGTCATCCTGCAGTACCTTGAGGATGAAAAACTGCGGCCGGGTCTGCTCCAGGCCGCGGGCAGAATCGGGCAGAAGCTGCCGGACGTCTTATCCGAGCATATTGAGGAGATTTCAGCGTACCTTCAGGATAAAGACGCAGTCACGGCGGGCAATGCGGCGCTTGTTCTTGCGAGGATAGGCGCGTCTGGCGCGGCTAATGATGCGCGAGCGCTTGACAGTGATACAAGGGAAATAAGGCTGTTCTGTGGCGGGAAGTATCAGTCAATGGCGCTTCGTGATCTTATTGGCCACGATTGCGGCGGGGGTGGTCTCTGCTTCGTGGGGAGCGTTGACCATTCATGAAAACCGTGGGATGTTGCGGAAGATGGATTGCCGCCTTCGCGGGAATGACAACAGAAGACGCGGGAATGATAAGAAGGCAACCCGGATCTGAAGAACGAAAGGTGACCATTTCCCCTTGACATATGACCGCGTGGATAATATAATTTTGTTGTAGCGTTTCGCTTATCCCGAGGGTCTCCATATGGAACATGGCAGAAAGATAAGGGTGGTAACGCAGAAGGGCACTTTTTATCTGGATGTCGATGGGAGACCGGACGGCGCGGAGGCTATCCTTCCCAAATATCTCAAGAAAAGAGCCAAGACCGTTTCTGAAGAGTGCGGCTGTTTTTTTCTAGACGATTCCGATGTGCAGCAACTAAGCGAGGAAGCATTTCTTTACAGACTCAGGCGCGAATATTTCTTCAAGGTCGGAGATTTCGCGCGCTGCATACGAGATGTGAACACCGGCATCCAGATAATCGAACTGATCACCGCACACGCGAGCAATCCCGATCTGAGCATTTTTTTTATGCAGTTCCGCCCGGATCAGGAAATATTCCGGCGAACCGCCGAGGCCAAGCTCGCAATCAAACAAAAGGACTATTCGCTCGCCCGCCAGCGCATCGAACTGGCCGGCGCCTTCATTCGTGAATTCGCACATATTCATTCCGACGCTTTCCCCGAGACATGGCTAGAGCAGCGACTTTCTCAACTTAGGAAGGTTTACGACGATATCGGGGAAGCGTGGGAGAATGATGTCTCGCCTTTAAGGAATTCACCCCCCAGCCTCGAAGAGCAGCTTAAAGCAGCCATCCAGGCCGAAGAGTACGAACGGGCGGCTGAAATACGGGATTTGATTCGAATGCGCGCCAAGGTGAGGTGAGAAGCGGTTTCAAGTTTCAAGTTTCAGGTTTCAGGTTTTCAAAGACGGGAAACGCAAACGAAAAAATCGGGGACACGATGTCGCATCGTGTCCCCGATTTTTGTAATTCTTTCTCTGACGTTTGCGTTGAGCCTGCTGGTCAAGCTCAAACATTCGGAGCATTGTTACTGGATTTCCGACTTCTTCTTTCCGAACACCTTTTCGAAGTATGACCGCGAGTCGATAAGGTGCAAGTCGATGCTCACGAAATCACGAATATCTTCGCGGGATATGGGGGGCGCAGTTCTGTCGCTTACAGAGGGTGATACCCTCTTCTTTCCAATTGTCTTGCCCTTCTTGGCTTGTTTTTGCTTCGGCTCAGGCTTCATGTCGTCATTCTCGACCACTTCGTCGACTTTAACCGCGACCATATCCACGATAGTTTCAAGCAAATGCTGCTTCTTCTCCTCGATGGTTCCGTCGGTCATTATGTTCTTGTCGAGCGGCATAACCGTCCCGTTATAAAGCAGAACCATCTCGCCACACCGAGGACATGGACCCACGACTATGGAGCCGAGCGGCGGCGCCATTATTTGCCCAGTCGCTTTGCAGAACGGACATTCGACTTCAATTATCGGAAACATCCTCGCACCTCCCTTCGAGCCACCAACGCTTGTGCAACCACTGCCGCTGGCATCGCTCCGGATGTTTAAGCCGTTATCTGGGAAATTATAGAGCAATTGTTATGCCATTTTACGGTCGGAGAGTTTCGACTCTGTCTTTCACTTCTTTGAAGCTCATTTCGAGCTCTTTCTTGTAACAGTGTGTTACTATTTCCCGCTAAAATCATGGCAAAACCTTCATTTCTGCCCGAAGATTAGACGAACATAAGCTATGCGACATTCACTCGAAGCTGAACGCTGCGCAAGATTTGCACAAATCTGTGCAAGATTTTAGACACCGACTGCAATCATTCGAGGTCGATTGTGAAAACTACAACGTTTTCCAGCTTCGGTCGGTGGGCCGTTTAACCCATGCCAATACGGCGGGGTTGGCGGTGACCAAAAATGTAGCAGATGGACAAAATTACGGCTGCAGGGAAGATTCTATATGGAGGAGATGATATTTTCCGGGGCGTATTTTGACGGGACTCGCGCCGTGATCGGTGAGATTCGTCGGCAAATCGAATATACCTTTGACCGGCGAGGCTCCCGTTTGTCGCTTGGTTGTCCGCCGGAGTTTTTTGGCTCGCGTGATATTTCTGGTGCCGACGGGATCATAGTCAAGACACACTGAGTTTTTCGGGTCACGGAGGAACTCGATGGCCAGCGAGATCGAGAGGTCTCTCAGCCATTTAATATATTCGGGCGAAACCTCCCACCGCGAGTTTTTCTGAAAGAACTCGGACGCGCGGCGCCATCGTTCTAAGTCGGTAAGATTCAGCATGCTCACATAGATGCTTTTTTTTGTCTTAAAAGAGATGATCTTCTTCCTTACGGCGTTTTCAAGTGAGGCGTCATTCGCGTGATTCTGCGCTTCGACAACTCTTCGAGCCAGTTCCCAATAGCCCGGGTCGACTTCGCTGTCCGACCTGAACTCCCAGTAGACGTGACCGAGCCGTTTTGTCGCGGATGTCAGGTAAAGCTGGTTTGGGATGTAATAGTTATGCGCTATTATATCCGCCGCCAGGTGTGCAAGATACCCATACGCGAACGCCGTGGTCGGCGGCGTCTCCGTTGATGCGAGCATCTTGAGCCCCACCGACCAGTTATGGCAATGGTCGTCCCTTCTGCGGTGGCCTTTGCCAATGAAAAAATCGGCGCTGATACAACCGTACAAGAAATCTCTCGGGAAAGCTCTCAAGAGTTGGGCAATCGAGGGAAGGATGAGGTGCAGATTGTCGAGGATATATGCGCCTTTCACCACGTGCATACCGGCGCCCCACGCAAATGCATCATCCGACAGCAGCGCCACCCACGAAGCGACAAGGACAATGTAATTTGCCAGGCTCAGCAGCTTTCTCGCAACGCTTTTTCGCTGCTTCTTCCAAAATAACATGTGATCGCCTTGCTCTACCCCACCGCCGGCATGACGAATCTGTAACCCGGTTTGCGAACAGTGAAGACAGGACAAGGGGCTTTTCTCACCACTTTCTCAGCAGTACTTCCCATCAGAGCGCTTTCGAGCGCGTTGTGTCCATGGGTTCCCATCACGATCATATCGACCCTGTTATCCCGAGCGAACTTGATGATTTCCACAAACGGCGTACCTCTCACGCAAGAGACCTCGTAATCGAGCCGGCTGAGGACGTCCGGCGTGGTCGCCGATTCGAACTCGCGAAGCGCCAAATCCGCAGTACGCGCGCACGCTTTCTCAATCGGGATTCTTTCCGATATTAACTCCGACATATCCGGCGGAATCTCGACCACATGTAGGACATACAGCCTCGCGCCGTAGTCGGAGGCGAATGCGACGGCAAAGCTGGCTGCGTAGTCGGAAAAATCCGAGAAGTCAGTAGGGAAAAGAATCCGTTTCAGTGTGATCATATATCGTTCGTCGGGGTGCGTTCATGGTCCATAGTCTATAAAAATTATACCACAGTCGGGCTCTGATTGAAAGCGAGGGTTTGGCAGCGCCACAATGGACGACATGGACGCAATGGACGGCATGGACGCAATGGACGGAATGGACAGAGTGGATGACGTGGACGGAATGGACGGCGTGGACATGCGTTCCGAAGCTCAGAAGGTTTGACAGCGCCCCGGCCGTCGGGTATAGTTTAAGCGTTAAGGAGGTTCTGCTAATATGGTTCTCTGTTATACACGCAACAAACATGTGTCCGTCCTGCAGCTCAGCGAAGACAGGCTCAAGGTGAGTAATCGACTTCAGGACACGTATTTCGAGGCATCTGTGGAAATCGAGGTGTCACTTCCGGACCTCGAGATTGTGGCCGCTCACAGCCGGTTCGACAGGTGTTTCAATGAGGAGTGCGCGGCAGCCGCTTCGCTCGCGGAGAAGGCGGTCGGCCTGCGCGTCGGTTCGGGGCTGACCAAACTGGTCGACAACCTCATAGGAAGCGCGCAAGGCTGCCCTATTCTCGCCAACATGATGTTCGAGGCGTGCGACGCGGTGATTTTGTCGTTCACATCACAGCAAATGGCGATGGCTGACACGTTGGACGAAAAACAGCGGGAAGAGGGTTTGCTGCAGATGGTTCAAATGAATCCGCGACTGGTCAATAGCTGCATCGCCTTTGATGAAAACGGCCCCTTGCTCAAAGGTCGGTTGTAACTCGCGGCCGCAAGGCTGATTGACACGTCAAAATGCTTTTGGTAAACTTAGGCTGCAACTTCTGATTGTCCCTCGGTCCGAATGTCGCTACCCCTCTTGCGATTCGGGCCCAAAGAACGTTTCATGCCGGCAACTGACTGAATGTCTTAAAGGAGAGGACTGTGGACTTCGAACTTAGTGAAGACTTACGCATCCTTCAACAAACCTCGCGCGATTTTGCCCTGAATGAGCTTGCCCCCGGCGCTATCGAGCGCGACGAAAAGCGCGAGTATCCCATGGAGATCATGAGAAAGCTCGGCCCGTTGGGCTTCATGGGCATCCTTGTGCCGGAGCAGTACGGGGGGGCCGGCCTCAGCATGCTTGCATACTGCCTGATCATCGAAGAGATAGCGAGGTGGGACGCTTCGGTGGCCCTGAACATGGTCGCCCAGAACTCGCTTTGTTTGGGGCACCTCATGGTCGCGGCTAATGCGGATCAGAGGACGAACTATCTTCCGCCGCTTGCACGCGGGGAGAAGCTTGGAGCGTGGGGACTAACCGAGCCCGGCTCGGGCAGCGACGCCGCCTCGATGCGGACGAACGCCCGGCTCGATGGCGACGAGTGGGTGCTGAATGGCTCAAAGATGTTTATCACTCAGGGCAATGTGGCCGACATCTGTGTGATTCTTGCGGCAACCGGAAAAGGCGATAAGAGGAACCCCATCTCCGCTTTTGTCGTTGAAGCGCGTAAGGACGGAGCGACGATACCCGGCTTCTCGGCCCGAAAGATACAGAACAAGCTCGGAATGCGCGCAAGCGACACTGCCGAGATATCGATGGAGGACATGAGAATTCCGCGCGAGCGCCTCCTCGGTATAGAGGGTCAGGGCTTCGTGGACGTGCTTAAGGTGCTCGACACGGGGCGCATCGGGATCGGCGCGCTTGCGGTCGGCATCGCGCGCGGCGCGCTCGAGGACAGTATCAAATACTCAAAGGAACGCGAACAGTTCGGCAAGCCTATCGGCCAATTCCAGGCGATTCAATGGATTCTCGCCGACATGGCGACGCAAATCGACGCCGCTCGTCTTCTCGTGCATCGCGCAGCGCTCATGAAGGACAAAGGTGAGGCGGTCAGCCGTGAAGCCGCTGAGGCGAAGCTCTTCGCCTCCGAAACGGCGATGCGGGCGGGCGTGAACGCGATTCAGGTGCTCGGCGGGTACGGATACACGTCGGAATTCCACGTTGAGCGTTATATGCGCGACGCGAAGCTTCTCGAAATCGGCGAGGGCACGTCGCAGATACAGCGCATAGTAATTGCAAAGCATCTGCTGCGACAGTTTTAAGAAGAAGAGTGGCGAGCTAGAGACAAGCTGAACAGGCGGCCATGCCGAAGCTTCGTAGCGGAAAAATCCCCCTCAAGACTGTCCCGTCATTGGCCAGCATGACGCAATTTTGTAGGTGCGAATTTATTCGCACAATGTTTTGGGGCTCTCTCTGCGTTGCGACTGCGAATAAATTCGCACCTACAAAATTACGGGACAATACTCTTAATTCGGGGACACGATGCGCCATCGTGTCCCCGAATTAAGGCATTCCTATTCGAACAGTCTTTTGTTGCGGGCTTTTTTGCGGGCTTCTTCAGGCGTGATGACGCATGCCTGGCCGAGCTCGAGCAACGACTCGTCGAGTATCTGCATCCCGTATTTCCGGCCGGTCTGCATAATAGAAATCATTTGTTCGATTTTGCCCTCACGAATTGCGTTCGAGATCGCAGGTATCCCGATAAGGATTTCGGCCGCGGCCACCATGCCTGAGCCGTCCGCCCGTCGGAGCAGTTGCTGGGCGATCACGCCGGTGAGAGTTTCCGAGAGGAGAGTACGCACCTGGTTGCGCTGCTCGAAGGGGAACACATTGACGATGCGGTTAATCGTCTTCGCGGCGTTGTCGGTATGCAAGGTTCCGAAAACGAGCGCGCCCGTCTCGGCAGTCGTGAGGGCGGTCGAGATGGTCTCGAGGTCGCGCATCTCGCCGACCATAATCACGTCGGGGTCTTGTCGAACGGCGACGCGGAGCGCTGACGAAAAGCTTTCGGTATGCGGGCCGACTTGCCTTTGCGTGATGATGCTGTTGACGTTGTTGTGGAGATACTCAATCGGCTCCTCGATAGTAATGATATGACACTGGCGCGACCTGTTGACGTAATCCACCATCGATGCGAGTGTGGTCGTTTTCCCGCAGCCTGAAGGCCCGCACACCAGAATGAAACCTCGTTGAGTGGAGGCGAGTTTTTTTACACCCGGCGGGAAACCCAATTGGTCGAGCGACCGAATTTTGGAAGGGATTGCTCGAAACGCGATCGCGATTCCGTGGGACTGCGTGTAGACGTTGCTTCGGAAGCGCGAAACGCCCGGCAGCTCGTAGGCGAGGTCCAGTTCGCCCTCCGCCTCGAGAATTTTGATCTGTCTGTCAGTCAGAATCTCGTAGACGAGCGGTTTCACGGTATCGTTGGTAAGTATTCCGGCGTTGTTGCCGAACGTAACGGGCCTTAGTTCTCCGTGTACCCTCACGACGGCTTTTGAGCCCGACATTATCATCAGGTCCGAGCCGCCATGTTCTACCAGGAATTCAAGAAACCTATCTATCTCAGCCACTATGAACCTTGCCTCAGGCCGACTTGCCCGCTTCCTTTTTCTGTTTTTCTTCCAGTTTCTTCTGCTCCACGAGATACTCCCGGAACAGCCCTTTATCCTCGATTTTAACCTGAGCCACTTTCGCGTCGATTTTTCCCGCCTTAAGCAGATCGATGATGTGCTCGTCCATGAGCTGCATGCCGAACTTCTTGCTGGTCTGCATAGTCGAAGGAATCCGGTACGTGTCGCCGTGCCGGATCAGGCTTCCTACTGCGGGCGTATTTATCATCACTTCGAGGGCCAAGATCATGCCGTCGCCCGCGTGGTTTCGCATCAATTGCTGCGAGAGCACGCCGACGAGCGACTCGCCGAGCATCGTGCGCATCATGTACTGCTGTTCGGGCGGGAATACATTGATGATACGCTCGATAGTCTTCGCCGCGCCTCTTGTGTGAAGCGTGCTGAACACGAGATGTCCGGTTTCCGCGGCGGACACTGCGAGTGAAATGGTCTCGAGGTCGCGCATCTCGCCCACGACAATCACGTCGGGGTTTTCGCGTACGACCGACCGGAGCGCGGAGGCAAAGGTACGGGTGTGCGTGCCCACCTCTCGCTGGTCGACGTACGCCTTGCTGTTCACGTACTGGAACTCTATGGGGTCTTCGATTGTGACTATGTGACAGGCGCGCTCGCGGTTTATGAGGTCCACAAGCGCCGCAAGCGTAGTGGATTTTCCGCAGCCGGACGGACCGGTCACCAGGAAGAGCCCTTGCTCGCGATTCGTTATCTCTTTGACCACCTGCGGAAGGCCGATGCTATCGGCGGTGCGGATTTCGGTCGGGATGATTCTGAATGCTCCGCTAATTCCGCGCTCCTCCTGATGGATGTTCACCCTGAATCGGCCGACTCCTCCAACGGCGTAGGAGAAGTCAATTTCCTTGTGACGGTCAAACTCCTGCCGTTGGTCTTGGTTCATGATCTCGAGCAAGTCATGCTCATTTTGTTCGGGTGTTCGAACACCGTAGTCGCCCAGTTTTATGATGTTCCCGTGAAGTCGGGCCATGGGCGGCGACTTCGAGCAAAGATGCACGTCCGAAACCTTCTTTTCCTTCGCGAACTTGAGAATGCCATCTATTGCGGCCATGCGCTTTTCCTCTTTATATCTCAGTTGAATCGATGTTTCTCGAACGCCTTCTCGCGCGCCGCAGTGCGCGCGACGACTCCTTTATCGACCAGCTTGAGCAAGTGGTCGTCGAGCATCTGCATTCCCTCGCGACCGCTGGTCTGCATTATCGAGATTATCTGCTCTATCTTGTTTTCCCGGATGGCATTGCGGATTGCGGAACTGCATATCATTATCTCCATCGCCGCGATGCGCCCCTTCTTATCGCATCTCTTCATAAGAGTCTGCGCGATAACGGCTGAGAGAGACTCTGACAGGAGCGTCCGAATCTGGTTCTGAGCCTCGTTCGGGAAAACGTCGATAATCCTGTTTATAGTTTTCGCTGCGCTGTTGGTGTGCAATGTTGCGAACACGAGCGAACCCGTCTCTGCGGCTGTGAGCGCGAGCGATATTGTCTCGAGGTCGCGCATCTCGCCCACCAGGATTATGTCGGGGTCCTGGCGAAGGGCAACACGCAGGGCGGCCGAGAACGAATTGGTATGGACGCCGACCTCGCGCTGGGTTATAAGACACTTCTTGTTCTTGTGTACGAACTCGATGGGGTCCTCGATCGTTACGATATGTCCTTCCCGCTCATCGTTGATCTGGTCCATCATGGCTGCGAGGCTCGTCGTCTTCCCGCTGCCGGTGGGCCCAGTGACAAGGATCAAACCGCTGTTGAACCGCGCGATTTCTTTGAGCTGGTCCGGCAAACCGAGTTGGTCAACTGTGGCAATATTTGTGGGAATTGTCCGCATGACCGTGGAAGGGCCGCTTATCTGGTTATGCACGTTCACCCGAAAGCGAGCTATGCCGGCGATTTCATATGCGAGGTCGATATCGCCAGTAGCCTCGAAATGGCGTATCTGGTCGTCGTTGAGCATCTCATATATCAATCCACGGTTAATCTCCGGAGTTAGTATGACGTCGCCCACGCCGAAATCTATTCGCCTGAGGTCGCCGTGCACTCGAATCAGGGGCCGAGCGCCGCACATCAAATGCAGATCGGAACCCTCGTGCGAAACCATAAATCTCAGGAGATGGTCAATTTCCGGCAATCCGAACCACCTTCTTAAGCGCTTGCCGCAGCGCGCCCCGGTTTTTGAGAGAGCGCGGAGCGGATGATATCCTTGTTGGTTGCCATCTGATATGCATGCTTGGGGTCCACCTTGCCCGCCTGCAGGAGCTCCATGATGTTATCATCGAGCATGCGCATGCCGTACTTTCGCCCTGCCTGCATATAACCCGGTATCTGATACGTCTTGTCGTCGCGAATCATTGATCTAATCGACGGCGTCGCGATCAGCACTTCCATCGCGGCGACGCGTCCGCTGCCTTTTGCGTTCCGGATGAGCTGCTGAGATATGACGCCGCCCAGCGATTCGGAAAGCATAGTGCGTATTTGCTTCTGTTGGTTAGGCGGGAACACATTGATTACGCGCTCGACCGTCTTATATGCGCTCAGTGTGTGGAGCGTGCTGAACACGAGGTGACCCGTTTCGGCTGCGGTGATGGCCATAGAGATCGTCTCGAGGTCGCGCATTTCGCCGACCAGAATGACGTCGGGGTCTTCACGCAGCGATGCGCGGAGGGCGGCGGCGAACGATCGCGTATGGATGCCCACCTGTCGCTGATTCACCTGGCTCAGAATATTCGTGTGGACGAATTCTATCGGGTCCTCGATCGTGATTATGTGTTCGCCCCTCTCCCGGTTTACGAGGTTGATGAGCGCCGCCAGCGTCGTGGACTTGCCGCATCCGGACGGACCAGTCACGAGCACAAGGCCATTGCGGAGACGGGTAAGACCTTTGACTGCTTCGGAGACTCCTACCTCTTCGGCGCTGGTGATGACGGAAGGTACAATTCGGAACGCCGCGCCAATTCCGCGTTCTTCGAGGTAAACATTCGTACGGAAACGACTCAACCCTTGTATTTCGTAGCAGAAATCCACCTGTTTGTGCACGTCGTATTCAGACCGCTGATCCTCGTTCAGTATTCCCAGAATCATCTCCCGGCAATTCTCTTTTCTTATGACATCGAAATCGGGCAGTCGTTTTATATCGCCAAGGTGACGGACCATGGGGGGCATGCCGCTCAGGACATGGACGTCAGACGCCTTTATGTCCATGGCGGCCCGCAGAATTTTGTCAAGGTCACTCAAGGTAGCCCTCACCCCTAATCATGGGTTTCGGAAACTGCTGGGAAATCAATGATTTACACCCGCAAAATAATGATGGAGTGATTGAGGCGCGTAAATCTGCTTTGATTATAATGGGAAAAGCGTGTTGTGTCAATTCACTTCGAGGCCGTCTTATACGCTCAGGTCTTGGGCGGAAGGGACATCGCCGGCGGTTTCAGCAGTCCATACCGCATCCAGGATGGCGAGAGACATCGCCTGAGAGGCGGCTGAACCGATGGCTGACACGGGAGCAGTCAAGTCAGTCTCGGCATTGCTCAGCGCGAAAACAACATCGCCGTCGAACAGGGTGTGCGCCGGAGAGATGGCCCGCGCTATGCCGTTTCCGGCCATTTGCGCGAGTTTGTTTGTTTCTTCTTTGTTAAGGCGGGCGTTTGTCGCGACAAGCCCGATGACGGTGTTATAGAAAGCGCAGATGGTGGCGGAGAGGTCGCCGCGCATCACTTTTTCCGTATCCGCAAAGCCGCTTCCTGCGGGGTTGCGCGC
>CAYVDS010000035.1:28924-30489 GCA_964450145.1 uncultured bacterium
CCGGCGATTATCCTGCCCGTGGCGGGGTCGCGCACATCACCGAACGCGTTAACGGCGACGACCGCGCCGACCTTGATTCCTCCATGCAGAGCGATGCTTGCGGTCCCCAAGCCGGCCTTCATCGCACCGGCCATGCCGTAAATCTTCCCGACAGTCGCACCGGCGCCTGCGCCGACGTTCCCGCGAGGGAACTCTCGTTCGGTTGCAACCACGCACGCCCTATAGCCCATCTCGGCGTCAGGACGCGCGTCAGGGTTTCCCAGTGCCAGGTCCATCAGTATTGCGGCAGGCACGATGGGAACGCGCGCAACCCGGACGTCGTACCCCCGGCCGTGTTCTTCGAGATAGCGCACCACGCCCCCTGCTGCGTTGAGACCGAATGCGCTTCCGCCGGAGAGAAGCACTGCGTGGACATGTTGGATCAGGTGAGTGGGACGCAGAAGCTCGATTTCGCGTGTTCCGGTAGCGGAACCGCGCACGTCGACTCCACCCGTCATCGCCATGTCGCAGATGATTACAGTGCAGCCGGTCAGACCCACAGGGTCGGTCGCATGGCCGACGCGCAGGCCGCCGACATCCGTCAGAAAGCATCTCGAGTTCATATGCGGGCGGTATCGTAGTTGCTAGCTGACTAGCTCGAAGATTTTGACCATGCCTTCTTTGTTCGGCATAACCTGGAAATGGATGCCGCCGGTCTCTTTCGATATCTTCTTCAGGATCGGCGGGCATTGCTCGCGGCCTATGAAAATCGAGTGAATCGAGACCCCTATCTTCTTGGCTAGCTTCAGCTCTTGTTTGTCTTCCTTGTCGCCGCTCGTGGGGATGGCTGCGGTCATGAGAATCACGTGCTGGCGGGCGCCGCGGACCGCCGCGAATTCCTTCAGCGCGTCATCGAGCGCGTTCTGGTAGTCGGTGAAGCCGGAGCACTGCGTCTCCATGCTCTTGCGCGTAAGCGCCTCATAATTGCGGGTGAAAAAATGGTCGTTATCGAGGTACTTGTAGGATTGATGATTAAACTCGACGTAGCCGACGGCCATTTTACTGCGCTTGGCCATTTCGCCAAGGCCGATGACGACCATCGAAACCCATAACGACGATTTTCCCGTCATCGACTGGCTTATGTCGAGTATCACGGCGAGTCGGCCGCCGCGCTCTTTGCGGGTACGCCTGAACACGCGCGGCGTGGCGGGGTTTGCATTCTCTATCCAGACGGAGCTTTCTCCCGGATCGGTGTCGAAGAAATCATCGAGCGTGCGCATGGCGCGCCACTCCTTGGGAACGCCGCCGTGCGACTCGCGTTTCGATGCGATGTTGCGTTGGACCTCGCCTTCGATGACCTTCAGGATGACGTCCAGATCGTCGATCTTTTCCTTGTTGAGGGGGGATGGTTCATCCTTGCGCTGGCCGTCTTTCTTGATTTTGTCGTAGTGGACTTCCTTGCGGTAGGCTGTGTTCTGGTCGGACTGCTCATCGGTGGGCGAGGCTTCCGCCTCGGCGGCTTCCTCCGATTGCTCGCTGCGGGTCGAGTCGTCCATCGGGGCCGAGTCCTAATCCCAAAGCAGCGC
>CAYVDS010000035.1:30499-30913 GCA_964450145.1 uncultured bacterium
GTAGTGGACTTCCTTGCGGTAGGCCGTATTCTGGTCGGTTTGCTCATCAGCAGGAGAAGCCTCAGCCTCGGCCATTTCCTCGGTTTGTTCGCTGGTCGCCGACTCTTCGTTGCTCTGCTCGGGCTGGCCTTCCTCGTTCATTTCATCTTTTTTTTTTGCTCCACCTCCTGAATGAGGTCTTCAACCTTCTCGTGAATCTCGGGGGGTACCCGAAACGTAGTCATGTACTTCAAGACTATCATGTCACGCGGTTCGACGACCCACCGATGTTCGAGGACAGCCTTCGCCTTCAGCATCTTGACCGCTTTCACGAGGAACGTGCGGTCGGTAATGAGAGAGTTGTTGTCGTCGAGGTCAAAGCGAGTCATCAAGTCCGTGTCAAAGCCGAGCAACAATTCCCTGACCGTCTCGCGC
>CAYVDS010000036.1:0-9458 GCA_964450145.1 uncultured bacterium
TCACGCTTCCCGGTCAACGCCTCGCCATGAGCGGCCACCCGCGGTTTGGATTTTACTTGTTCTTCCATCGTTCCTTGTCCCACATCTAACGCTCGGCATCAGCGGCGGCGCGTAGCGCCGTCCGCTGCATGCTGTTGTTGGGGCTATCCCTTGACCGTGATCCTGTCTTTGTTCTTCTTGATGAACTCAAGTAGGGGACCTGCAAGGTCTCCGGCGACTTTGCAGTATCGCTCGTCACACACTCCCAATTTCTCGTCTCGTTCGTCACTCTCGTCTTCCATCACGCGGTCGATCTCTTCGACGGTGACTTGTCCCTCAATTCCAACGGCATCGATCGCTTGCTGGGTCAGGAGCGCCACGTCGGCACAACCGATTCGGTTGAGTGCATCGACGACGATGGGGGTATATTCCTTTGACGAGTTGATGAAGAACTGACCATATCCCCCGTTGTTCACTTCGCGTTCGAACGCTTCGATCTCGAGGACGACCTTTTCCTCTGAGGTCAGACGGTCCTGCCCAATGCGTCCGGCTTTCTGATCAGGGGCTTGCTCGAACGCGAGAACGATTGAGTCGGTCCGATACTCTCCTTGAAGGCAGATCAGTTCGTCCGTGGTCTGCCCGGAATACTCATCCAGCCATTTCTCTTCGCTCATAATTGCCTCCGTTGTTCCATGCCCCAACGCCCCGGCGCTCACCTGCGGACGCCGAAGGCGGCCATCAGGTGCAGTGCCCTGTTAGATGGCATTGACACCGCTATGTATGTTTCTATGCAGCACTTCGGTGACGGAGAAAGCATAGGGGTCATCACTTGACAACGCTACTTCAAACAATCGCGTCCATCGGTTGACTCCTTACAGCAAGTTGAATAGCGCTGCCGACTGCTCGATCTTCAATCTCTCCTTGATATATCGTGTAATGTCCTTCGCGACCTCGTCATACTCGGACCTGTGGAGCTTCTTGCCGATGAAATCAATCGTCACAACCTGCTCATTTACCGTGGAGCACGCCGAGGACTCGGAGGATATTGATATTCCTAACGTTTTCCTCTGCGCCCCTCTGCGGTTATATTGCAGTTTTCTGTTTCCTCTTCAACCCAAAATCCAAAATCAGTGCTGTCCAAAATAAAAGAATCTGAACCGCAGAGGGCGCTGAGGTTCGCAGAGGAAAAGCAAAGGGGATAATCTCTCCGCGCTCCTCTGCGCCCTCTGCGGTTGATGATTTGTGTAGTTCATTTCATTCTTATGGTCCTTCAAAAAGAGGTTCTTTTTGCCGGAAAAGTGGCCCTCACTTTGTAGTATCAGGCTGTTCGATGATTCTATTCTGTTATCTTGGACAAGAGGATCCAAAATCCAAAATCGGATTGACCGTTTCCCCTTTTCCCCCAGCTTTTCATAATCCGTGAAAATCTGCGTAATCTGCGGATTCCTATCTCTTCGTCATTTCGCCGCTTCGCCTTTTCCCCCAGCTTCGGATTTGTCCTTTCGCCTCATGAAATTAAGGCCGTGTATCATAACCACGGACCGCGCCTTCTCAGAGCAATCACACACGGAACTGCCCAATCCACTTGATGAAATTAAGCTTCCGAGCGGAGTCGAAGAGACGCTTGTCAGCCGTGACAAACTGGACCTGCAGAGTATCCGCAAGGGCCACGTAGGCGGCGTCATAAGCAGAAATATTGAACCTTTCGGTGTAGTCGAGAACCTTCTGAAAGAGAAACGTGAGCGGATGAAGGGTTATGCCAAGGGAAATAAAGCCTTCAATTGCCTTCAGCATATCATCGTCTCCGACTCTGGCCCGCCTCTTTGCTATGGCAAGGCCGTTTGCAACCTCAAACTCAAAGAGCGCCGGCGCATGAAGAGAAATGCGCTCCGTGACATGGCTTTCAAGAATGTCAAGAGCCTTGGCGCCGTGCTCCTCATCGAAGAGGTACCATTTCAGCGCCACACTCGCGTCAACAACGATGCTCTTCATCCTCTCTTCTCGAGTTCACTCTTGGACTTTCCGTAGACCTCAGCGGCCGAGACTCCCGCCTTCACAAAGGCCGCCCTTGTTTCCAGTATTTTCCGGTATGCCCCCGCCTTTTTTGATTGTTGGTATTCGCCATAGGGGACAATCACCGCCATGGGCTTCCCCCTCTTGGTCACGATGATATCTTCATTCTTTTCGACGGCTTCTCTTATGAGCGAACTGAAGTCTCGCTTTCCTTCGGCCACGCTCACGGTAATTGCTTTCATATAGCCTCCTTCATAGTCATATGTTATGACTATATTATATATCCATATTGACGATTCGTCAAGTAAAACAGTCGGTCGGTTCACTACTTACAGTGAACTGCATGGCGCTGCCGATTGTTCGATCTTCAATCTATCCCTATCCTTGATCTATCGCGTAATGTCCTTCACGACTTCGTAATACTCTGACCTGTGAAGCTTCTTGCCGTTGAAATCACTCGTCACGCCCTGCCTGTTTACCGCTGAGGATATTGAATTTCCGACGCTTTCCTCTGCGGCCCTCGGCGCCCTCTGCGGTTATATTGCAGTTTTCTGTTTCCTCTTCAATCCAAAATCCAAAATCTAAAATCAGAACGCCCTCTGTGGCTTACTCAGAAGCCTGCATCCGTGAAATTCGTGCAATTCGCATAATTCGTGTTCCCAGCTTCTTCTTCTCTATTCGTGAGATTCGTAACCCATTCGCCCCATTCGTGTTCCAAAATTCGCACCAAAAATTAACAAAAACTTCGTTGCTCGGCTTTTCCCGGCCATGTACCATTACATCAGAACATCGGCGCCACCGCGCACGGTTCCGACTCTCGTGTCCCGTGGCAGCCCGGAAGATAACGTTAAAGGAAGGAGCGCTTTCTTATGACAATCACACAGCAACGGTGTCTTCTTCGTCACTCTGAGCGAAGCGAAGAATCTGTCTGTCTCTTTCGCCTTCTTCGTTCCTGCTTCCTTCAACCAGAAACCAGAAACGAGAAACCAGAAACCCCGCGCCTTGCGCGGCCCGTTTCCCCTTTTCCCCCAGCGGTGTCAGCCGCCCGTTTTCCGGCGAAACATGAAAATATGCGTCTTTGCGTCATTTGCGTCATATTTCTCCCAAAAACTGCCCCGACTTCTTCGCTCGATCGTTTCACAAGTCCTTGTCATCATTCATCGTTCCGCATCTATCATTCCCTTCACTCTTCACCCTTCACCCTTCACACTCCCCTCCCGGTTATGCATCATATCTCTCATGTTCATCATTCATCGTTCATCTTTCCTGTCGCTCTTCTTTGCTTCTCTCCAACCAGGAACTCGGAACTAGGAACCCCATGCCTTGCATGGTTCACCCTTCACTCCTCGCTTCGCTCGTCCTCCTATCGGTTATATTTTCTGTATAAGCGCGTTAATCGGAAAACATGCGTCACATACGTCACATGCGTCACAGCCTTGTCCCACAAGAACTTACAACTCCTTCGTGCGCTTTGCGCCCCTTCGTGGATCAATCTTTCCGCCTCTTCTGTTCATCATCGTTCATCGTTCATCGTTGCCTTTCTTCATCCCTCACCCTTGCCTCTCGATTCCACAATCAATGGACTCTGGACTTTGGACCTTCGACTTTGGACTCCTCGCCCTGCGAGGTTATCGTATCGCCTAATTTTTTCGCTAAGGACGATTTGTTGCCCCAATCCCCCCTTTGTGTCATTTGCGTCATACCCCTGCTCTACAAAAACCTACGCTCAGCTTCGTGATCTTCGTGGATCAAGCTTTCTGCCCTCTCTTTTCGTTCATCGTTCATCCTTCGTCTTTCATCATTATCTTTCGTCCCTCACCCTTCACTCTTCACACTTCATCCTACATCACTCATCTTGTTTTTCGCCTTTCGATTCTCGATTCTCACTCTGCCCCGTTTCCCCCAGCGGCGACAGTGCCCCTATTCGTCCCGCGCTTCGCGATTCGCGGCATTCGTGTTCCCTCTTTTTCTTCTTTCATTTGTTGAATTTTCCCACGAACGACTGTTTCAAGATGAAACGATCTCAGGCTTATTCTGCCGACCGTCCCGAATTCACTTGCTGCGAGTGATCTGTAACTACTTATAAGTACAGAGCTTATGTAAGAGTGAATATAGGTCGAAATCTTTGGCATACGGCTTGCTTTTTCATGCGAATGGTTACGGAATCATAAACGGCATTCTAAGTGAGAGGAGAGAGGGCGATGGCAAAGGTTATTGGAATTGACTTAGGAACGACGAACTCATGCGTTGCTGTGCTTGAGGGCAGGGAGCCTGTTGTTATCGCGAACAGCGAAGGCGGTCGTACTACGCCGTCGGTCGTCGCGTTCACGAAGACGGGCGAGCGTCTCGTGGGTACGGTTGCGAAACGGCAGGCGATAACGAACCCGGAGAATACAGTTTTCTCGATCAAGCGTTTCATGGGCCGCAAGTTCGGCGAGGTTGGGAGCGAGATAAAGCTGGTTCCGTTTAAAGTGACTGCGGGACCGAACAGCGATTGCCAGGTAGTGGCCGGCGGAAAAACCCACCGGCCGCCGGAGATATCGGCGATGATCCTTCAGAAAATGAAACAGAGCGCCGAGGACTATCTGGGCCAAAAGGTCACACAAGCGGTTATCACGGTTCCGGCGTATTTCAACGATTCACAACGCCAGGCCACCAAGGATGCGGGCAAGATCGCGGGCCTCGAAGTTCTCCGCATCATCAACGAGCCGACGGCGGCGTCGCTCGCGTATGGACTCGACAAGAAAAAGGATGAGAAGATTGCGGTTTACGACTTGGGAGGCGGCACCTTCGATATTTCGATACTGCAACTAGGAGAAGGCGTATTCGAGGTGCTCTCGACCAACGGCGACACGCACCTGGGCGGTGACGATTTCGACCAGCGCGTCATCGACTGGCTGGCCGACGAGTTCAAGAAAGACCACGGGATCGACTTGCGCAAGGACCGCATGGCGCTCCAGCGCCTGAAAGAGGCCGCGGAGAAGGCGAAATGCGAGCTTTCGAGCTCACAGACGACCGAGATAAATCTGCCGTTTATCACGGCGGACTCATCCGGCCCGAAACATCTTAACATCACGCTCACACGGGCGAAACTCGAACAGATCGTTGACGATTTGGTCGAGCGCACGCGCGGCCCGGTGATGAGGGCGCTGGAAGACGCCACCTTGAAGTCGAGTCAGATTGACGAAGTCGTCCTTGTCGGCGGGCAAACCCGGATGCCCAAGGTGCAAGAGCTTGTCAAAGAGATATTTGGGAAGGAACCGCACAAGGGAGTCAATCCGGATGAGGTTGTGGCCGTCGGGGCCGCCATACAGGCGGGGGTTCTCGCCGGCGAGGTGAAGGACGTGCTGTTGCTCGACGTGACACCGCTATCTCTCGGCATCGAGACGAAGGGCGGTGTGTTCACGAAGCTCATCGAGCGTAACACGACGATACCTACGCGGAAGAGCGAGATTTTCACCACCGCCGATGACAGCCAGACGAGTGTGGAAATCCATGTTATGCAGGGCGAGCGCGAGATGGCGGCCAACAACAAGACGATTGGCCGGTTCCACCTCACCGGGATTCCGCCTGCTCCGCGCGGAATACCGCAGATAGAAGTCGCGTTTGATATTGATGCGAATGGGATTCTGCACGTGGCGGCCAAGGACCTCGCAACGGCCAAGGAGCAGAAAATCCGCATCGAGGCCTCGAGCGGCTTGAGCGAACAGGAAGTCGACCGGATGGTGAAAGAGGCGCAGACGCATGCGGGCGAGGACCGCGAGAAACGCGAGAAGGCCGACGCGATCAACCGGGCCGAGTCGTTGGTCTATGAGACGGAGAAAAACCTCAAGGACCTTGCCGATAAGCTACCCGCTGAACAGAAGAGCAGGCTCGAGGCGGCCGTCGGCCGAGTGAACAGTGCGATAAAGGCGGGCGAGGTCGGCGAGATCAAATCGGCCACCGACGCGCTCCAGCAAACGTGGCAGGAGGTCTCGACGCAAATCTACCAGCAGGCGGGAGCATACGCTGGCGCGCGCCAGGGCGGTGGGTTCGGCGGCGGCCATGCCGGTGGTGGGCATGGCGAGCACAGTCCTGAGGAGCCACAAGGTCAAGGCGAGCGTAAGAAAGGCGATGATGTCATCGACGCCGACTACGAGGTCGTCGACGACGATAAGTAATACCTCTTAATTCGGGGACACCTTGCGGCAAGGTGTCCCCGAATTAAGCGAAAACAAGGATTTGAAAGGCTGCAAGGAGAGCTTATGCAAACGGAAGGAGGCAATTGATCATGGCGCTGATCAGGTGGAGACCAAGAGGAGAGTTGGATCCTTTCCGGAATCTGCAGGACGAAATCAATCGCTTGTTCGATTTCACGGTAGGGAAGCGGCCTATTGAGCGCATGGGCCTGTTCGAGGGCGAATGGGCGCCGGCAATCGATGTGTATGAGGACGCAAACAAGGTCGTCGTAAAGGCTGAGCTGCCCGGCATGACGGACAAGGACATCGATGTGAACATTATGAACGGCACGCTCACCATCAAGGGTGAGAAGAAGAAGGAAGAAGAGAAGAAAGAACAGAGCTACTACCGGCTCGAGCGGTCATATGGCGCGTTCTCGCGTTCCGTAACGCTTCCGACTGTGGTAGACGCCGGCAAAGTCACGGCTTCCTTCAAGAACGGTGTTCTCGAAATCGAATTGCCCAAGAAGGAAGAGGCCAAGCCGAAACAAATCAAAGTGAAGGTGGAGTAATGGAAGAGGCACGCGG
Organism: uncultured bacterium; assembly: GCA_964450145.1. Taxonomy (GTDB): domain Bacteria; phylum Abyssobacteria; class SURF-5; order SURF-5; family SURF-5; genus JACRIR01. Next base: position 6,738 of record CAYVDS010000036.1, read on the forward strand.
ATTGAGATGCGGGCGACGACCGATTCTCGTTGAAATTGATGGACCGAGTTGTTACAATTGAAGGTTGGAGGAAAAGAATGGATTCCTGCCTTCACGGGAATGACAAAAAGCGGCTGGGAATGATAAGAAGAAGCAAAAGGAAAAAGCGAAAGACTACTTGCATATAAAGGAGATAAGTAAGAATAATGAATGCACTACGAACGATGTTTCTGCTAACCGTCCTCACGTTGCTCTTCGTGTTTGTGGGACAGGCGGTCGGCGGACGGCAAGGCGCGACGTTCGCGTTTATGTTTGCGCTGATCATGAATTTCGGCGCGTATTGGTTCAGCGACAAGCTTGTGCTGGCCATGTACCGGGCCCAGCCTGTAGAACCGAATGAAGCGCCGAGACTGTACTCGATTGTGCAGGGACTTGCAATCAGCGCAGGTCTGCCAATGCCAAAGATGTACATAATCCCGAGCCGCTCGCCTAACGCGTTCGCTACCGGGCGAAATCCGCAGCATGCCGTCGTCGCGGTGACTGAGGGCATACTTGACCTTCTTAATGAGGACGAACTCAAGGGAGTGCTCGCCCACGAATTGGCTCATGTCCGGAACCGGGATATGTTGATCGGTTCGATTGCGGCGACTCTCGCGGGCGCGATCATGATGCTCGCGAGCATGGCGCGCTGGGCAGCCATATTCGGCGGCTTCGGCGGGAGGGATGACAGGGACGACAATGGCGGCGCGCTCGGATTGCTGGTGGCCGCGGTTGTCGCGCCCATTGCCGCGCTCCTCATACAGATGGCTGTTTCGCGCTCGCGTGAATATCAGGCCGACGCTTCTGGCGCAGGAATAGCCGGCAGTCCGTACGGTCTCGCTAATGCGCTTGGAAAACTCGAGGGCGCCTCGAAGATGCGACCGATCCAGGCGAACCCGGCTTCGGCTCACTTATTCATTGTGAATCCGCTTCACGGCAAGAGCCTGTGGAATCTATTCAGCACGCATCCGCCGATCGAGGACCGTATTCGCCGCCTGCGGGAATGGAGGCCGTAAAACTCGGTTCCTAGTTCTTGGTTCCTAGTTCCTAGTTGGGATTCCCGGGAGTAGAAAGATTGCTTCGCTGGGGTCTGCGGCCTTTCGCTCGCAATGAGGGTAGGGGAGAAGGTGCTCAGACGACTGCTTGACAACGCGGCAGGGGAGACATATAATACGCGCGTTACGCGGAAGAAGGGGACAGACCCGCAGTGAGGGTTTGTCCCTCTTTTCCTTTGGTTTTCCCTTTTTCCCTGTTCCTTGTATCTTTCCCCTTTCTTAGAAGGCGCAAAATAGATGGTTTCCTCAAGAACAGACGCCGCGCACGTCGGTTGCCCGCCGCCCGGCGTGACAATACGCGAGTTGATTGAGCGGCGAGAGCATGAGTATCTCTCTCCGTTTGCGTCGTTCAGCGACCAGAGCAAGGGCAGACGTTTCGCGGTCGCTGAATGCGCGTATCGGACGAGGTTCCAACGCGACCGCGACAGAATTATCCACTCTAAATCCTTCCGCCGCCTGAAGCACAAGACACAGGTTTTCCTCGCGCCGACAGGCGATCATTACCGCACCCGCCTCACTCATGCGCTGGAAGTGGCGCAGATCGCACGCACGATTTCACGGGCGTTGTGTCTGAATGAAGACCTGACCGAGGCGATTGCCCTCGGTCACGACCTCGGCCACACGCCGTTCGGGCACGCGGGCGAGGCGGTATTGAACGAACTCTGTTCCGGAGGCTTCGCCCACAATGAGCAGAGCCTTCGCATCGTGGATGAGCTCGAAAACGGCAAAGGGCTGAACCTGACTTTTGAGGTGCGCGACGGCATCCTCAATCACTCGAAGGGGCCGACCGATATCTTCGAGGCGGGTCGAGGAAGAAGCCCGCGGACCGTCGAGGGCGAGGTGGTGAGGATTTCTGATAGCATCGCCTACATAAACCATGATATCGACGACGCGATCCGCAGCAAGCTCATCACCGAAACCGACCTACCGACGGACAGTGTCAAGGTTCTGGGCGATACACCTTCTCACCGGATAGACGCTATGGTGGGCGACGTCGTGCGCAGCAGCCACGATGGCAAAATACAAATGACGGCGGAAATCCTTCAAGCGACCAATGCCCTGAGAATCTACCTTTACAAAAACGTTTATCCGCGCCCTGAAATTCAGGACTCAATAAACAGGGCAAAGAAAATACTGAAAGACATCTATCATTTTCTGGTCGATGACCCTGCGGTTTTCATGGGTGAAGCGTTTCCCAAGAATCCGGATGTGGAGCTTGAACGTCTCGTCGTCGACTTCGTTGCAGGCATGACCGACCGCTACGCGCTCGATTTCTACAAAAGACATTTCCTTCCAAACCTCGAAATTTGACGGCCCGCCCGAATCCTGTTCTCGGCCGATTTTGGAGAATCCGCCAATGTCGGCTATAATAAGAGCGCGTTGCCATGCTGGGCTGTTGTCAATTGTGAAACGGCGCGGTTGCCGAAATAATATTCCGTCTGAGAATTTACGGCAACTGTCATCCTGAGGAGCGAAGGGTCGCAGACCCGAGCGACAAAGAATCTCTTCTTTTCTTCCGAATTCGTGTGTGCAAACAGAGATTCTTCGCTTCGCTCAGAATGACAACTGATTGTCACCATTTGGGAAACACGCTGTGAAAGAATCGACCCTTAATCCAGGGAATTAAGGTGTCCCTGAATTAAGGGAA
>CAYVDS010000036.1:9468-30887 GCA_964450145.1 uncultured bacterium
AGTGTTATGAGCAAATATGGTCGGTCCCCGGGCCGGGGAAGAGGCCTCATCCACATCTATACCGGGGAAGGCAAAGGCAAGACCACATCGGCGCTTGGAATGGCAGTGCGCGCGGTCGGAAACGGGCTGAAGGTTGTCATGATCCAGTTTCTGAAGACATCAAACCGCTACGGCGAACTCAAGGGCGCGCAAAAACTGACCCCCGGGTTCGAGATCGTTCAGATGGGGCCGGAGTGCGTACGGCTCCAAAACGACCCCAGCGCCGACAAGGAATGTATCGGCTGCATGGAATGCCATGTCGACCGCGATAATCCGAGAGTTTCAGACCTTGAGGCCGCGCGACACGCGCTCGAATTCGCGGAAAAATGCGTGTCCGGAGGCGAATACGACCTCGTTATATTGGATGAAATCAATTATGCCGTGGACTTCAATCTGCTCTCTGCGGATGAAGTGATCTCGGTATTGAAGAAGAAAGGCGAGGCGGTCGAAGTAGTCCTCACCGGACGGTCAGCCCATCCGGCTCTCATCGAGATGGCCGATTACGCGACGGAAATGCGGGAGGTAAAACATCCGTGGCGCGCCGGCGCGACTGCCCGCAAGGGAATTGAATACTAGGGCAAGGGGTCAGGTCTACACAATTGACAGCTTAAGTCATTAAGAATCTGTTGCGACAGAGAAATTAGGTTGTCAATTGTGTAGACCTGACCCCTCGTGAAGCGCTATATGCCGAGCACAAGCGATCAGATCAACAATTTTTTCAAGAGTTTTTCGCTCAAACAGGTCTTAGTGTTGCTCCTCGAGGAATATGTTGCGTGGATTTTTCGCTACATTCCCGGCTTCGAAGGTTTCGCGCTTCGCTACGTCTTTTATAAGCTTCTCTGCAAGAAGATCAAGCCTTTCCCCTTTATCTTCCCCGGCGCTTTCCTCCAGCATTCCTACGGCATCGAGGCGGGAAAGAATCTCAATGTCAATCGCGGCGTTCACATTTACGGACGCGGCGGAGTAAAGTTCGGTGACTACGTTCTCATCGGGCCGAACGTCGTTATCGCCTCTTCGCAGCACCGCTATAACATCAAGGGAACACCGATATTGTTTCAAGGTCACGAAAAGAAGCCCGTCGTCATAGGCAACGATGTATGGATCGGCGCGAACGCGGTGATATTGCCCGGCGTCAGCATAGCGGACGGCACGATAATCGGCGCTGGCGCAGTTGTGACGGGCGATACCGAACCCTATTCGATATTCGGCGGTGTCCCAGCCCGGAAAATAGGCGAGCGAACCCGGTAGCTTTGAGTGAGTTTGCATCACACTGCAATGGAAGAATCCCCCTCAAGAGACTGTCCAGCAAGTATGCAGGTGCAAGTTTGGTTCGCACGGGCGGGATAAAACGAGGCCGGAACCCCCTGCCTGTGGCGGAATGCGAATGAATTTGCGCCCACATCGGCTTGACGCAAACATGCAATTACGGGACGCCCTCTGCTGACGGCCCCCTTTCCGAAAATGGGCTAGGTGGAAAGTTCCCCGCGAGGTTGAATGGTTCGGATCGCATTTGTCCAAAACATAGCGTTTGAATACCTTGGCGTGATGTATCTTTCGGCCGTTTTGAAAAAAGCCGGTCATGAAGTCGAGGTGTTTCTGCTCGAACAAAGCGAGAAAGAGCTTGCGCGGCAGGTGTTGGATTTCAGACCCACTCTGATCGCTTTTTCGTGCACCACTGGCATTCATAAATGGGCGGTCAGTTTCGCGTCGCTTCTGAAACAGATGCACGCGGTCCCAACGATTTTCGGCGGTCCGCACGCCACATTCTTTCCGGAATTGATCGAGCAGCCTTCCGTTGACGTCATCTGCAGGGGCGAGGGCGAAGAGGCCATAGTCGAGATCGCCGACAAACTGGATGCCGGAAAGCCGTTTACTGACACGCTGAATTGTTACGTAAAATCTAACGGTCAGGTGGTCCGGAATGATGTGCGTCCGCTCACCGATGATCTCGATTCACTCCCCGACCCGGACAGGCTCCTCTACAGGTCGAAGTATAAATATCTCCGCAAGAGCGTGGCCGCATTCATGGCCGGAAGGGGCTGTCCCTTCCGATGCAGTTTTTGTTTCAACCATGCGATGCAGAAACTGTATCAAGGGCGCGGCCGCTTCGTCAGGCTCAGGAGCCCTGAACGGGTAATCAATGAAATCGAGGACGCGAAGGATCGGCTGAACCTTCGAACTATCTACATGCAGGACGACACGTTCGTCTTGAACCGGAAGTGGGTGAAGGAATTCGCCGACCTGTATCATGACCGGATCGGATTGCCGATGCTGTGCCTCGTGCGCGCAGACCAGGCCGACGAAGAGTCAATTGCCGCTCTCAAACGGGCGGGCGTGAAGAACATTTTCTTCGGGATCGAGTCGGGCGACGAAACCCTGCGTAACGAGACGCTCAAGAAAGGGGTGACCGACGAGGATATCCATCGAACGGCCGCGCTCCTCAGGAAATACGGCATCCGATTCAGAACCTACAACATGGTCGGCCTGCCGGGCGAGACTCTGCAACAGGCGCTGAAGACTCTCCGTATGAATGCGGAAATCAAAACCGACTTCCCGTGGTGCGCGATATTCCATCCTTTTCCCGGAACGGAATTGGGCGAGATCGCTGCCAGGAGCGGTCTAATGATGCGCAGCCCGGAAGACGCCCCGCCATCTTTTTTCAAGGAAAGCATACTCCGCCTGCCGCAGTCGCATCAAAGCGTGAATTTACAGAAGCTCTTCTATTACGGGGTCAAGTTCCCGCGGTTGATTCCATTTATCGAGCGTGCAATTCGGCTAAGGCCGAACCCTTTATTCGAGTTCCTTTTTCTGTTCAGCTACGCCATGAGCCTCTACGGAAGCGAGAACATGACGCTCGGCGAAATCCTCTCGGTCGGGCTTCGAAACATTCGGCAATTCTTCTATTGGAAACACCGGTGAAAAAAGTTACGAGCCCGAAATGCCCGCTGTGTAAGGCTCCCGACACCCTCACGATGTATCATAAGAAAGACATCGACGTCTTCGCCTGTAGGGCGTGCGCGCTTGCTTTTGCGTGGCCGCAGCTTTCGGAGGCTGAATTGCAGAGACTCTATGGCAGCTCGTATTATGAGAGTTGGGGAATCGAGAGCGACCCCACGGTTCGCGACATGAAGAAGCGCACGTTCGAGCTAAGATTGAAGGCGCTCGAGGAGCTTATCCCGCCGGGACGCATCCTTGACGTCGGCTGCGCCACCGGCTTTTTTCTCGAAGCCGCGACCGAGCGCGGATGGCAGGCCTACGGTGTCGAGGTCAACCCCCACGCGGTCGAACAGGGGCGTAAACAATTCGGCGACTGTCTCGTCCGGGGCACGTTGGAAGACGCGCCTTTCGAGCGCGCATCCTTTGACGCAATAGCTATGTCGGATGTGCTCGAACACGTTTCAGACCCGATGGCCGCGCTTCACCGGGCGAATGAGTTATTGAGAGAAAACGGCCTTTTGGCAATAACGACTCCGAATATCGCTGGCTTCGGCGCCCGCCTCCTGCGCGGGCGATGGCCGCATTTGAAAGCGGAACATCATTTCTACTTTTCACCTCGCGCCTTGTCGCGCGTTCTGACCGACGCAGGGTTCGCGGTCCTATCGGTTCGACCCGCCATGAAAGCCCTCAGCCTAAACTATATTTATGCCCAGCGCACTGTGAGCCGGGTCCCTCTCTTGACGCCGCTTGTTTCGGCGCTTCGCGCTGTTTTGCCGGAGGTCGTTCGGCGCAAACCTATCTACGTTTTCGCAGGGGAGATGTTTGTGCTGGCGCAGAAGAAGCGACATGACTAACCGGCGATATCCTTGCTACTATGCCCATACTTGTCAAACAGCTCAACTATGCGGTAAACTGGCCCCATAACTCGACATTCACCTTCTCGGAGACGGAAAAAAACCAACGCGGAACACGGTCATGCTTTCGCTTTCGGCGATGAAATTCATCGACAGCTTTGCAGGCAAGGCGCTCTGCCTGCTGCTTACCCCGCTGGCCAGAATCAGGCGGCGCGTCCCCGTTTCCTACCCAGCGAGCGCGCGTAAGGTGCTTGTCGTAAAGTTCTGGGGCATCGGCAGCATAGTCCTGACTTCGCCCGCCCTTCAAAGGCTGAAAGAGAAATATCCCGCATGCCGGATCAGCTTCCTCACCTTCGAGAGTAACCGGGGCGTGTGCGAGATGATTCCCGCCATCGACGAGATTCTGACCATTCGGACAAACGCGAGCATTATGGGTTTTGCGAGGGACACGTTCCATGTCCTTTTTGCCGTCAGGCGAGAGGAATTCGACCTTGTGGCTGACCTCGAGTTCTTCACTCGTTTCTCCGCGCTCATAACCTTCCTGAGCGGCGCGAAGGTCAAGGCTGGATTTCATGCGTGGGAAGCCTACAGGGGTGACCTTCACGATATCCGCGTTCCCTTCAACTACTATTGGCACGTGACCGACAATTTCGTTAATCTGGCGACGGGCGAAAGCAACTCCACCTCGCAACGAGTTCTCCCGCAACTGCAGGTGCCGGCGGACGCGAAAGCCGGGGCAAGGCGACTTCTGAGCCAAGATGGCATCGCGTCCGAGGATACTCTGATAGTCATCAATCCCAACGCCGGCGAGCTGGCCCTCGAACGCAGATGGCCGAAAGAACATTTCGCTCGACTGGTGCGAATTCTTGAAGAACAATTCGACGCGAAAATAATCCTCATTGGCGGAAACGGCGAGGAAGATTACACCGCCGGCATTCTCCGCGAAGCGGGCACGAAGAATGCAAGAAACTATGCCGGAAAACTGTCGGTGCAACAGCTTGCCGCAGTACTTTCATTCGCCACCCTCGTCGTCACGAACGACAGCGGCCCTTTGCATTTGGCCTGCGGCGTGGGCCGGCCGGTCATCACTTTCTTCGGCCCCGAAACTCCCGTTTTGTACGGGCCGGTGGGCAGCGGACACCGCATCTTTTTCAAGAACCTGAGCTGTAGTCCATGTATCAACGTTCACAATGCAAAGACCGCGCGCTGCCGGCATGGGCATTCCGACTGCCTCACCCGGGTGACCGTCGAGGAAGTTCTCGATGCGATTAGGCCGCTCCTCTTTACCCCCCCGTTACAAAAGGGGGGCAGAGAGACTGTCTCGTAATTCTGCAGGTGCGAATTTATTCGCATGCGCGATCCGGATAGAGCCCGAAAACACTATGCGAATAAGTTCGCACCTACAGAACCTCATCTTGATTTGCCAATTACGGGACAATCTCCAGGGGGGATTTTTCCGCATCGCTGGCTTAGACTCGTTTCTTTGCCACGTAACCTTGCCGGCAGGCGTGGTCGGCTGTTCAGAATGACAATTCTAGTGGAACTATGAACCGCGATTTCATTTCTGCGACGGATCGTCGAGGTCTGGCAATTATTGTCCTCGTTCTTGCAGTCGCACTGTGTTTCGAGTTTTGGAACGTGGTGTTCGACGGGTATACGCTGACAACGTCAGCCTTGATGTACGGGACGACCCCGCAGGGACCCTATGGCTATCCGGGCAACCTTGCGACCAATGGGTATCCCGTTCAGGACTGCGGCGCCTCAGCATGGGTTGAGGTCCCCCTGACCCAGCTCGCGCGACAAGTGGCGCTCTCGGGTCATCTACCGCTCTGGAATCCGCATAACGCCGCCGGAATGCCCCTTGCTGCGGACATGGTCACCGCCCCATTCTTTCCCCTGAAACTTCTCTTTCTCCTCGACACAAGCGCCGCCATGTGGGATTTCTATCTCCTCGCTCGACTGTTGCTCGCGGGCATATTCACCGCTTTGTTCCTTCGTTCGATTGGCGCCTCACGCCTTGCGGCGACCGGTTCGGCGCTCTTTATGATGTTCTGCGGCCAGACGATTTACTACATCAATACGGCCTCGATCAATTCAGAGCTGTGCTTGCCGGGAATTCTCTGGGCTATCGAGAAAATGGCGCAGACCCGCTCACGGGTTTACGCCCTATTTCTTGCTCTTTTCATCGCATCCGTGAACGTGGGTGGCCTGCCGGAGACTAGCTTTTTCGTGCTTCTGTTTGGGGCGGCCTATGCCGCGTTTCGGCTCGTGGTTCTGGCGAGAGAAAATGCTCCGGCTTCGCGGAGGGTTCTTGGATTGGGGCTTCTTGCCTCTGCAATCGGTTTTTGTTTGGCCGCTCCCGCTCTCGTTCCATTCGCGGAGTTCTTGGGGGTAGCTCACCACGCGCATTCGGAGAATCTGTCCCGCTTCGCTTTCGCGCCCGCTCAGATAATTACTTTTTTCACCCCGTTCTTCCACGGGAAGCTCGGCAGTTCATGGCTTGCCGGAGGCTTTCCGCTGCCGCCGCCTTACATCGGTTTAGTCGTTGTGACGCTTGCCGCAGTGGGATTCTCAGCGCGCGGCAAGAATTGGGGATACGTGCTCTTCTTTGCGGTTTCAGCAGCCTTCTTTCTCGCGCGGGCGTTTGATGTCCCGGGTACGCGTTGGATGGGGAATATTCCCCTCTACAACAAAACTTACTTTCCTCGTTACGGCGGAGCGATCTTCAATCTTTCTCGGGCTGTGCTCGCAGGAATGGGACTGGATTCACTAGTCGAGAGGAAACGGTTCCCTATCCTTTTGTTTCTCGCGCTTCCCCTTTCGGTTGCGGCAATCATAGCGGGCTATTACCGGGGCGTTTCCCAAATGCTGTCTTCGCCCATGGTGGGAAGTATGATTAGCCCGCGCTGGTTCGACACGAACTTAGGACAATATATAGAGTTCCATGTTTCCGCGGCATTCTTGTTTCTCGCCCTGGCAGTCGCCGTTGTCCTACTCGCCCGGTTCAGCCGGGTCCGTCCCCAACTATGCGCCATTCTGTTGCTGGCGCTCTACATGCTCGAAGCGCGAACCTACCTCGCTCAGCTCGAGCGAACTCGCCGCTATGAACCGTTCACAAAACCGCCTGTCATCGACTTTCTCCGCTCTGACCGTGAACCATTCAGAATTGTTTCGACCGAACGGATTCTTTTTCCGGACACAAGCGCGGCTTTCGGCATCGATGATATCCGTGTTCTCCAGGCGCTTCATCACCGGCGATATGTCGAGTTCGTGCGGCGGTTCCTGATGCCGGAAATGCAGAATGATTTTGTCGAGATCGATTCCGCGCGCCTCGCAGACCCTGTCATTAATATCTGCAACATAAAGTATCTGTTAAGCGCCAGGGAAACGGACCAAGCGCTTCCGCCGCATTTCAGGCGAGTATATGACGCGGAGATGATTGTATATGAGAATACAGAGGTTCTGGCGCGAGCGTATATCCCCGGCGAGATTCAGTTCGTGAGCAGCGGGGAAGACGCCCTCAAGTTTCTGGAAACAAATCGTGACCGCGCAGGACGAGGAATGGTCGCAGTTGCAGAGGATGCAGAGCAGTCTGGCAGGTCTAATTCGTCGGACCTGCGCAACTCAGTGGTTCGTGTGGTTTCCTATCGGCCCGACAGGGTCGAAATCGACGCCAAACTCGATGCCGATGGGTTCGTAGTACTGCTCGACACGAACTATCCCGGGTGGAAAGCCACTGTTGACGGGAGTGAGACCAAGATTATGCCTGCGAATTATCTTTTCCGCGCGGTATCCGTTCCGAAAGGCAGTCACGAAGTCATTTTCTCCTACCGGCCCCGCAGTCTTTCCTTCGGTCTTGCGCTGTTTGGCGCCGGAGTGGTTCTCGGGTTGCTGCTGATAACAAATCCATTCTCGCGCGCAAAGGGACTTGCATGACGCAGAAGATCATTCCGGAGACTCCAAGGGACTCTCTTGGGGGGAGCGGTCGGCTGAAGCGGAACGCGACCGCCGGCGTCATTCTCGCGTGCCTCGCGCTATTCATCGCGATCAACCTGCGGCATTTCTTCGAGCCTTTCAGAGACTTTGGGAAACCATTTTCCGGCGAACCGTTCTATGCAATACGAGCGCTCAACTATCTCCGGCACGGATATTTCACAAACTGGCTTGGGGTTTGCGACGACCTGAACCCACATCCCGACCGGCTCACGTTCAAATTCACCGAGATGCCCGCGTACTTCATCGTGAATTCACTAGCCTTCCGCTTCCTCGGGATAAGCTCGGTAAGTCACGGGATAGTCGAGATGGGATATACGACTCTTCTCTTTTTGCTTGTATCGTCCTGCGCGTGGAAACTGTTCGGCGGGAAGACATCTATTGTTACCAGCATCTTCATGGCGCTCATTCCGGTTAATCTATACCTGCTGTACATGGCATGGATTTTCGTGTTTCCGCTGGCTGCGCTTTTCTTTTACCTGCTGTGGCATGAAACACGTTCAAGAACTTGCTACGCCCTGACGATAACAGCGGTCGCGCTGGGATGTCTGCACCATATCGTCGGTTATTTCGTGGCGCCCGTTATCCTCATTCACGCTCTTGTCGAGGGGTCCCTTCGCAAGAATCTTAGGGGCTTACTCGGCATTCTTGGGGTGGTGGTGGCGTTGTTTGTGGCATATGCCGTTCAGACAGCCATGCTGCACCAGAATCCGGTGGCGGTGACCGGCAAAGCCTTCAGCGAGAGCATTCTTGATCTGTCGTACCTGAGAGGGTTTTTCTCGGTGGAATGGCGGAAGTTGCCGCCGAATTACTACGAGCTTCTGACCGTGCCGCTCGTTGCGCTTGCCGTCTACTGGACTGTCGCGACGACGTTTTCCGGAAAGGGCCGGACAACAGGCGACTGGCTTATCCTTCTATGGCTGCTCTTGCCTCTCGCCTTTTTCATCGTTTTCTTGGGAATGGTCGCGAGCCACCTGAATTTCCTCACGCTGTTTGCTCCCTTTCTGGTTCTCTCTGCTTCCCGCGCTCTGTCGGGTCGGCGCGCCTCCGGCGGAGAACGCATGAGGCTGCGCGCGTTCTTGGCGGCGGCAGTGATTGGATACACCGCCTTTATATGTTACAAGACACAGCGGAAGTACGACATGATGATCTGGTCGCCGGATAATCAGAGAGGCTACGAGCTGGCGCGCGGATTGAAAGAACTGGTCAGGGAGGATGAAGCCGTCGCGGGAGTCAATCCCTTCGGTTATTCTTTCAATAGTTTGTCGCCCGCCTTCTCATTCTATTTGCAGAGGGATTACTTCGGGAACATATCCAGCGTCGGCCAGTTGTCTGAACTTATGAACCGGAAGAAAGTATCTCACTTCTTGTTTCCCGCGCCTGCGCTGAAAAGCCGCAATCCCCATGAGCAGGCTCTCGGGGCCTATCTCATCAGGAATTACCCCTTCCATGTTGACCCCGCGCGGAGGGACTTGATGATATTCGACCTTCGGACGCCGCACGGTCCAGTTTCTCAATCTCAATCGTGACGTGCATCCCCAAGAATCTGTTGAAGGGGGATACAAGCTTCTCCAGCGCCTTCACCGCCGGCAGCAAAATTGCTGGAACGAGCGACCTGTAGGTCACGCCGCCGGAAAGAAGAAACCTGAAAGGCGTGTGGGGCTCATATCGAACGATTGAGAGTTCTGGGAATTCCCGCTCGAAAATATTCCGGTCCCGCACAAAGACAATCCACGGAAGCGCGAGATTAGCGTCGGACAGAGCGCGTGAGTCCGCGACTTGCGAGCCGTTTGAACTCCACGCGGCGCTCTCGTCATGGGTCTCATGATGGAAGTTCTTCCGGACGAATCGCCCGAAAAATGTGTTGGCGGGTTCGACCATTACGATGCGGCCCCCCGGTCTGAGACACCTCTGGGCCTCCCGCAAGAATCCGCGGGGGTTCTTGAGGTGATGGAACACGTCGAGAAGGAAAAAAGCCGACACGCTTGAGTCGTCGAATCCCGTATCCTCCGCCGAGAGCACTTTGTCGACATGCGGAAGGTTCAGAACATCGCTGGTAATGACGGAGGGAATAAACTCCTTGATGAACCCGCCTCCAGACCCCAACTCCACCATCGGGCCCGGCGGCACTAACTCGGAAGCTTTTGCGAATTCTTGATAGAAGCTCGAATACACATCCCACAGTAGAGGCTTTCTACGAATGATTCGCCGGTGGACTTCCGTGGTCTTCGGGTCATCCGCGTCCAGCCCCTTTAGCTCGGGCTCCCTCAAGAATTTCAGCAGGCTCTTCATCATATCCGCACCATAATACCGAATGAGAATCCTGCTTGGCAACCACTCCTCTCAGAAGAATGCCTCTTCAAAACTTGCGCAACGCTCCTTGTCCGACTGCCGAGGACCTCAGGAATCCCCCTTCGAGACTGTCCCGTAATTGGCAAACGAGCGCAGGATTCTGTAGGTGCGAATTTATTCGCAGCCGCCATGGGCAAAAAGCCTGAAAACAGTATGCGAATAAATTCGCACCTATAACAGCTTGGCCTAAATTCCGAATTACGGTACACCCCCTCTCCCTTTGCAAAGGGCGGTTAGGGGGGATTTTTCCGTCTCGCCGAAGGCGGGACTCTCAAGCTCCTTCCGCGTCATGCGTGCGAATAAATTCGCACCTACAGAATTATGGGACAGTCTCTTGTGGTTCTCACCGTGTTTGACAAACGTAAACACTTGGTGTATAAGAGTATATATAAAGATCACTCATGAGCCATTCGAATGCAAAAGAAGCTTCCAGAAAAGTGACCGTCAAACCCGCCCGCTGCTCTCTCACGCTCAAGATTGACTGTGAACAGGTCGCATCAACAAAGCCATGTGCGGAATAGCAGGAATACTGAATTTTGACAGGGCTCCAGTTGACGCGCGAGCCATCGAGAAGATGACACATTCGCTGCGGCATCGAGGGCCCGACTTCGAGGATCGCTACGTCAAGGGTTCGATGGGCTTCGGCCACACCCGCCTGAGCATAATAGACCTTTCCTCCGCCGGTAATCAGCCGATGGCCACGGACGACAAAAATTTCTGGATTGTTTATAACGGGGAGCTTTATAACTATAAGGACATCAAGGCCGAACTTTCAAGAGAAGGGTATTCATTTCGCTCCGACACCGATACTGAAGTTGTGCTTAAATCGTACCAGCATTGGGGCCCCAAATGTTTAGACAGATTCAATGGCATGTTCGCCTTCGCGGTGTGGGATGAAGCGGAACAAACGCTCTTTCTCGCCCGCGACCGCATGGGAGAGAAACCCCTCTACTACTGGCAGTCCGGAACGGCCTTTGCCTTTGCCTCGGAAATCAAGGCGCTTCTCCAGCACGATGCGGTCAAGCGCGAAATCGACTTTTCATCATTCGACAACTATCTCACATTGCGCTATGTGCCCGGGCCCAACACGATTTTCAAAAACATACAGAAGCTTCCGCCAGCCCACTACATGCTGGTTCGCGACAGCAAAGTCGAAACAAAAAGGTATTGGGATTTCGAGTTCGTTGTTGACTCTGGCCGCACCGAGCAGGAATGGGAAGAGGAGTTCTATGATTTATTGAAAGACTCGGTCAAAAGGAGGCTTATGAGCGACGTGCCGCTCGGCGTGTTCCTTAGCGGCGGCGTGGACTCGACCATGATTACCGGCCTGATGCGCCAACTCGAACAGAACCCAATTAACACGTTCTCGGTCGGCTTTGAAACGGAAGTGGACGAAAGACCGGTGGCGCGCGCGGTGTCTGAGCATTTCGGAACTACTCACCGTGAATTCGTGGTCAACGCCGAAGATTTCTCGAGGCTTCCTGAAATCATCTGGCATTTGGACGAACCATTCGGTGATATAATAATAATTCCGGTTTTCCTGCTTTCTCACTTTGCGAGAGAATCGGTCAAGGTCGTCCTGACAGGCGAGGGGGGAGACGAGCTTCTCGGCGGGTACGTACACCAGAAAAGTCTTGCTGCGCTGCATAAGTTGAAGACATGGCTCCCGGCGCCGCCTACGCTGATGGCAAACATTGTCCGATTGTTCCCGGTCAAGTTTCTCGATTTCTGGCTCGACTACCCGGCCTCGATGGGGCCGAAGGGCAAGGAACGGCTCGCCTATTTGTTGGGCCACTCGGGCGACGACGCCAAAAGCTATCTGGACTTTGTGGCAGTGTTCAATGCAGAGGAGAAAGGCAGGCTCCTGTCACCAGCCGTTCAGAGTTGCTTGAAAGACCGCCCAGAGCAGGAGTGGAAGGCCCGGCTGAAGTCGAACATGGGCAATAAAAGCCGGCATTTCTTTAATCGCCTGATCCGGCAGGAGTTCGACTCGTGGCTGCCCGACAATATCCTCTTCAAGCAAGACAGGCTGACCATGGGTAATTCCATCGAAGGGCGCGTGCCGTTCCTCGACCACCGGATTGTCGAGTTCTGCGCGCGTTTGCCCATCGGGCTCAAGACGCGTGGAACAAACAAGTACCTGATTCGAAAGACAGGACGCGAAAGAATATTCAAGCCGACGGACAACGCCAAGAGGCCTTTCTTTATGCCGCTCACAGGAGTTTTCGAGAAGCCCTATCAGCGTTTGATCGACACCTATCTTTCGGAAAAGCGGGTTAAGTCTTCGGGATGGTGGAACGGCGATTTTGTTCGCGAGCTAATCGCGAACAGAAAACGTTCTTCGCTTTTGTGCGACAAGCAGATCATGGTGCTGATATTATGGCAGATGTGGGCGGAGGTTTTCGGCGTCGAGGCGCCGACCTGATCTTTGTGAGAATACAACTACTATGAGCGTTTTCCTCACGATTGCTCTCGGAGAAGTACCCAGAATGTTGGGACTGATTGACCGGGAGACCGGCTCACCGACGTTCGGATGCGGCGACCGCTATTACTGGCATTACAAACTGATAGATTTCCCGAATGTTCGATTCCAGGAGGCTTGCCTTCCGCTCGCGCTGCTTCACGAGAACCGGCTCGGGGATGACCGATATTACCAGAATTCGAATATCAAGAAGTGGGTCGCGGGTCTGATAGATTTCTGGTTTCGCATTCAGCGAAAGAACGGAAGTTTCGACGAGGCATATCCTCATGAGAACAGCTTCTGCGCCACGTCGTTCAGCGCATGGGCCGTAAGCGAGAGCATGTTACTCATGAAAGACATCTGTTCACTGAAGGTCGGCAAAGCCGGCGACTGGCTTTTGAAGAATCAAAACGTGAAGGTGGCCAATCAGATGGCGGCGGCGGCTCTCGCGCTCCGCAATATCTACGAACTCACAGGAGACTCTCGATATGCCGAAGGCGCAGACGAGAAAATCGGACTTCTCCTGTCATCTCAGACCAGCGACGGTTTTTTCCCGGAATACGGCGGTTATGACATCGGTTATCTCTCGGTCACATTGAGCCTGCTTGCGCAATATGGGCGCCGCTCGAAGGACAAGCGATTAACCGATTCGCTCCGGCAAGCCGCAAACTTCCTCGAGTCGTTTCTCGACGGAAATGGCGATTTCGATGACTCGCGCACGAGCCGGAGGACAAAGTTCATCTACCCTTCGGGCCTGCGGATTCTCGGCAGCAAGGCTGTCCCGGCGCTGCAAACCGGACTCGAACGAAACATTGTGCTGAACCCAGCGTGGATGGATGACAGGTACGTGATTCCCTTCGTGACCGACTATCTCATGACCCATTTGGAGGGCCAGAAACCGTGATGATGACCACGGCAAAGCTCATCCTCCTGAGGTTATATAATGTCACGCTTGGGCGCGTGGAATTCTTCTCGCGGATGCTGCGCAAGTTGCTGGAGCGGGTGTTGATTACGGATAGGGAAGAGAAATACGTGGCAAGTTCCCGTTTTTTCGATATGAAGGAGCTGCAACAAGGCGCCGGCAACCCGGACCAGCAGGTTGTCACGAGCGATTCGGCGAATACCCGATGAGAATACTTGTCCTGAATCCATCTTCAAAAGTCACCAAGAACGTCGTGCGCGACGTGCTGTACGGATGCTGGTGCAAAGGGAAGCGCATAGGCGGAGGCACTGTCCCACCCTTCGCTCTGCTTCAGGTGGCTACCGTCTTATTCAAGAACCACGAAGGGTCTTTCCTCGACGCCCAAGCCGAGCAACTGGCGCCTGAGTTCGTGACGACGCGCATCCGCGACTATGACCTGGTCGTGATCTCCACCTCAACCATGAGTTTTCGCGAGGACGCCGACTATCTTCTGGAACTGAAAAAGACGCATCCGAAACTTCGTACGGTTATGTTCGGTTCGCATCCTACGTTTATGCCGCAGTATTGCCTCGCGCACGGAGGAGTGGACATAATCGTGCGACACGAGCCCGAGTTCATACTGCGCGACGTTGCGGACTCGATGTCGAACGGCGGCGACAAATGGAAACAGGTGCCCGGCATCGGTTACAGGGAAAACGGGCGGCCGCATCTCAATGAACGATATCCCTTCATCGAAGACCTCGACGAGCTTCCGTTTCCCGATCTCTCGCTTCTGCCCGAAGGGATCGACTATTTCAATCCACTCGTGCGCCGGATGCCCTACATAACGACAACCACCAGCCGTGGATGCCCGGGCCGATGTATTTTCTGCACGGCGCCCCACTTCGACGGCATGAAGCTGCGTTTCCAATCCGCATCCTATGTCATGCGCGAGATCGAGTACTTCCGGGGAAAAGGATATCGCGAAGTCTATTTTCGCGACGACACGTTTTTCGTGCAAAAAAGCCGCGACGCCAAAATATGTCGCCAAATCAAAGAGCGGAATCTCGACGTGAGCTGGCTCGCCAACGCGCGCATCAATCTGATGGACCGCGAAACGATGGAACTCGCAAAGACAGCGGGATGCCACACGATCAAATTCGGGATCGAGTCGGGCGTGCAAAGCATCCTCGACGGCATGAACAAAGGTTACCGGCTCGAGCAAGCGCGACAAGTGTTCAAGTGGGCGCGCGAGATCGGCATGAATACCCATGCACATGTGATGCTCGACAATCCGGGTGACAGTCTCGATACCGTTCGTCGAACCATAGAATTCACGAAAGAACTCGAGCCCACAACCGCCACGTTCGGCATCTGCACGCCTTATCCCGGAACACCGCTGTTCGAACAGGTGGCAAAAACGTTCCCGGAGATTGCGGATGGGTCGGCGACCGATCTGTCCAAACTGCACACCGAGGGCCTGTTCAACGAACATTTTTCAAACCTTTCCGCAGCCGAGCTCACAGGACTCGTTCAAAGAGCCTATCGCTCGTTTTACCTTAGGCCTTCTTACTGGATCACGACTCTCAAAACCCAGTTTCGCACTGTCGACGACCTTAAGAGGGTCTCCCTGGCCGCAGCCAACGTGCTAGATTTCATTTTCAGAGGTGATTGATGAAGGAAAAGAAGGTCTCGGTGGTTGTTCCGGCCTTCAATGAAGAGCCGGCGATTGGCGATCTTGTTCGACGGATCAGAAAGATAAACGTCGAGTTCGAGGTCGTTGTGGTCGATGACGGCTCGACGGACGGGACGGGCCGCGCGGCGGCCGAGGCTGGCGCCACCGTGGTCCGTCATCCCTATAACGTCGGCAACGGCGCAAGCGTGAAGACCGGCGCAAGCCGCGCCTCTGGCGACGTATTGCTTTTCATAGATGCCGACGGACAGCATCCGCCCGAGGAAATCCCGAGACTCCTGGAATTGATCGGCGAGTACGACATGGTTGTCGGCTCGCGGAGCCACGCCTCAGACGCACCGCTTATCAGGCGCTTTGGCAACTGGGGTCTTATCAGAGTGGCGCAGTTAATCACCGGCCACAAGATAGACGACTTAACGAGTGGCTTTCGCGCCGTCAAGCGCGACAAGTTCATGGAATTTTTTCATCTCTACCCCAAACGCTATTCGTACCCCACTACCATAACGATCGCCTTTCTGAAGTCAGCTTATTTCATCAAGTATGTGCCGCTGGCCGGAATCAAGAGGCGCGAAGCCGGAACGAGCGACATCTCGCCGCTGCGGGACGGCCTGCGATTCCTCTACATCATGGTGCGGATGCTTATGCTGTTCAGCCCCCAGCATCTGTTCCTGCCGGTCGGCTCGCTGTTCATTCTTGCGGGAACGGTTTTCCTCATTTATCAAATCCTTGCCACCGGCGGCATTCGCGGCGCGAGCATTATCCTTTTCACGAGCGGGGTGTTCACGTTTCTGTTTGGGCTCATGGCCGAACAGATTGCGGCGATCCGGCGTGAACGAAAACAGTTATGAACCAATTCGGAAGAATCCCCCCCAGGGGGCTGTCCCGTAATTCTGTAGGTGCGAATTTATTCGCATGTGCAATGTGGGAAAAGCCTTAGAACATTATGCGAATAAATTCGCACCTACAGAATCTTGTGCGTTTGCCAATTATGGGACAATCTCCCAGCCTCCCTTTGCAAAGGGGGGATGGGGGGATTTCTTCTCCGGCGACGCTGATACTATGGCTGGCTCTCGCCTTGCTGCTCGCGCTTTCGGCCGCTGTGCGGTTTTACAAACTCAACATTATCGGGCTTGAGCAAGGTGACTGCTTAATCTATTGGCTGGAAACCACCCGATGGAACATGGGCATCTTCACCAATCATTGGGCGAAACCCGGCTACCACCTGCTCGGGCTGTTGGCCTTCAGACTTTTCGGTCCGCACGACTACACGCTTCCGTACCTGAATTGTTTTCTCGATGTTATCAACGTAGCGCTTGTGTTTATCGTGGCAAAGAGGGCAGGAGCGAGCAACTCGGCCGGTATGAGCGCCGCGCTCGCGTACGCTTTCATGCCCTACATGATCCTGTCGGGCCGACACGGGTTTGTGGAAATACCTTCCGCGACGTTCTTGCTTTTCTCGTTCTGGATGCTTTTGGAATACTTGCGGGCGCGGGGCAAGATTGCGTACCTTATCCTTTGTGGACTGGCCGTTGGCTATGCGGGCAGCGTCCATCCGACGTTGCTGTGCATCCCCGGATTCTATTGCGCAATAATACTGGCGTCGTCGCTGAAACGGCCCGTCCTCAAGACCCTGAGCGCCATGTGTCTTCGGCAGGCCGTCTTTCTTGCTTCGTTTGCGGTTGTCTTCATTGGGCTTGCTCTGTTGCTTCAGATATCCTCCGGCGAACCGAGCCTCGTTTCGGTCATTCGCCGCGACATGATCGGCCGGCTCTTTAGTCATTGGGAAGGCGCCGTCATAGGAAGATCGGGCGGCTTCATCGGTAAGTTTTCCTATTACTTAACCGAGATAGCGCCAATAACATCTTGGCCGACGTTCGCCTTCATGTGCGCCACTGGGGGCGCATTTCTCGTCTTTTCGGTGGTCGCGCTCTTGAGAAAAAAAGCGGGCAGGAACGAAAGGCAAATCTCTGGCGAAGTCCGAAACCTCGGGCTCGTCTGGGGTCTCGTGCTGTTCTTCATGGTGGTGAATTCGGCAATCGTGAAGGCAACGTCGCGTATGCCCTTGATACAAATGGTTTCCTTCATCATCCTTGGCAGTTTCCTTACAATCGAGTTCTTCCTCAGGAAATTGCGCATCCCGCGCGCAGGCGCAATCCTCATTGGGATGAGCCTGCTCCTCATAATTCTCAATTTTGGAACAAACAGAAAGTTTCTCCACGATTTGACTACGCCGAGCGTCTACCGCCAGGTCGCTGACGCACTCGGGGACAAGCTTGATGAACGAAATCAGCTTCTCATAACTCCAAGCTCATTCTATTGGGTTTATGACGGGTTCAAGCACTACCTTCCGGGCTATTATCACCCGATCCCGCGCGACTGGGACCCCGGCCTGCTCTCGCCGAAACTGAAAGAATTGAGGATACGTTACATTCTCGTCAGCAGGACGTTTCTCGACCCGAGAACCTATCATCTGTTGTATTCGCAGGGACAGGAATATGGGCTGATTCGGCAAGGTATAAACGAACGAAATGGGAAGCTCACATACGAATCCGACGAGATAGCAATATATGAGATACCCGGCGGGTCCTAGTACAACGCTCCCAAAACAGCATTGCAATGCTCCCCCTTTGAACAAAGGGGAACAAAGGGGAATCTAAGAAGTCGCAGAAATCCTTAGCTTCGGGGACAGTCCCGATTCTACGGCGCAAAGCGCCCGTAAATCTGGGACAGTCCCCTTCGCAGGCGCTTTAAGTTAGTTCGGAGAGACAGCACACTAGTACCGCACTTCGTAGAGCGTCGCGTCCATTGAGGAGAATAGGGTCACGCAATGCTTGGTCAGGAAACTGTGGAAGATTAGGAGGTCGTTCGCAAACCGCAGGTCGTCTTCCTTCGAAATCTTGTGGGTGGGGAACTTCTCGAAAAAGAAAAAGTTGAAGAGGACATGGGTGACACCCATCTCTTTGAGCAGGCTGTGAAACGCGTCCGCGCTTCCGGCCTTATGCGCCAATTCTATCATCATTGGCGCTTCTATCACGCTATCCCCTACCTTTGACTTGTTGCAGAAGAACCCCCGATTGTCCCAGAAGAACATCAGTCGAGCGTCCGGCGGAAGTTCTTCGCTGATGTATTTGAAGACGCGATAGTTGGGGACTTTTATCGCCAGGAACTCATCCCGCGTCTGCGAGCCCCATACGACCGGACCGAACTCCGCCGGCACTTTCGGCGGATAGAAGTAAGAAAAGGAAAACCAAACAAGCCCGCAAATAAGAACCGCAACCACTTTGAAGCCCTTTGAGAAAGCATCCGAAAGCGAAGCGGCCTTCCTCGCAAGATCGATAATGGTAAACGCACACAGAAAACTGAGCAACGGGAATATCGGCATCATATACCGCGTGATGTGAGTGGACGCAGCCCAACTCAGAAAATAGAGTGTGCACGCGAGGGCAGCCCACTTCACGAACGACGGCTTTGGCCGGATGAAAATGAACGCGGGCAGAAAGATAAGCCACAGCGGTGTTATGACCGTATCAAAGTTTGCGAAGCCCGTGTTTCCAAAGATAGTGATGTTCCATGGCAGTGCGAC
Organism: uncultured bacterium; assembly: GCA_964450145.1. GTDB lineage: Bacteria > Abyssobacteria > SURF-5 > SURF-5 > SURF-5 > JACRIR01. The sequence goes on from CAYVDS010000036.1 coordinate 28,282, forward strand.
CATATGCCGCCAATCGTGACCCATCCCGTGTGACGCGACATACTCCAGCATTCTGCTGACTTGTCCCTGACAGAGCCAGCGTCCGTCGAAAACGTTGTACATTACGGGATAGACAGGATTACCCGTTATCAGATAGTTCTTGATGAGATATGGCGCAACGAAAACCGTCACCGCCAGCCCAAACAGCGCCAGCCTTCTTATCGTTTTGATGATCCGTCGTTTGCCAGATGAAAGCTCAACCGCCGCAATCATGACGCACAGCGTGAAGAGTCCATATATCGCGGTATATTTCATGCCCGCGAATATTCCTGCGAAGACGCAAAGCAGGACGAACCAGCGCTTAGAGCCTTCCGTTCTCCATTTCCACAAACAATACAACGCGAGCGAGAAGTAGAACGTCATGCCAATGTCGCCATATGCCAGCGGCATTTGATTCAGGAAAGAGGGATTGAAGAAGAAGATAAGGACTGTGAGAATGGCCGTGGCGCATCCGAACGCCCCTTGAACAACATAGTAAAGAAATACCACCGTAGCGACGCCAAAAATGTAATGAATTAAGTTGGCAAGAATGAAGTCGTCAACCAACAGCGCGACCGCGTACAGCATTTCCATATTCAGGAATGTGTTCGAGAAGAGATTGTAGGGCACAGCCGCGATTCTGTGCGCCTGCGTGTATATTTTCGGCACATCGAGATGGTAAACCATCGCGTCGTGAGTAATACTAGGCGCAAGCGCCATGATAATAATGAAGAGGAGCATGACTGCCACTGAAACAATGCCGATGGTCTGCAGAGGATCGAGCGCTTGAGCTTCATCGGCTTTGAGTAACAGTCGTAACTCGCGAACAAGGGCGGGAATATCTCGAAGACAAACGCAAAGCAATAAGACGATCAGCATCCATATTGCCGCTGAATACAGCCCCCCTAGGACTCCAAGCAGGAAAGTGAAATACATGAGAAACCCCCATCCGAGCCCGAGAGCCAGGATGAGTTCCTGCGTGAAGCGCCGCTTACTGTCGGAAGAGCTTTCTGGCTGTGTTGCCACACCGGCCAGTTTGAGTAATTGCCTGCCCGCTAGTACGCCAGTGGCCGCCAGGAGACAGGCGAGCGCCAGATATTTGGCGGCGATCGCGATTTTTTGAAAACCTGCGGGGAGCGGAAGGGGTTTGACCCGGAGCATGAGGCGGTAGAATTGTGTCAGGCCGAGCGGGTGCTCCCGGTAGAACCGGTACATCACCAGACCTGCCCACACGGCGAGGACGCCGAAGAGAAGATAGGAGAGGGTCTTTTTCAGTGTGCCGTTATCGGGCATTCCGGTTTCTAATGCACGCCCGGTCCGGGGTAGAATCTCTTGAAAATGTCGCTGTTGCTGAGAATGCCGACTATCTTGCCGCCGTCAAAGACGGGCACTCTTCGCATGTTGAAGCGCTTCATCAGCTTAACACAGGCCGACACGCTCACGGTGGGCGGGACCGTGATAACGGGCCGTGTCATCACGTCTGCAACGAAGGCGTGCTGTGCTCCCGGCTCGGGGTCTATCAGCTTGTTAATGAGGTCTTTTCGAGTGACTATGCCGTATCCGTCCGCCTTGTTCGCACTCTCGACGATCAGGCACGACACCCCAAACTCCTTCATTTTCCATACGGCATCGAGCAGCGAGACATCTTCCCGTATGAATTTGACGTCTCGATTCATAAGGTCGCGAACTAGCGTTTCGCGCATTTTCTCGAGCACTGTGCGCCTCCTCCCCCTCACATAGTAACTCCCCCGCCCAAGAGACTTTGGAATCGACCAGGATTCTACCATTTTCCCGCTTCGGAATTCAATCCGGCTTCATAGCCGCCCATATTTTTCATAAACCTCGCGGAGCGGTTTACCCTGGCGCAGTTCTTCGCGCGAGCGCCTTTCGGCCTGCACGACCTCCTCCGCTCGTTCTACAAGTTCCCTGAGATTCGCGGCTGGCGGCACGACCACGATCCCGTCGGTATCCGCCATGACAACGTCGCCCGGGTTCACCTCGACCCCTCCACACTTTATCGGCGAATTGATTCCCACGAGCTTCGTGCGGCCCACCGAGTCGGTCGGTATGTTGCCGCGCGCCCAAACGGGGAATCCGATTTCCCTTACACGCGGGATGTCGCGTATGGGTCCGTCAACGACCGCGCCTTTTGCGCCGCCGTAGTATTTTGTCGTAGTCGCCATCAGCTCGCCGTAAGCGCCGGCGCCCCAGAAACCGTTGGTGTCAACGACGATTACCTGTCCTCTTTCGAGGCTGCCGCAGAAAGCGTCGAGAAGCCCGACCACGAAGGCAGGGTCCATGTCCTTCAGAAGCATTGTATTGTCAGCTTTGTCCTCGGCCATTGTGAACGCGGGCCCGGCGATGACCGAGTCGCTTATGATTGGCGCGAAACCCGCGCACATCGCGCAGGTTCTGAATCCCATGTCATCGAGCACATCCGAAATGGCGGGGGTATAAAGCTTCTCCATCCGTTCGCACAGCGCAAGAATTTCCTCTTTCGATAGATTCGACATGTTCAAGTTCCTCTCCTAAGAAACCAGTTCATGGTTCCTAGTTCCTGGTTCATGGTTAAAACCAAAAACCTGAAT
>CAYVDS010000037.1:0-30860 GCA_964450145.1 uncultured bacterium
ATTGATTTCGAGATCGTCCACTACCGCATCGGGAGGAATCTCGGGCAGCAAGTTCTTTCGGAACGCCATCAATTTGCCGTCGAGACTTATTACGCTGTCCAACTTCCCTTCAAGGGTGCGGAGTTCCCAGTCGGCCTTGTGGTATTTCTCCTTGCTTCGCCCGAAGAAGGATCGCGTATCCTTGACGACGGCGACGCCGCCGACCGCGCCGACGGCGTCGCTGGCGAAACACGTGACGAGCGACTTGAGCGAATCCCGCTTGAGCAAGGTGTCGGCGTCTGTGACGACTATTATTTCGGAGCGGGCATTTCGGATTCCTTCATTGATCGCGTTTATCTTTCCGCGGGGCGAGTCGAGGACTTTAACGGGGTATGACGACGCTGTCTCTCGGGTTCTGTCTGTCGACGAATTATTCACCACTAGTATCTCGAGCTTGTCCGGTGGATACTCCAATGCGAGCAGGTCTTCAATCTTCCGGCCGATGTTCTTCTCTTCATTGAACGCCGGTACAACAACCGACACCTCCGGCGTTTGTTCCCCTCGCGCCAGCGATTTCCCCCTTGTAAGGCGTTTCAGGAGCATTCCGTAGCCCGCCGTGAGGAACGCCATGTATGCTGAAACCGCGATAAAAAGCACTGTCGCAACAATCATTTCAGACTTGTCCGGGCCGCTTCACCTGGTTATTGCCCTCTTGGCAAGCGCGCGCAAAACGCTTGTCGGCCGAAACAATACGTTAACCGTTTGATAACATGGATGATAGCAGTAACATTTCCCGGCAGACACACCGCTCCTCGCTTTTATCGAAGCTTCGCTGTTCCAAAGCGAGTCAAAATCGTAACCGAAATCTCTGAACGAGGCAAACGACGGAAGCATTTCGCAGAGGGAGACCTCGCCGGACGCACCGAGCACAAGCGTCATCCGGTCGGCGACGCACGGTATGGTCTGCCTTTTTTCACGCCGAATCTTCAAGAATTGATCGTAGTAGTCCTCAACCACCGCCTCGTACACCGTTTTGAGAAGAGAATGATGCTTTCGCAGGCGTTCATAGCCTCCGTATTGGCGGAGAACCGCTTTGATCTTGTCCGCGAGTTCCGTGAGCGCTTCCTCGGGCGGGAGCGTCAATGAAGCGTCTGCCGGCGTTCCCCTCAGGAAATCGAATGTGTGGAGGTCCGGCTCAAGCTTTTCGACGAAACGTTTTATCTCGTCAAAACGTGTGTAATTGAGGTTGCTCAGGACGGTGTGGAACTTTACAGAGAGGTTGGGAGTCTCCGCTCGAAGCGGCCCCACCAGTTGCCATGTTTTTATGAGCGCGTCGAAGCTCCCCGGGCATCCTCTCAGGCGGTCGTGTTCGGGCCCGATGCCGTCAATGGAAAGCACAAGGTTCAGCGTTGCATTATCCGCGGATGCGCAGATTTTCTGCGTCATCGAATGGATTCGCTCCGGCAGAAGGGCGTTCGTTGGCAGGGTTATATGGCGGACGTTGTTGTTCTGAAAGAGGACGGAAATGATTTCAGGGAGGTCTTCCCGCAGGAAGGGCTCGCCTCCCGACAGCAGAAGCCATGGAAACTCGGGCATTGTCGCAGAAATCCTCCTGATCTCCTCGATGCTGAGCTCAGGCGTATTCACCTCGGTTCTCTGCCAACTGAAGCACGAGACACATCGAGAGTTGCACTTCCGCGTTACGTGGTATATAACCTGAAAGAGCGAGTTGCGCCGAATGAATTTGAGATAATCGCGAAAAGCTGTCATTTCCCGCCGAGCATGTGCTTGAACTTGAGGGCCCACACGCGCCAAATCGCCTCCCACACTATCCCGTAGGTGATCTTCGATTCGCCTATCGCGCGGTCCACAAATATAATGGGAACTTCTTTGACACGGAACCCTTTCTTCCAAACCATGTATGTCATCTCGATTTGAAACGAATATCCGTTGGAGTGGATGCTGTCAAGGTCAAGATGTTCAAGCACCTCTCTCCGGAAACACTTGAAGCCGGCGGTCACATCGGTGAGGGGAAGCCCCGTGATGCTGCGTGCGTACCAGTTCCCGATTTTGCTTATTATGAGCCTGTTTAACGGCCAATTGACGATACTTATGCCTTTCAAATAGCGCGAGCCGACAACAAGGTCGGAGTCACGAATCGCTTCAAGGAAGTCCGGAATATATTTGGGGTCGTGCGAAAAGTCGGAATCCATCTCGAAAACGTATCGAGCATCCGAGTTTTTGATTGCGTACTTAAAGCCGTCCACATACGCCGAACCTAGCCCCATTCTCGTGGGCCGGTGTAACACATGGACCCGCCCCGTCTCAAGCGCGAACTGGTCCGCGACCGTCCCCGTGCCATCAGATGAATTGTCGTCGACGACGAGAACGTCCACCCCATCGGCTGTCGCCAATATTGCAGGTATCAACTTTTCGAGGTTCTGGCGCTCATTGAGTGTGGGGACGACCACCAGCGTTTCAGCAGAATTCTTCCCGCGTCTTCGTGTCGTCATTGCCTTTTTCGCCTTCCGGCCTGCTCTCTCACTACGCGGTCCATGAAAGCCTCTATCTCCTGTGTCGCCTTTTCCCAAGTGAACTCGCTTGCCCATTGTATGCTTCTCGCGGCAAATCGCTCTCGCAGAGGTTTGTCCTTGAGCAGACGGATGATCGCCTTTGACAGGGCATCAATGTCGTCGTGGGGATACAATAGACCTGTCTTCTCGTGCAGTACCGATTCTATGAGACCGGGCGCCTCCGCAGCGATAACCGGTGTCCCGCATGCGTTGGCCTCGATGACCGTCAATCCCCAGCCCTCTTTGGCTGACGGATTAACGACTACCTGAGCCCGCCGGTATAGGTCCACCTTCTGCGCGGTTGTGACAAATCCCGCAAATTCCACGCATCCGTTCAAATGGAGTTTTTTCGTGAGTTCGTTCAATTTAGGCTCGTAGTCACCCCGTCCTGTGATTATCAATCTAATGTCGGGGATTTCTTTTATCACGTTTTCCATGGCCCGAAGAAGGATATGCGCGCCCTTGTATTTCTTCAAGCGGGTCACGCATACAATAAGCGGGGTGGCCGCGCGCGCAGAGTTATCGGGCGTATAACTTTCATGATCGACGCCGTTATGAATTATCTGGATGTCTCGCGGGTCTAGCCCCATCCGTACGAGCTCCGACTTCGTGCTCTCGCTTACGGCGACAAAAGGGATTCCCCTGTAAAAAAGCGGGATTATTCTTTCCATAAAGTGCACGTAAAGCGCCGCGGGCAAGAAAGCGTCGCCATACGTGGATTTCCCGTGCAGATGATGTACCATGACGAAGAGGGGATGCCGCACGTAAAGCGGCGTGTAAAATGGAATTTTGTTGAGGTCATCCAGTACGACGTCAATCGGCGTCCGAGCGAACTCACGCTTATATACTGCGGGAACCGTGTAGTTGAATGTATGGCGGTTTCCACGTCGAATAATCCGGATGCCGTCTATCCACTCTTCCTCAGGGAAGCTGCGCTCATGTCGGCTGCTGACGAGGGTGACCTGGTGGCCTTTCCGCACCAGCCTCTTGAATATCTCCTGAAAGTTTACCTCCGCGCCACCCGCGTTCGGGTTCTTGATGTCCCTCCAATTGAAAACAAGAATCTTGTAACCCATAGTTCCTTAAACTGTTAGACCCACATACCAAACTTCATTTTATCATATCAGCGTTGCGCCGGTCTAACATCGAGGGATTGCTTATCCACTCGCAGGACAAAGCATACCTCGTTGGCGGGAAGCCAGTGGCAGAAGAATGCATCGTAGACAGCCGGAAAGAGATTGATTATGTAACCGATCCATCTGATTGCCTTGAAGTTAGAGAACACGAACCACCGTTTTTCCATGATGAAAGGAAAACCCGCGCCGTAGTTGGTCGCGTGCTGCAACTTCCATTTCTCATAAAACTTCGGTTTGTCGACAAGCTTCGTGTACCCATCGAATGTTCGCCAACCAAATGGAATCTTGTGGTCAGGATCGCCGAACCACTTTGTCGAGGGAAAATAACTTGCAAACACACGCAGTGTCCCGCCGTTCTTTGTTATTCTCACGATTTCCATGATTGTCTTGTGGAAACTGTCCAAATGCGCCAGGATATGGTCGCAATAGACCTCATCGAAAGAGTCATCTTTGAAAGGGAACGGCGCGTGGTTAAGATTTGCAAGGATATCAACCGTCTTGGATGGGACAATGTCCACGTTAATATAGCCGGGCCGCTTCTTATTTCCACAGCCGAGGTTGAGTTTCATACCTGATCAGTTCTCCTAAGAAACTGGTCGCTTATTCGGGGACACCTTGCCGCAAGGTGTCCCCGAATAAGCTGACGATGCGGCATCATGTCCCCGAATATGCGCCTTGCCGCAGCGTGTCCCCGAATAAGCGCAGAAGAAACCGAATCGCGTGCAGAACCACGATCGCAATCAAGAGTATCCACCCTGCAAGCGTCAGGGCATAGCCCGCCACCACAGGTCTGTATCTGAATACGACTATGTGTGTCCCCGCAGGAACGACAAGGGCGCGCATAAGATAATTGGCTCGGAAGACCTCGGCTTCTACTGAATCAACGCTGGCTCGCCAATGCTCGTCGAAGAAATCCCCAAGCGCTAAAAGGGCGGGTCTGTCCACGGTTACTCGCATGCTCACTCGCTGAGGCGATTCGGAGTAATTTTGGATGCTCCATTTTACTCCGCTCTCATCGGTCCCGCCGACAACCCCCGGCTGTTTCTCGAGCACGATCGTCCCTCGCATATCAAAATAAGGTCGTGCGAGCGCCTCAATGGCTTCTTCCGGTGCGGCCACTTCGAATCTGTCCACAACATATGCTCGCGGCAGGTAATCGTTAACCTCGTAAACATAGCAAGTAGACCGTTTCTCTAAACTTGGACTGCTTCTGAAAACGGCAAGCGGACTCAGGAGCGTGTCGGCGCCCTGAATCGCAGTCGCGGAAAGCACATATCGGACATTGAAGAGTTGCAAGAATTTGTCGAGAGGCAAATGCCCATCCCTTAGCGCTTGAAATATTTGCGAATATCTTTCCGGACGCCTCGACATAATCGCATCCACGACGTCGATTCCGTGATAGGGGAGAGCCTCGGTGACTATTTCCCTTAAATAGGGGCTTTCCGACCATAGTTTCACACGAAACGGCTCGCTTCGGTCATGGCCTCGCTGAAGGAGTTCGGGAACGACCTGCACACCGGTGACTTTGCTCCTGCCACGCATCCATTGTATCAAATCGTCGTTGATATATCTCGAACGGTGGTCATAGTACGAAATGAATCTGGTACTGTTTACGATGAGGTCGCCCGCAAGCAGAACGACGATGACCAGCGGAAAGATAATATTCGCGAGCTTTGATTGGCTGATTCTCCTCGATCTTCCAGTAAGAGATACGAGAGACGCGAACGCGAGAACGATCAAGGGACGCCGAACAGCCGAGGCGACGTCAATTCCTTGAGGTGTCGTGTCCACAACACGCGGCGACACATATGCAACACCCGCCATGAGCAGCAAAAAGAGGAATATGGCCATACAAACCTTGCGATTTTGCGAACCGGAAGCATTTCTCCAATAATCGGCGCCTATTCCCGCAAGCACGGGAACGCAAAGAGATGTGATGAAAAGCCATTTGTGCGGGTTCCGAAATCCCTTCATCAAGGGAAGGGTGTAAACGAGTCGATAGGGTAGGGGAAAGTGCTGTCCGAATGAAATCACGAGCGTCGCAAGCGCCGCGGCCGCAAAGAAATACGCACGCTTCCTGCGTGCAAACAGGGACACAAAGGCAAACATGAGCGCTACTATGCCCATGTAATCATCCGTGATGCGCGCAACCTGCTGCCCGGAGGAGCCCCACGTCAGGCTGTCTCCGAGCATCTTATTCGTAAGGGCCAGCGCGAGCGTCTCCTTCGGATGAAACGAGAACTCCGTTGCAAATCGCCAGTTGTCTGCGTCGCTTCGGACTCCTACATTCTTCTGAACCTTCATGAAAGAAGCGTAGCTGCTGATAACCTCGGCCGCAAAGACGATTCCGATGCCCGCTGCAACCGTCGACCACAGCAGTCGTTTGCCCGCGACTCTGAGAGGAGCCGTCAATGATTGCTCCTGTGATCGTTTACTGAAGATACTGCATGAATCCACGGTGAAGTATGCGAGCGCAAGGAGGCCGACATAATACGCTATTTGAATCTCGCCTCCAAGGAATAGCAGGCCGAGTGTCGCTCCTGCAAACGCAGCATTTCCCAGTCTCTTCGGGCGGTCTTCGATGATTCGGCTGAAGAACAGGAGAAAGAGAGGGACCCAGCACGCTGTGTCGAATTTCCACATGGCGCCCTGCCGCGCCGCCGTAAGCAGCCCATTTCCGAGTTGAAACGACAGGCCTCCCACAAGGGCGCCGAAGCGGCCTAGGCGCTGGTCTCGCAGGAATGCGAACATGAACACACCTGCGAGAAACGTGTCAAGCATGAATTGGAATCCGTGGAACCTGTGCGGCGGCAGGAGAAGCATCAGCGGAAGAGCATGCGAGAGGAACTGGAATTGCTGTGGGATGCCGGCGAGGAAGTGAGGGAACCAGCGCGGGACAAGCAGCCACCGCGTCCACTGCTTCACAAACATCGGGAGCCAAAGTGAGGAATCCGCCCCCTCGATTGTGTTGAACGGATTCCAAACACCGCGAAAGACGAACGCGCTCGTGGCCACGAACACGAGGATGCAGGCGGCGGTCATGGCCGCCGGAGAAAAGCGACTGGTTTCGCTTTCGGCCCGTTCGAGCTTCGCTGAGATTGGTTCAGCCACCGCCCTTTTCTTTCCAGTACTCAAATGTTTCTGCGAATGCGCGATCAAATACTGATTCCCAATCGTATTCTTTGCCTAGTTCAGAAGCATTTGAGGCGAGCCTTTGGAGCCTTTCGGGCGAAGAGAGAAGCGCGCTGAGAGTTTCGGCCAGGCTATTGGCATCGGGTTCGATAGCAACTCCCGCCTCGCGAGCTTCGATGAGAGCCGCGACCTGTGGCACGCGCGTGATGACGACGGGAAGTCCCGCCGCCAGGTATATTTTTACCTTGCCGGGATCAGCAAATCTTTTGTAGGTGGCGGCTGTGGAGACATATGGCGCTATTCCAATCGCTCCCTCCGCCACCAGCTTCGCGGCCTCGGTGTCATCCTCGACAAAGCCCGTGAACTCGATCGCGTCCGAAAGGCCTTTCTCATTTGCCAGAGTCTTCAAGGGGTTGTATTCCGGGCCGTTTCCAATTATCCGCAGCCTTGCACCCGGCGTCCGGTGTATTACCTTGGGCATAGCCTCTATCATGAGGCTTAATCCCTGTTCCTGTGTGAGGCTTCCCAGAAATACCATCAAGTTTGGATTTTTTCCCTCGTGGGCAAACGCCTGGATTTCCGAATACCGGCTGCCAAGAGGCACCTCCAGTTGAGGGGCACATTTATTGGTGTTAACGCCGGCTTCCCTTCTCGCTTCTTCCATTGATGCGGAAACGTTCCAGACGGCGTCGGAACCATAGCAGCATCGCTTGTCGAGCTCTCGGTAGACGCGCTGCCCGAGCCGATTGCGGAACCTCTGCGGCGCATAGTCAATCACGTAATAAACCACTCGCTCGGCCGCACCGAGCCGCCTGAGCAGCAAGCCCGAATATGCGTTCAAATTGTCCACGCCAAAATAGATGTCGAATCTTCCTCCACATCTTGTTTCTCCCCCCTTTGATAAAGGAGGGGAGGGGGGATTTTTCCGCAAATACCAAAGCGTGAAGAACACGTCCTTCAAGAAGAAGAGTAGCGCTGGCCCTCTTACGAGCGGCGCCATTATCTCGGTCTTATGCTCACCTCGTTCATAAAACGAGACGGAAGTGTTGAGCGGAATCCCCCTCGCGTCGGGGAACGGATGGCTAAGATACGCCACGGACTTGGCTCTTGGAAGCAGATAGCGCAACAGCTCTTGCTCAGCGCCTCCAGTGGGCGTGTAAGTATGTTTGACAATCGCTATGTTGGATTCCGAGAGATAGCCGCTTAAGTCCATTGATTCAGTCCTGCTTTGGGGACAGACCCGCACCTCGGGGTCCGTCCCCGCCTGACTACTGCCTCCATTTGGTCCTGTCGAATTCGGCGGTCAAGAAGAGCGACCGAAGTGTCGCCCATCCGTATGTAATGAGCGTGATCCAACAGACTATCGGATGAATAAACCATGCGAGGTCGTTCTTTCGCGCGTAGCCCAAGAATGACTGCGTCAACAGCGGAAACACAAGCAAGCAGGAAGCGACAAATTTCGCGTATCCCCAAAAGTATTTCTGATGTGGATAGGTCCGTCTGCCGAGTCGTTTGTAGTGCAGGAAATCATGTATCCTGCGCCTCTGTTTACGGGCAAATGTTCGAAAGTCGGGACAGTACAAGTGCACGATTCCTCTCTTAACCATAGCTGCGCGAATGTCGCCCTTGCAGACGAGTTGATAGATAACGTCGATATCGAAGTAGTACGGCTTGTAGTCGGCCTTCGTGACGGCGCTTTTTCGAATGAGCGACCCGTTTGCGCCCATCGTCGGCGTGGCCTCTTTAGTCAGGACAATTTCATAATAATCGCCATGGTCGGCCATTCTGAGCGGCAGACCCGTCCACTTGCCCGTGAGTGTACAAAGCCGGTCGTAATTTCCTATGAACAAATGGATAGGGTCGTTCATCCCCATTAGCGCGCAATAACGGTCGATGGCCGAATCCGAGGGGCGGTATGTGAATGCATAGCTTTCAGAAAAGACGATCTCGGGATTCTCAAGCGGCAAAACCATCTTGCTCAGCCAATCCGCTCCGTCGAGGATGTTGTCGCTGTCGATGAAGGCGATAAGTTCGCCCGAGGCAGCGTCGATACCGACCGCTTTGCCCGCCTCTCCCGTTTTGAGCGGATTCTGCAGAATTTTGCGCACGCCCATCTTGGCCGCGATTTCGAGCGTTGAGTCGGTCGAGCCCGCGTCAACCAGAATGATTTCCAGTTTTTCCGCAGGGTAATCCTGCGCCCTAATGCTTTCAAGGCATTCGCCGAGCGAGCGCGAGGAGTTGTAGGTTGGAATTATTATGCTGACCGAGGGCAGTGCCAACCGAAGCCCCCTTATTTATCGAGGCGCTTGAGCGTGAGCCCGCGAATGAACGCGCATCCGTACACAAGATGAGTCGCCATGATTCCCAGCGCTCCGAGAAAAGCGACGTCGAGCCTGCTTGCAGGCATAATCGAAACGAACGCAAACCCGAAATAACCCAGGAGACTGAGCAGCACGACGGCCTTCATCACATTCGAGAACGCCGACAAGATGATTCCGAAAAGGAGAGCCACGACCACGATACTGGGTAAGAAGTAAAACAAGCGCCGCGAGGTCTCCGGATACATTTTCGCAAAATAGCCCCGATGTACTCCCACGTTTGCAATTTGCTTCAAGTGGCTCGAGAACAAGGGGCGGCGATGATGAAACACGACAACCTCGGGGCGGTACAGAATCTTCTTTCCCGACTTGACAATCTCGAGACACAACTTGGTGTCTTCACCGCCGTAATAGGGGGAGGAGAATCCCCCCACCTGCTTCAACACCTCGGTGCGAACAAGGAGGTTGAATGCCGGGAAGTCTTCCACTTCGCGCGGCTTGCGCTGCAAAAAGCGATGGAGCGCCTGCCCGCTGCCGAGAGGCGAGGCATATACGGCGCCACCCGCTTGTTCGAACAGGTTGTCCTCCGGCGGCGTAATGCCGGGTCCGCCGACGGCGGCCACCTGCGGATTGTCGAAGAAGCCGAGCGCGCTTCGGAGCCAATCGGGCCGAGGGTAAGCGTCGTCATCGATGAAGGCGCATATCGTGCCAGTGGCTTTTTGGATACCGATATCCCGCTTCTCCCCGGGCCCGGTGAGCTGTTTGCCCGTCGACAATATGGTCACCATGCCGGGCTTTTCGAGGCGGTTCAATTCGATAAGCCGCGGATTTACGGCCTCGGTCAACGTCGGCTCGTCGGCGACTATCAGCACTTCAAAATTCGGGTATTCGAGGTTCCGAAAATTCGAGAAATCGCGCAGGAAGCGCGCGCTGCACGTGTGCAGAGCGATGATTATCGAGATTTTCGGCGGCGGATTCTGTTTAGATCCCAGGGTTTCAGTCATTGCGTTTTGCGCTTCAAGATTTCTCTGTTGTTTGCTGTCTTCCTTAACTTTAGACACTTTAGCTCACTTTAGACACTTGGCACTCTTATCATAATGCCTCAGGATATAAAGCCTGTAGAAGATTGCCATTGTGTCCCACCACGTCGTATAGATGTCATTAAGACTCACCCAATGTCTGATTTTCCGGCCGATATTGGGGCGATAGTCTACAACGACGGGCGCCTCCGCGATTTTGAACCCGTGCCTGTGCGCGAGAACGAGCAATTCGAGGTCAAACGCGAATTTCTTGACCAGCATCTGAGGGAACACCACTTCGAGAACCTTTCGTTTGAACAACTTAAGCCCGGTCTGCGTGTCATGTATAGGCAGCCGAAACATGAGTTTCACAAGGAAGAAGTATACCGCGCTTACTATTTTGCGATGGAACGGATAATATAATTTTGACTGTGGATGCCGCTTCGAACCGATGACAACGTCCGCGTTCTCACCGCGCATGTAATCAAAGAAGACCTGCAACTGGCGCGGGTGCAAGTCGAGATCGGCGTCGATGAAAGCCACGAGGTCACCCGTGCTCTTACTGAACCCTTCCCTAAGCGCGCTCCCTTTGCCGAGGTTTGTGGCGTTTCGGACAATCTTTACGCGCGGGTTCTGGCTCGCAAACCGCTCGGCTTCTTCATACGTGTTGTCGGGACTGCCGTCGTCTATTACTATTATCTCGAAGTCCCGGTTGCTCTCCCGGAGTATTTTGAACGTTTCCCTTACATTATCATAAATGCCTGCCCCTTCACGGTAGGCAGGCATGAGAACGGAAAGCTTACCCGTGTGTTTGTCCATCCGATGGGCGCCGTTAATCTTGCCTCGTTCCTAAGTTCTTGCCTTTGTATGATTTGCCATTTTACCACACGCCCGAAATGAAATCAAACGGCGTTTTTCTTCGTCGCGTTTGAAAAAGGTCCGCGCATCCATTATAATAAATATTTTCCGGTGAACAGTTGAAGACTATGGAATGTAATGGAGAGTATTCAGAAATGCCGACATACGAATATGAATGCAACACCTGCGGGCATACTGTCGACGTATTCCACAGGATGACAGAAAAGCCTCGCGTGAAATGTCCCGAATGTGGGAATTCCACGAAGAAAAAGATTGGGGCGGGCGCAGGCATAATCTTCAAAGGGTCGGGCTTTTACGAGACCGACTACAAGAGGAAGTCCGTTCCGAAGGAAACCAGAAAAGAGGGTGAGGCAGCCCAAACGAAAGCCGCCGAGTCGAAGAAAGAAGAAAAGAAATCAGAAAAACTCAAGGGAGATTGACGGTTTAGCCGGATTTTCTTGTTTGGACAGCAGCGGATTCACATCATGGAGCATGGTAGATGAACACGAAACAAATAATCCGCATGAATCACAAGTATGTGATCGATACCTATGGCAAGCAGCGCACGCTGGCGCTCGTAAAGGGTAAGGGTTCTCGGGTCTGGGATGCCAACGGGAAAGTTTACCTCGATTTCCTGTCTGGGCTCGCGGTTAATGGGTTAGGCCACTGTCATCCCAAAGTCGTTCAAGCCATCAAGAAACAAGCCGAGACCCTCATTCATGTCTCGAACCTCTATTACAACGGGCCGCAGGTTTCGCTGGCAGAATGCCTGGTCAAGAATTCCTTCGCCTCGAAATGCTTTTTCTGCAACAGCGGCGCTGAGGCGAACGAAGCGGCGATAAAGCTCGCCCGCAAATGGGGGCACACGATCGGCAACGGAGTCGGCATTGTAACGCTTAAGCGGTCGTTTCACGGGCGCACGATTGCGACTATTACCGCGACAGGGCAGGAAAAATTCCAGCGCAATTTTCACCCGCTGCTTGAAGGTTTCAAGTATGCGGCGCTCAATGACTTAAAATCAGTCGAAGCAGTGCTCGAGGATACCGATTGCGCGATCATGTTCGAGCTGGTGCAGGCCGAAGGCGGCGTTCACGTCGCGACGAAGGAATTCGCCAAAGGAATACGAAAACTCTGCGACGAGCGCAACCTGCTCATGATTCTCGATGAAGTTCAGACGGGCATGGGGCGCACCGGCAGGCTGTTCGCGTATCAGCATTTCGGCGTCAAGCCCGATATTATTTCGCTGGCAAAATCGCTCGCCGGCGGTGTTCCGATGGGCGCTATGCTCGCCGGGCCAAAGGTCGCCGACATCTTCCAGCCGGGTGACCACGCAAGCACGTTCGGCGGGAACCCCCTCGCGTCGGCGGCAGCGCTTGCGACAATCGGGGTCATGACCACCGACGGCTTCTTGAAGAACGTTCGCACACTTTCTAAATATCTTCTCGCAAACGTTAAGAAGATCGCGCGGAAGCATAGCTTTATCAAAGAAGTGCGGGGACTCGGCATGCTTATGGGAATCGAGTTCGATGTGCCCGTCAAGAAAGCAATCGGCGACTGCCTCAAACGCGGCCTCATTGTGGGCACGGCCGGCGAAAACGTCATGCGCCTCCTGCCGCCTTTGACCGCCACAAAGGCCGAAATTGACGAAGCGCTCGCCGTGATAGAAGAAGTTTTGGAGATTTTCAAAGATGAAAGCGCTCAGGCATAAGGATTTAATTTCGATTTTCGACCTCACCGTCGAGGAAATTCAGGAAATACTCACGCTTGCGGCCACTCTGAAGCAACGGCTCAGCAAGAACATGCATTTCACGCCGCTGGCGGGCAAGACGCTTGCAATGATCTTCGAGAAGCCGAGCCTCCGGACGCGGGTCACGTTCGAGACGGGGATGACTCAATTGGGAGGCCACGCCATTTTTCTTGGTCCCAGCGAGATCAACATGGGCGTTCGTGAGAGCGTTGCGGACACGGCGCGAAATCTCGAACGATGGGTCAACGGAATCATGGCGCGAACCTACTCGCATCAGGCGGTCATCGATTTGGCAAAGCAAGCCTCGATACCAGTCATAAATGGTTTGACCGACAGGCTGCATCCGTGTCAGGTTCTGAGCGATTGTTTCACGGTTCAGGAGAAACTGGGGTCGCTCTCGGGCGTGAAGGTGGCTTTTCTCGGGGATGGCAACAACGTCGCGCATTCGTGGATTTATGCCGCGGCCAGACTCGGGATAAACTTCTCGATTGCGTGTCCTCCCGGCTATGAGCCGCTGCCGGAAATCGTTCGCGAGGGTCAGGCTGCGGCCGATTCGCCGATCGTTGTGACCAGCGACGTCGCCGAGGCGCTCGCCGGAGCCGACGTGGTGTACACTGACGTGTGGGCCAGCATGGGACAGGAGAACGAGGCCGACAAGCGCCGGCGGGCTTTTGCGCCATATCAGTTGAACAAATCAGCGCTCGCGCTCGCGCGGCCGAACGCGCTCGTAATGCATTGTTTGCCCGCACATCGTAATGAAGAAATTACCGACGACGTTATCGACGGCCCGAATTCGATAGTGTACGACCAGGCCGAGAACCGACTGCATGTCCAAAAGGCGATATTGACGCTGCTGATGGGACAGTAGGCGAAAGACGAAAGGGCAAAGGCGAAACGGGAAATCCCCCTCTTGAGACTGTCCCGTAATTCTGTAGATGCGAATTTATTCGCAAGCGCGATGTGAAAAAAGCCCGAAAACATTATGCGAATAAATTCGCACCTACAGAATCCTGCGGTCATTTTGTCAATTACAAGACAGTCTCTCTTTCCCATTTTGGTAAAGGGGGATGAAGGGGGATTTGAGAATAATGGGCAAAAGGCGAAAAGGTAACCATGAAAAAGAACGTCAAGAAAATTGTCCTTGCCTATTCCGGTGGTCTCGATACCTCAGCCATTCTCAGGTGGCTGATTGACAACTACAATGCCGAGGTTATCGCGTTCACCGCGGACCTGGGGCAGGGCGAAGAACTCGAGCCGCTCAACGAAAAAGCGCGCAAGACCGGCGCAAGCAAGATATATATAGAAGACTTGAAAGAAGAGTTCGTCCGCGATTTCGTATTCCCCGCGCTCAAAGCGAATCTCGTATACGAGGGGACTTATCTCCTTGGCACTTCCATCGCGCGGCCGCTCATCGCAAAGAAGCAAATCGAGATAGCCCGGCGCGAGGGCGCCGATGCGGTCGCTCACGGCGCAACAGGGAAGGGGAACGACCAGGTTCGCTTCGAGCTGACGTATTTCGCGTTCGAGCCCCAGATAACCGTTATCGCGCCCTGGCGCGAGTGGACGTTCAAATCGCGCACCGACCTGATTACGTATTCCCGGGATTGCGGTATCCCTATCACAGTGACCGAGGAGAAGCCCTACAGCAGCGACCGGAACCTTTTCCATATCAGCTACGAGGGCGGAATCCTCGAGGACCCATGGAACCCGCCGCCGGAAAATATGTTTCTGTTGACCGTGTCTCCCGAACGTGCTCCCGACAAACCGACTTATCTTGAGCTGGAATTTGAAAAAGGCGTCCCCGTTGCCGCTAACGGAAAGCGTCAAGGTCCGGTCGAATTGCTTACCACGCTCAACGGGATTGCGGGTAAGAACGGCGTCGGGCGCGTGGACATGGTCGAGAACAGGTTCGTCGGCATGAAATCCCGCGGCGTGTATGAGACGCCCGGCGGGACCGTTCTCCATGTTGCGCACCGCGCGCTTGAATCCGTCACGCTCGACCGCGAGGTGATGCATTTAAGAGATTCTCTTGCGCCCCGCTACGCGGAACTGGTGTACTACGGATTCTGGTTCGCTCCTGAGACGGAACTGATGCGAAAGATAATCGATGAGACCCAGCAGAACGTGAGCGGGGTCGTCAGGCTGAAGCTTTATAAAGGTAATTGCACTGTTGTGGGCCGCAAATCGCCGCGTTCGCTTTATCATCCGGACTTCGCGACATTTGAGCGCGAGACCGTTTACAATCAGGCCGATGCCGAAGGGTTCATTCGGTTGAATGCGCTCAGGCTGCGTATTCGAGCTCTGCTCGAAAAATAGGGGGAGGCGCCGCCGATGACGAAAAAGCAATGGGGGGGAAGATTCCGGAAAGACCAAGACCGCCTGGCGCTTCTTTACACCGAATCGATTTCGGTTGATTGGCGGCTCTATCCGTATGATATCGCGGGCAGCATCGCATACGCGAACGTTCTCACGCGGTGCGGAATCCTGAAGAAGGCCGAACTGAAGAGAATAATCAACGGCCTGCTCGAGGTGGACAAAGAAATAGTCGACGGCAAATTCAGATTCGCCATCGAGCTCGAGGACATTCATACCAACATCGAGGCGGCGCTCGTGAATAAGATAGGCGCCGACGTGGCGGGCAAACTGCATACCGGGCGCAGTCGCAACGACCAGGTCGCCCTCGATATGCGAATGTATATCCGTGACGAGACGCTTACTATCGTAGGGCTCATTCATGAGTTCAAGAAGGCGCTCGTGAAACTGGCCGACGAGAACTCCGAAGTCATCATGCCCGGTTTCACCCACATGCAGCATGCGCAGCCGGTTTTGTTTGCGCACCACATGCTCGCATATTATGAAATGCTGTGCCGGGACGAGACCCGGTTCATCGACTGTTATCGGTCCGCCGACGTGTTGCCCCTCGGCTCTGCCGCCCTCGCCGGCACGAGTTTTCCCATCGACCGCCCGATGCTTGCGAAAGAGCTTAATTTCGAAACCATTTCCCGCAACAGCATGGACGCCGTTGCGGACCGAGATTTTCTTATCGAGTTTCTTTCCGCGTGCTCGATACTCATGACTCACATATCGCGGCTCAGCGAAGAACTCATCATCTGGTCGTCTCCCGAATTTGGATTCATCGAGTTCGACGATTCGTTCGCGACCGGCTCGAGTATTATGCCGCAGAAAAAGAATCCCGACGCCGCCGAACTCGCCCGGGCAAAGACGGCGCGCGTAAACGGAAACCTGATGATTCTACTCGGGCTCATGAAAGGCTTGCCGCTCACGTATAACCGCGACATGCAGGAAGATAAACCGTGCGTGTTTGATTCGGCCGACGTGGTGAAAAACACACTCCGCGTGTTCGCGCCCATGATAAAGAGCCTCACGATCTACGACGATCGCATGGAGGAAATGTGCCGATCAGGATTCCTGAACGCCACCGACCTTGCCGACTATCGGGTGAAGAGAGGCATGCCGTTCCGCCATGCGCATGGGGTGGTAGGGAAAATCGTCACGCATTGCCTCGAGAACGTCGTTGCGCTCGAAGACCTTTCGCTCGACGAGATGCGCCGCTTCTCGCCGTTATTTGAGAAAGACGTGCACGAGGCTCTCCAATTGAATAACGTGATCAATTCTCGTCGGGTTCCGGGCGGTACCGCTCGCTCCAATGTGCTGCGAGCGATTAGAAAAGCCAAGAAGGAATTGGGAATGTCGTGAAAACAGGTTTGCGGTTTACGGTTATAAGGGAAAATGGCGCAATTGATTTGGGCAAGGCTATATGTACCATAAACTGTAAACCGTAGACTGCAAACCTATTTCAAAGGAGAAGCAGACAATGGCAAAGACCGTTATCAAAGGGTTGGATAATTTGAAGGCGATGAAAGGGAAAGAGCTCGGCGTGAGCGAGTGGCATACGGTGACTCAGGCCGAAATCAACAAGTTCGCTGAGGCCACCCACGACCATCAGTGGATTCATATCGACATTGACCGCTGCAAGAAGGAGTCGCCGTGGGGGCAAACCATCGCGCACGGTTATTACACCCTCTCGCTGGCCCCCTACCTTCTCGGCCAAATCATGTCGGTCGAGGGTGTTCAGATGGGCGTCAATTACGGAATCAACAAACTCCGCTTCCCGAGCGCCGTCAAGGTTGGCAAAAAAGTGCGCGCACGAGCTGAACTCTCCGATGTTGAAGACGTCGCTAACGGTGTTCAGGGAACCATCCGGGTTACCTTCGAGATCGAGGGTGAAGACAAGCCCGCCTGCGTCGCGGAAGTGATTTACCGATATTTCGGATAAGAGACACATCTGCAATACTCATTTGCAAAATCGTGAATTTTTGTCGCGCCTCGCGTGCCGCGCTTCGCGGGATGGCATTCGTGTTCCAACAGCTTCTTTTGATTGCGGCCACTCCGCGCCGAGGTTCCAAAAGCAGTCAGTAGCGGTCGCAGTGGTGCGGTGATATTATCAAATTAGACTAGGCACGGGTCGGCGCACTTTTCCGTGGGAGACTACTGAGGTTCGGTCGGTGCAACAAGGAGGAACAGAAGAAATGGCAGATCGTAATTTCACGCCGCGACAGATACTGAATCGCGCGATCGGCAAAGAAGCAGAAGCCAAGATGATGTACGAGATATATGCTGAGAAGGTTGAAGACCCCCGCAGCAAACAGCTTCTCAAGGAACTTGCCCTAGAAGAGATGGGTCACAAACTTGCGCTCGAGAAAGTCGACCCCGAGCATCCGGGGACTTTTAAATCGCCCAATATCTCCAGTTCGAAGTTCAGCGACTTCAGCGAAAGGCCTCAGATTACGAAGCAGTCCACGATGCAGGAAGTGCTCCAATACGCTATCGCCGAGGAACAGGACGCCTTCAACTATTATACGTCTCTCGTGGATTATGCCTCGGACAAGAAGCTCCTGAACCTTTTGCGTAAGCTCGCCTCAGAGGAAAAGAAGCATAAGCAGAAGCTGGAGCGCATGTACGACGATATGTTCCAGCCCGAAAACTGACATGGCAATAGGCGAATGGCGAAAGGGAACAAGAAGTTCTGAGTCGCGAGTCTGGAAAGACGACGGATCCGTATTACTCACCGTTGATTCATGATTTTGAGGAATGCACTTACATAATTCATTGTTCTGAAATGGATTCCCGTTCCCCGATCAGGTCGAGGACAGGCTTCGCAGGAATGACGAGAAAGAAGCTGCTCATTCGTTCAATTCGTGATATCCGTGTACCAGGCTTCTTTCAACCGGGAACCAGAAACTTGAAACCTGAAACCAATTATCCGGAGGTATCCATGCTTGAACTCTATCAGAAAGAGGGCTGCCCATTCTGCCAGAAAGTTCGCAGAAAACTGACCGAACTCGACCTCGACTATATCTGCCGAAATGTTCGCGACGGCAGCAGCAAGAAAGAGGCGATGCTCGAAAAACTCGGCGGTCAAGTGCAGGTTCCTTTCCTTGTCGACACCGACAAAGGCGTGAGCATGTACGAGTCCGACGATATAATCGCATATCTTGAGAAGAACTATTCATAGTCGATCCGCGAAGGGCCACAACGAAAACCCATAGCCACGGGGAACACAAGGCTTCTTGGATTCCCATGCTCGATAAGATATTCCACCCCAAATCTGTCGCTGTGATAGGCGCGTCGCGCGAAAAGGGGAAAGTCGGATACAACGTACTGAACAATCTGGTGAAGCATAAGTTTCGGGGCGATATCTATCCCATCAACCCCCACGCGAAGACCATCCTCAACAAGAAGTGCTATGCTTCGGTGCTTGAAGCGCCCGACGAAATCGACCTCGCCGTCTTCACCATACCTGCCGAAGCGGTTGTGAATGTGTTCGACCAATGCGGGCAGAAGAAAGTCCCTGCGGCGGTCATAATCACGGCTGGCTTTAAAGAGAGCGGCCGCAAGGGCGCCGAACTCGAAATAAAACTGGCGGAGAAAGTAAAGCAGTATGGTATCCGCGTTGTCGGCCCGAATTGTCTCGGAGTGATCGATACCACCTCGCATCTGAACGCCTCGTTTGCCGCGGGCATGCCCGCCCCCGGCAACATAGGTTTTTTCTCACAATCGGGAGCGCTTGGAACGGCGATTCTTGATTGGGCGCTTGGCGAGGATATCGGTTTCTCGAAATTCGTCAGTCTTGGAAACAAGCTCGATATCGACGAGACGGATATTCTGCAAGAGATGGGGGAGGACGACAAAACCGAGGTGATACTCGGTTATATCGAGAGCGTCAAGAACGGCGTGAAGTTCCTCGAGGCGGCGCGGGCTGTCACCAAAAAGAAGCCTGTAATCATGATAAAGTCGGGCGGAACGGAGGCCGGCGCGCGAGCGGCGTCGTCGCACACGGGCGCGCTTGCGGGTTCAGAGAAAGCATTTTCGGCTGCGTTCGCTCAGAGCGGCATAATCAGGGTCAGCTCAATTGAAGACCTCTTCGACTATGCGCGCGCATTTTCGTCGAGGCGATATCCGAAGAGCAACCGCGTCGCAATCGTGACGAACGCGGGCGGTCCCGCCATTATCGCGTCGGACGCGGTCGAACATTCTACTCTCCGAATGGCGAGCTTCGAGAAGAAGACGGTTGAAGCTCTCCACGTTTCGCTGCCCCCAAACGCAAACTTCTATAACCCGGTGGATTTGATAGGCGACGCCAAGGACGACCGGTATACCGCCGCGCTCGACGCCGTGTTCAGCGACCCAAACGTCGACGGCGTGCTCGTCATCTTCACTCATCAAGCCATGAGCCGGCCTGAAAAAGTTGCCCGGGCAGTGAGCCATTATGGGTCGGACCACAAGCCGGTTTTGGCGGTATTCATGGGCGGCCCGACGGTAAAAGAAGGCATCGATATCCTTTCCAAAGCGTCTATTCCGCATTATTACTACCCCGAGCGGGCGGTTGCCGCTATGGAGGCTATGGCGCATTTCGAGAGTTGGCGTCGGCGTCCGGAGCCTCAATACAGAAGGTTCGAAATCGGCAAAGACCGTGTTGCAGATATTTTGGCCGAGGCGGTCGAGAGGGGGCAGACCGAAATCGGCGAATATAAAGCGCGCGAGATCATATCGGCATACGGGTTCAAAGTTCCAGGCAGCGTGATTGCCAGCAACGCCTCGGACGCCGAATTCGTCGCCGAGAAGATCGGCTTTCCCGTGGTGATGAAGATAGCCTCACCGGACATCCTGCACAAATCCGACATTGGGGGTGTTCGTGTCGGGGTAAATAGCGGCGACGCCGTGCGTGAAGCATTCCACGAAATGACGGCGCGCGCGAAGCGCTTTATGCCCGATGCTGAACTGTGGGGTATTTCGATTCAGGAAATGATACAGGGCGGAAAGGAAGTCATTATTGGAATGGCCCGTGACTCGCAGTTCGGCCCCGTGGTCATGTTCGGGCTTGGTGGAATATACGTCGAGGTCTTAAAGGATGTCTCCTTCCGCATCGCTCCGTTGAGCGTCGAGGACACGAGCGAGATGATACAGGGGGTTCGTTCTCTGCCGCTGCTGCAGGGCGCCCGAGGGGAGAAGCCGATACATATCGACACAATCGCAGAGTCGCTCCTGCGGCTTTCGCAGCTTGTGACGGACTTTCCGGAAATATTTGAGCTGGATATCAATCCGCTCAAGGTGTTCCCTCAAGGTCGCGAGCCGGTCGCGCTTGATGCAAGGCTCACGCTCAGAAAAAATGAGGTGAAGAAATGATAGCGCTCTTCGTAGATTCGATCTCGGAATATTCGGGAAAGAACACGGTCTGCCTGTGCACGGGAATCAAGCTCCGCGAGGCAAAGAGGTCGGTCGGTTTCTTTAAACCAGTCGGCGTATTCCCTGCTCGCGTCAACGGCGTCCTCACTGACGAGGACATGGCGTTCTATAAGGAATCACTCGGGCTGGGCGATGCGCTCGACGATCTCTGCCCGGTTGTGTTCACGCAAGAGTTTCTGGGAGAAATCCTTGCCGGGAAAGGTATCGGCTCTTATGCTGACAAGACCCGTCAGGCTTTCCAGCGAGTGTCTGCCAACAGAGAGATTACTATAATAGTGGGGATCGGATACCTGCACAGCGGCGCGCTTATCGGGTTGTCCGAGATCGAATTTATCAAGGAGACCGGCGGTAAACTGCTTCTCACCGACAGCTTGCAGTTCGTCAACCGCACGGTCGACTATCTGCTGGAGGCCAAGCAGGGGCTTGGTGAGGGCTTTGCCGGCGTCCTGTTCAACCGCGTCGACCCGAAAAAGAAGAGCCTCATCGAGACCGCCGTTGTTCCATATCTGACCGCGAGAGGGGTGGAAGTCTTCGGCGTGATTCCCGAGGACCCAAAGTTGGCGGCCGTGACTGTGCGTGAAATACTCAATGCGCTCAGCGGCAAACTCCTCTGTTGCGAAGACAACCTCGACGAGATTGTCGAGCGGTTTGCCATCGGCGCAATGAACGTGGACGCGGCGCTCAGGCATTTCGTCAGGATGCGCGACAAGGCAGTCATTACCGGCGGCGATCGGGCCGACATCATGCTCGCCGCGCTCGACACCTCCACCAAATGTCTTGTGCTTACAGGGAATCTCTATCCGAACGAGGTGATTCTCTCTCGCGCCCAGCAGGCCGGTGTTCCGGTGATAGTTGTTCCGAGCGACACGCTTGAAACCGTCGAGCGATTTGAGGCCATGATGGGGCGTCTCAGTATTCGCGACAAGAACAAGGTCGAATACGCCGTGAAGACGATGGACAAGCATGTGAGTTATGAAGCGCTTTTCCGGAAGATCGGGCTGCGATAACAGGGGCGCGTATTGTCCAAGTGACATAGCTGCGTGTCATTCCGAGCAAAGCGAAGAATCTCTGTTCTTGGTCGCGAGATTTCAGGGAAATACGAGATTCTTCGTCGCTCGGGTCTGCGACCCTTCGCTCCTCAGAATGACAATTTCCATGTGAGGGGATTTCATGAGCAAGAGGATTCTGGTCGAGGTGGGCAAAGTCAGGGCTGAGGCGGAACTGAACGCAACTAAGACCGCACAGCTTATCTGGGATGCGCTGCCCATCGAATCAATCGCCAACACTTGGGGCGACGAAGTGTATTTCGATATCCCGGTGAAGACAGGTATGGAGAACGGAGTCGAGGTCGTCAACATCGGGGATTTGGGGTATTGGCCGGAAGGTCCCTCCTTCTGTATTTTCTTCGGGCCGACACCCGTGAGCAAGGGAGACGAAATTCGCCCGGCCAGCGCGGTTAATCTTGTCGGCAAGGTCCTGGGCGATGCGCGTCTTTTCCGCGGGGTTTCCGATGGGCAGAAAGTCCGGATAGACAGACTGCCAAAGTGAGGCTAAAGGCGAAAGGGGGCCGCGCGCGGGGTTTCAAGTTCTGAGTTCCAAGTCTCGAGTTGAAAAAGGAGGAAAAGGCAAGGAAATAGAGAGATTTTAGCTCCGCTCGATATGATAAATCGACCATTTCTTCCAGAAGAACCATGGCGAGCGTGGGTTAGCTGTCCCAAGATATGGCTTCTTGCTTTGGGTCTTACTCCTCATGTATAATCCTATGAATGAATTCCGTTGAACAAGGGGTTTTCCGCGCGCATTTTTCCTGGGAAACAAGCATGCGAAAGATAGTTTATCTCTGTTTTCTCGCGCTCACAGCGATCAGTCTCCTTACGACTCCGACTTTCTCTCAACAGCGCAAAACCGGGGCCGAAGAACCCGATTCGGAATATGTGGACAGCGATGCCAAGAGCGAGCAAAAAGAAGAAGGTGGCGGCCTTTTCGATTTCCTTCCGTTCGTTGGAGAACCACCAAAGAAAGTCGAATCCGAGAAATTGACGCCCTCACCTCTGCCCCGGGAAAGCAAACCGGTTCTTTCAAAGAAGAAGATGGAAGAACTCCAGATGGCTGCGGATCGATGGCTAACCACGTCGGAATACACGGAGCCGACGCTGAGACGCAACTCAAAGGGGGAATACTACCGCGACTACATCGTTTTTGCCAACGAGTACAAGGCCGAAGTGCTGCGTGGTGATGACGATGAGAAACCGTTTGTCGGCAATGTCTACGTGAAGGGCGACTACTTCCATACAAAACCGCATTTCAACTCGGCCGCCGCCCAGGCCGATTTTCAGTTCGACTATCAGGCCCGCGAATTCAGGCTCATTTTTGATCGCATCGAGAAATGGGACTATTCGCAGAATCTCGATGACGAGCCATTTACTTTCACTGAACGATGGGAGTTTCGAAAGCTTCAGGCGAGACCTGTAATCGGTATCTCCGAGGACGCCAAATCCTCGAGTCCGGACGCGACAAGAGACAAGGCTGACGCTCCGAAGGCCGCAAACGAATAAACTTGCTTCGCTCTGCTTTTGTCCCAGCCTGCTCTGCGGTCAACTCTCTGATTCATGAACGGTGGTGAGCTATGCTTGCGCTATCTACATGTTGGAAATCGTCCGCCGCCGAGTGCGCGCGCGACATCATAAAGCCCATAATTGAGGCTGGTGTTCACGCGGTTGAACTCGAGTATCGGATAACTGAAGAGATATTCCGCGAAATGACGCCGGAACTCAAGCGCAGTGAGCCGGCAGTACTGAGCGTGCACAATTTTTTCCCGCTGCCCGCCGACTTTTCCCGCGATCGCGCGAGCGGCGACGCTTTCCTGCTGTCGTCGCCCGAGAAGGAAGAGCGCGAGCGCGCAATCAAATATACGCTGCGAACGCTCGAGTTCGCGCACGAGGTGGGGGCGCGCGCAGTCGTTCTCCATCTGGGCAAAACTGAAATGGACGACGGGTTCGGCAGACTCAAGGAAGAGCACAAAAAGGGAAGGCTCGAGCACGCGGCTGTGAAGGAATACATCCGGGCCTTGACCGAGGAGCGCAGAAAAGTCGGCCGCAAATACCTCGATGCCGCCCTTTTCAGCCTCGACAAACTTTGGCGGCCAGCCGAGCGGTTTGCCCTGAAACTCGGTGTGGAAAACCGTTATTACCTGAAGGAAGTGCCGGATTTCGACGATTTGTCCGTCATCTTTGCAAAATTTGAAGGAAGCCCCATATCCTATTGGCACGATGTCGGCCACGCCGCGGTTCAGGAGTTTCTTTACGGGATCAGTCACGAGCGGCTTTTGTCCCAATTCTCGTCAAGACTTGTAGGCGTACATCTTCACGACGCTGAAGACACCCGTGACCATCGTTCGCCGGGGAAAGGGAAGATTGATTTCGCGATGGTGGGAAAGTATGTCGGGAAGGAGGCCATTCGCGTGATTGAATTAGCGCCGAGCGTGAGCGCAGAAGAACTTAAAGAAGGGATAAGTTTCCTGCAAAAGTCCTTTGCAGGCTTGATTTTTTGAAGCATACCTCGCTATAATACGCACGTTGAAAGTTCCGGCGTCGGCACGGCCATCCTCGTCGGAGCATTTAGGGTTGACCGTATGTTCGCCAAGATTTAGTGGGATGACAGAAAACTCAAAACGATTCTTCCTGATAGCGTGCCTTTTGCTGTGCTTCGTGATGGTGGCCGTGATCGTAACGTTCAGTTATGCCGCCTCGCTATTGCATGTGTTGTTCGCGCCTTACCAGTTTTTTCTCATAGGAATTTGCATTGGGGCGTTGGCAATGGCGACGCTGGGCCTTATGATCGACCGAGGCGAATGGCTCCATTACCGGCTCTATCTGACGACAGTAATGGTGAGCGTTTCCTGCTTGTGGTGGCCAACACAGTCATTTTCAAAGTGCTCGGTGGCGAGCAATTCGTTCGGCGATTGGTAAGGATATTCTGGATGGTTTTTGACTCCCGCCGGTGAGGTCGGCAGAGTTGATTTTTTGTATCGATGGTCTGTAAGTGTCTCTCAACAAGGAGGAAGCGATGGGGAATAGTTTGCGTGCAATCCCGATTTTTGGATTGGCGGTTATGTTAGTCTTGCTGAATGGTTGCGGCGATTCTAACCTGAAAAAAGCGCGGAAGTTTCAGGAAGAAAAAGACTATGATCAGGCGATCCATTTCTACAAGCTGGCCTTGGAGAAGCATCCTGATAACAACTCAGCTCGCTACGGTCTTGTAGAAGCGTATGCGAACCAGATGCTGAACAGGCCGCCGCAAGAGGTCACTCCGCAGATGGTTGAAGAGACCATGAAGGAGGTTCGCCCCATCGCGCAGCCTCTTATGGGCGACGTGAACGTCAAACGCTACATGTCGCTTATATATCAGATGTTAGCCAAGAGATACGCTGACGCCGGCCGAGATGACAAGGCCGCTGAAGCGTGGGAGGCTGTAGCTGAGATGGAACCTTCTTTCCCGGAGGCCCATTTCAATCTTGGCGTTGCCCTCTCGAAGACGGGACAATACGAAAAAGCCATTGCTCATTTTGAGAAATCCGTGAGTCTCAACCCCTACCGTTGGGAGGCATATTATGCGATGGGGAACTCCCTCCTGCATCTCAACCGCAATGAGGAGGCTATAAAGCAGTATCTGAAAGCCATCGAGCTAAATCCCGAGGACCCCTCCGCTCGCCACAACCTTGGCGTTGCGTATGCCCGATCGGGTGACAACAAGAAAGCAATAGAGGAATACAAGAAAGCGCTTGAAATCGCGCCGAACTATTACCTCTCGTATCGGAGCCTGCGCGAGGCGTATACAGCGATGAATGACACCAAGAGGGCCAAGGAAGCCGACAAGAAGTACAAGGAATTGACCGATGCCATGAGACAGGCACAAGAAGAGACGGCGCAGAAACAAGGCCGGCCGCAAGCGCCGTCGGACATCGCCGAATAGCCGAATAGACGATCGGTCGCGAAATTTCCCGGGATTGCGCTCGCTGGCAAGAGGCCTATCTATGAAAATAAAGCTGAACAAGGGGCAAATCGAGGATGTCAGGCGCGAGCTCAAGGAAACCGACCGAAAAGACTTCGACATAGGCGATATCCCGCAGGTGTTCAGGATGCTGCAGTACTGGGCTCAATGCGTCGGAGCGGGCGAAGCGAAAATTAAATCTGTTACGGAGCTAAGCGACGGCTATTTATGCAGGGTCAACGAGAAATTTCACGATTTGATGAAAGCATACCTGAAGGACGTGCGGTCGCGCCGTTTCAACGAAGAGATGAAGGAGAGAAAAACGCAGTCGGTCGTCGACAAGTATGACCGTCTCATAAGAGAGGCCGAGGAGAAAAAGAATCGGCCCAAAGAGATGGAATGATATCGTTTTATTGGAAACGTTTACGCGAGAAAGGAAATCGAGGAATGAGATTCGCCGCCAAATGGGTGTCAGTTTATATTTGTCTCCTGTTGCTCGCAAGCTGTGCTTCGAAGGAGCCGCCCATCTACCAACTCATCAGTCTCTATCAGCAAAAAAAATATGACGAAGCTATAGCATTTGCCGAAAAACTAACTGCCAAGAATCCCGATGACTCTCAGGCATACAGGTTTATCGTCAGGTCTGTGATTGACAAGAACCCGGCTGAGGCCGGGAAAGATCTTGATAAATTCAAAGAAAAGTATGGCCAGCTCGCACAAAAGAACCCAAATGTCGCCGGTTACCACTTTGCGCTGGGGTATATAGACACCCAATTGAAGAACACTGATTCCGCCATAGCAGAATTGCAGAAAGCGATTCAGCTTAATCCCAACATCGAGTATGCCCACTATGTGCTTGGCTGGGTTTATCTCAACTCCGATTCTGCAGGGGGCGACGTCGAGAAGGCGCTCGCGGAATGGAGCAAAGAGGAACAGTTGAACCCCAAATCGCTTGGCGCGCTTCAGGTGTATGCGGACAGGGCCACCCATTACCTGAAGACCGGCAATGCCGACGCAGCCGTAAAAGATTACGAAAAGATAACGGTGTATGCGTTCGCGCAAGATGACATTACCGGAGCCCGAACCCAGATATCCAAGATTCACGCGCTTCAAGACGAATTAGCTAAAGCCGAGGCCGATGCCAAGAACAAACCTGACGATGCGGAAGCCAACTACAAACTCGGTGTGGCCCAGTATGGCAACGGAATGCGGAAAGACGCGATTCAGACATGGCAGAAGGCCGCTAAACTCGATCCGGATAACGCTGAGCTGCACAACTACCTTGGGAAGGCTCTCTTTGAAGACAAACAGTATGACGATGCCATCAAGCATCTTCAGAAGGCTGTAGAGCTGGATTCCAAGATGACAATGGCTTACTACAATCTCGCCGTGGCAGAAGACGTGTCAGGACAACCAAAGAAGGCGCTTGAACATTACAAGAAATATGTCGAGCTAAACCCGGCGGCGGACGACACGGTCAAGCAGAGAATATCGACGCTCGAGGAGGAAACTGTCCCGAAGAAGGAAGGTTGAGCGCTTCCGGCTGTATAATGCCTTGTAGTTCTTTGTAATAGGGGAGTATCAGGACGAAAATGAGATAGTACGTCAGCCAGAGGATGGCTGCTGTGTAAATAATTGTCACAACCGAGATAAGTGCTTTCTGCCGACTGGTAAACTTAGGGCTCTTCCACAGCAGGGGCAAACCGAATACCGCCAATACGAGGAATATCATTAAGAGCACGAAAACGGGTTCGTAATACCATCTGGTGTTTCTGTCGGCTAATTCCGGAGGAACTTCAGCTCCGCAATGATGGCAGAACCTGGCATCGATCGCCAGTTTACGTTTGCAGGCAGCACATCCCATAATTGAGCGCTTCTCTCAGTTGCATGTTTGCGACGAGGTTATAGGCTGGCATGCTACCACGGATGTCCGCAGGTGTCAAACAACGCGCCAAAGCGGCCACGAGTAAAACCATGAAACTTTCCGTGATTATTCCTGTTTTCAACGAAGCCGGGACGATCGACACGATCCTTGATCGCGTTGGCCGGACTGATTTGGACAAGGAAATAATCATCGTCGACGATTTCTCCGTCGACGGGACCCGTGAAATCCTCGAGAAAAAATATAGTGATCGCTACAAGTTGCTGTATCACGACAGGAACATGGGCAAGGGCGCGGCCCTTGCGACCGGTTTCAAGCATGTGACTGGCGACATCGTCATAATTCAGGACGCCGACCTGGAATACGACCCTTCGGAATACAAGAGGCTTATTGAACCTATCGAACGCGGAGAAGCCGATGTAGTCTATGGTTCCAGATTCCTCGGTGGCCCGCATCGCGTTCTTTTCTTCTGGCATTTCGTCGGCAACCGCACGCTGACGCTCTTCTCGAACGCGCTCAATAACATAAACCTCTCCGACATGGAGACCTGTTACAAGGCCTTCCGCGCCGACATCCTGAAGGACATAACATTTCGCTCGAAGAGATTCGGGTTCGAGCCTGAGTTCACCGCCAAAGTCGCCCGCAAAAGACTGCGCATCTATGAGGTGCCCATCTCTTACTATGGCCGCACATATGAGGAGGGCAAGAAGATAACATGGAAGGACGGCATAGTCGCAGTCTACTGCGTCATAAAGTACAGATTCTTCGACTGAGTCATTCCCATCCGGGAATATATTCTGAGGTCCCTCCTTGTTCAGCCGAATAGCGATAGTGGCCGCGATGGAACGTGAGATTTCTTTTCTTCGGCGCGCAATGAGTCCGCCAGATGACACCGGGAAAAGGCTCGTGGTCGGCGCAGTAGGCGCGAGGACGGTTACGCTCCTCCGGACAGGTGTCGGCCCGCTGAGAACAGCCCAGCGACTTAAAGAGATAAACCAGTCATGCAAACCCGAATGCGTCATTTCAGTTGGATGCGCCGGCGCCCTGAGCCCAAGGGTAGGAATTGGCGAGGTGGTGATTCCTGAGAAACTCATTGATGATTCGGCAGGAGGGAAAGAATATTTTTCCTTCCCGGACCTCGTTAAGAAGGCAGTAGCCTGCTGCGGGAGGCTGGGAATACCGTCCCATTTGGGGTATACTGTGTCGACACCGACTGTGGCCGCGACGCCGGAGGACAAGAAGAGGCTGGCGACGAAATACGGCGCATTCGCCGTAGATATGGAAAGCGCGCAGGTCGGCGCGTGGGCGGCGGCGTCCGGATTGCCGATGCTGACAATTCGCGCGATTTCCGACACCGCAACAGATCGCATTCCCCCCGAAGTCAACACAATAGTAGGCCCCGACGAAAGAATACGCATATCTGAAGCGATGAAGCTCCTCGTGCAGCGGCCAATGCTCCTCCCGGAACTTCTGCGCCTCAAACGGAATCTTTACCGCAGTTTTGCGAGTATCGAGAAAGTAGTTACCGTCCTGCTTCGTGACATGTAATATATATTACTTTTGCTCGATATCTTGGATTTGAGTCGCGACGCTCAGGACACAGTCATTGCGAGTGAAGGGCCGCGGGCCTGAACGAAGCAGTCTCTCTTTATCTGTCTTTTATCCCCTTTCGTTTCTGTCTCCCTTTTCGTCTTTTACCCGGTTCCCCTTTTTCCCTTGCTCAGTTTGTAAGTCCTCCAAATACGCGAATTTATTTGACAAAATCATAGGGCTGGGTTATAATTTTACAAAGTTCGCAAGTTTCCTCGTAGACCGGAAGACTGGGAATGAGGGGGTCAAATGATACGATTATTGCTGGTCCTCATCTTTGTTGTTCTCGTTTTACCGGGTTGTGTGACAGCCCCGCCTGCCGCTTCTGTAGTCAGTTCCGCGACCCCGAAGATAATCGGGCCGGAGTCGGGTTATTCGGGCGCGGGAATGGCTGGAGCCCATGAGTGGCTTGATGATGATGCCCGCACCGCACTGTGGCTTCGAAGAAATCTTCCTGAACGCTGGGCAGAACTTCCGTTTCCGGTCATCGAATTTTTCAGGTATAACATCCACAACGACAGACAGCAGTTCAGCCCCTTCTAGTGGGAATACTATTTTGCCGATATGAGGGATCCGTATCTGCAAGTGCGCATGTTCACGCTCGAATCGCGTGACCGCAACCGCGTGAAGCGAAATGAGGTTTTGGCCAAAGAAGCGGCTGAGAAAGCTGCGGAGGAGATGCCGGTCGCTGAAGATGTTTCTGCCATGTCGGATCAGGCTGTGCAGGAGAAACTTGAAGTAGTGTACCCCTGATACAAGTGTGAGATTTTTCACGGAGGCGGGAAGGAGATGCTCCTTCCCGCTTTTTTTGTGGACGGAGACGGGCTATCATATATATAATCCCTTGAGACAAGAGATTGCTTCGCTCCGCCCGCAATGTGACCATTTGAGCATGCTCTTTCTTTGGTAGCCACAAAGAGATGCGGGAATAAAGAGAAGCGGCGATGCCAAAACTTTCTGAAGATAAGAGAAACAGACTTATAGAGATCAGCCTCGGCCTGCTGATAGGCGCCGCTTTCTATGTTCTGTCGTTCACCACCCCTTTTGAGCGGCTCGAACTCCTCTCGCTGGATGCGCGTTTCAACCTGCGGCCCCCGCTTGTCACAAATCCCGACATTGCCACCATAGACATTGACGGTGAAGCTCTCAAGGAAGAGGGGAGATGGCAGGATTGGACCCGGGACAAGCATGCGCGAATCGTGGACACCATTCGCAAGGGAAGTGGTGCGCTTATAGGATTCGATATCTACTTTTCTGAAGAGAGCGAAAAACTTATCAGACCGAGGGATATCGCTCACGTGAGCACGCTCGATGAGGCAAAGGCGGCCTTTCGCGATTATGACGCGGAATTTGCCGACTCAATCAAGACAGCCGGCAATGTATATCTGGGCTCCACGTTCGTGTTGGATGAACACCAGAAAGAACATGGGGCTGAAACAGAAGAGCCCGCGCCACAGTCCGTTGATTCCGTCGGCGTATCTTTCATGTGGAAGAATCTCGAAAGCCTTGCTCAAAGAGGACAGTGTATCCGTGTCAACAAGAAAACTGCAGGGTCAGTGT
The DNA here is from genome assembly GCA_964450145.1 of uncultured bacterium. Lineage (GTDB taxonomy): Bacteria > Abyssobacteria > SURF-5 > SURF-5 > SURF-5 > JACRIR01. The sequence continues at coordinate 30,551 of CAYVDS010000037.1, forward strand.
TGCAAGCGCGTATCCCCGAGGCGGTTCCGATTCCTTCGTTGATTGACGCTGCGCGCGGTGTCGGCTTTGCACAGATAATCAAAGAGGCGGACGGTCTAGTCCGCAAGTACCCGACCCTCATCCGCTGTGATCTCCCTTCGGACGCCGGCGCCGAAGACACGTACCTTTTCCCGTCGATGGCGCTTGCCATGGCGTGTGATTATTTGCAGGCGCCTCTCAAGAACTTGAAGCTGAAACCCGGCGAGTACCTTGAGATTCCTGACGCCTACATGCCCGACGGCGAAAAGAAAACATTGCGCATCCCCGTTAA
>CAYVDS010000038.1:0-27437 GCA_964450145.1 uncultured bacterium
TGCGCGCGGGAAGGAGCGCATGGCCAAACAATAAACTCCACGCCCGGGCGTGGAGCCCCAGGCTTCCTTATCAAGGGGAACAACGAAAGGAAACAAACCTTGAACCTTAAACTTTGATCCCTGAACCGCAGACCGTGGACTGTGGACAATAAACCCTGAACCACGCAATACGTAATACGTAACACGCAATACATAATACGCAATACGAGTTTGAAACCTGAAGCCCTTATTGTTGCGAACCGTAAACCTTGAACCGACAAGGCAGGGGTGATGTGTGTCCACAACTTGACGGCGCTACCCCATTGTGTCGACGATATTGTGTTAGTTCATCAATTATTCAGATTGAAATTACTGTTTCACGCATAATTGATATCATTTTTATTGACAAACCGCAAATTCATCGTTATAATATCCTCGGATTCGGCAAAATCTCGGGAAAATGGGAGCTTTTGTTCGAATGGAAACGGTCGGCGAGACAAAAGGATCAACCACAATGTCATTCTGAGCGAAGCGAAGAATCTCGTTGTTTCTTTTGTTTCTTTCAACCAGAAACCAGTAACCAGAAACGAGAAACCAGAAACCCCGCGCCCTGCGCGGTTCCCTTTCGCCTTTCGCCTCTTTCTTAGGAGCGTCTCGACCACGGCGGGCGTGGTTAATTGCGAAAGAAAGGCGCCAGTTCGGTTTTTGCCTTTTTACTTTTTACTTTCTTAGGGAGAATCATATGGACGTTGGTGAGACGAATATTAAGGTTGTCAAACATCTCCGCGATGGACGTAAGTCATTCAAGGAGATTGCTGTCGCGCTCTCGATCACTGAGAATACGGTGAGAGCGCGCGTGAAGAAGCTCATCAAGAAATCCATCTTGCATATAATGGGTTTGGTGGATCCCGACAAAATCCCGAATCATTACCTTGCGATTGTCGGTGTGAAACTGCAGACCATGCATCTGGTCAAGAAGGGAGAAGAGTTTAGCAAGCTGAAGGGAGTCGTCTCGGTTGGCGTAGTGACCGGCCGCTTCGACCTTATTCTGACCGTCTTGTTGAACAACGAATTCGACCTGCTCGAATTCTACACCAAGGAAGTTTCAAAGATTAAGGACGTCCTCTCGACCGAGACATTTGTGCTGTATAAGAACTTCAATTGGAGAATCCCATACATTTTGTGACGGAAAAAGAGGAGCCCCAGATGAAGAAAGTCAAACTATTGGTGATAGCGAGCACGCCGGCTGTTTTGGCGCTCGCAGTTTTTCTCCTATGGCCGCCACTCGGCACTGGCAGTAAATATTTGCCGGATGCTGGCGAGATTAAGAGAATCCGGTCAGCGTCTTTAGTAACGTCTGGTACGGGCAAGAAAACATTCGGGCAAGGGAGCCTCGAAGTCCGAAACGGGTTAAGGGTTCTCAGGTTGCGTGGTTCCCATTATGAGACGGGTTACCAGCACGGGATTCTGCTTCGGGAAGAGATTCGCCACGGTGTGGGAACGTACTATGGAAACCCCATGGAGAACTTCGCGCCGTTCAAACACATGAGTGTCATGAAGAGATACCTGGTGAAGATGTACTTCGACTGGAAAATCTATCGACCGCTCATGAAGGCCACGCCAAAACACTATCTTTCGGAGATGAAGGGCATAGCCGATGGTTCTGGTTTGACATTTGCCGAAATTTTCCACGGAAACATGTATTCCGAACTGAACATGAATCTGGTCAAAGTATTGGAACAAGAGTATTTTGGTCAGGTGGCCAGCGCATGTACAACCTTCGTGGCGTTCAATGAAGCAACTACCGATGGCGCCCTCATCATGGGCAGAAACACGGACTATTCAGGCGGCGGTCTTTGGGACAAGTATCAGACGGTTATGATCTACGAGCCCAAGGACGCATACCGGTTCGTGAACTTGAGTTCCGCTGGCATCATAAAATGCAACTCCTGCATGAATGAGAAAAAGATATGTATTGGCGCGCATTTCCTTCCGCTGAACGATACAACCCCTCATGGTATAAGCCTTACGTATCTTGAACTAGAAATAATGAAGCGCGCAAGCAGCATTGACGAGGCAATTGCAATAATCAAGGGAAACCCAAGGGTAGGCGCCTTCGCATTCACTTTGGCCGATGGGAAGACGAATGGGGCGGCGGTAGTGGAGTGCAGCGCCAGCAAGGTTGGAGTGCGTCGGGCCGACGGCAACGTCATCTGGGAAACGAATGTGTCAACAACGAACGAAATAAAACCGGTTGACGTATTGCTCAGAAACGGAATCGGCAAGAATCCAATTGCACGATTCGAACGCATGCGAACGCTCATGCAAGAGAACATGGGTAAAATCAACCCTCAAGTTGCCGCCAAGATCATGGGTGATCACATGGATATGTGCTCGGGAACTATTCGCCCTGCGGGGGGAATAATAGCACAAGTGATAAATCTCACGAGCGCTGTATTCCGACCTGCGACGTTAGACTTCTGGGCGGCGCATGGCCCGACTCCAATGTGTCATAATGCTTATACAGGGTTCAACTTGATGCAGGAGTTGGATGGCAAGGGCTCATCCGTCGAACCGGCGATCCTCGATCCGAACGACTATGTTCAGAGTGATTCATACAAGGCCCTCCGAAAATATCATGAAGCGCTGGTGAGCTCTATGGTTCCACCAACGGATGAAGAAGCGGCGCTTAAGCGTCTTGAGGAAGCCATTGCTTTGAAGCCCGATGAGGCCATTTATCGGAGAATTGTCTCGCAGATGCTCATACGCAAAGGGGATGCAGCGAAGGCAACGGAGCACCTGAGACGTGCGATAGAATGCGAGCAGAGCCGGAACGAACTTGCACAAACGTATTTGTTCTTTGGTTTCGCGAATGATCTGGCCGGGAAGCGAAACGAAGCAATAAAGTGCTACGAGAAGGTGCTGCAAATGGCTGACTCAGGGGAAGCGAACGTGCTTGCCGACGTCAATCCTCTCGTGATCGCCGATGCAGGAAGGCGCTTGAAAGTCCCGTTTGGTCCGAAAGACGCTACCAAGCACGAGATTAGCTTTGAAATCCTGGGGATATACGATCTTTGAGAAAGGGAAAGGTCTCTACTTTTGAAGGATCATTCCAAAGGAGTAGTCCGCCCGAGGCTGCGCCGAGCATAGTGAACGCCAGAGAGCTCGGGCTTCCTTTATACAAGAACACATAGCCGCCGGACATCGACTCGAAGGATATCAAAGAAGGCCTCACAAAGTTCAATGCGTTCGTTGAGAGGTAGCTGCATGCATCAGACAAAGAACACTAACGCCACGTTGATCGGCATGCCCGGAGTCGGAAAGAGTGTGATAGGACGCGAATTAGCAATAAGGCTCGGATATGCTTTTATTGATACCGACGTGACAATCGAAAAGCGCGCCGGGCTGAAGCTGCAACAAATCCTAGACACATATGGCGAAGAGAAATTCATGGAGTTCGAGGAGCAAGCGGCATTGGACATCGGGAAGGCGGACAAATGCATAATCTCCCCGGGCGGGAGTATAATCTACTCCGAGAAAGCGATGAAGTTTCTCGCGGAAAACTCCCGAGTCATTTATCTGAAAATGTCGTTCAGTGGCATCCGGAAACGGCTCGCTAATATGGACACGAGAGGAATAGTCGGGTTGAAGAAAAAAGGCTTGCGAGCGCTGTTCGACGAACGTTCGGTTCTCTATGAACAATGCGCCGACATCAAGATCGAATTGCCGGATGAGAACGACTTGGACACAGTTGTGAAGACAATCATGTGGGAGGCATTCGGTAGATGACTGAACTTGAGCGGACCGTTTTCTATGACCGGCATGTCGCGCTGGGCGCAAAGATGGTGGAATTCGCAGGATGGGAAATGCCCCTGTTCTATTCCACGGGCATTATCGGTGAACATCTGGCCACCCGCAAGAGCGCCGGGCTTTTCGACATTTCTCATATGGGCCGCTTCATCATCAAGGGAGCCGGAGGGGTGAAGTTCCTCCAGCGCATACTGAGCAATAATGCCGAAGCTCTGGAAGTCGGCGAGGCCCAATACGCTTACATCCCGAACCAAAACGGGGGCGCTATCGACGACGCATACCTCTATCGCTTCGTCGAGGGTGAATACCTGCTCGTCGTCAATGCCGGCACGCGACAGACAGATTGGGTCCACCTCGAATCGCATATTTCCGGCTTCACGAACGTGGAACTGACGGGCCGCACTCATGAGATCGCGATGCTGGCGTTACAGGGGCCAAGTTCCCGCGCTCTGCTCCTCAAGATGATACAATCCGGCCAACTGCCCGAGCCCAAGCCCAACACGGTCAGCATCGCCAGAATGTGCGACGCCCGGGTGATGATAGGACGCACCGGATACACCGGCGAACCCATCCGTTTCGAACTGTTCATAGGCCGCGAGCATGCGCTGCGGTTGTGGGACGAACTCGTCCAACGAGGCGCCACACCGTGCGGGCTTGGCGCGCGCGACACGCTTCGGCTCGAGGCGGCCCTGCCTCTTTACGGCCACGAATTGGGCAAAGACGCCGAAGGAAAAGAAATTCCCATCTTTTCTAACTCCTTGGCGAAGGTTGCGGTCAGTTTCTCTCCGCTCAAGGGCGAGTACGTCGGCAAGAAGGCGCTGGCGCGCCAACAGGCGGCGTTCAAGAAAATCGTGTTCGGCGACTATTCGCTCATCGCTGACCTTCCGCGCATGATCAGGCCGATCACGATGATCGGTAGGGGAGTCGCTCGCGCCGGCGACAAGGTGTATAAGGGCGACCATCATGTCGGCTATATAACCAGCGGAACCACGACTGCCATGTGGGTCTTCGAGGGCGAGGGGTTGGCTTCCCGACCGACGGACCAACACAAACTTCGGGCGATAGGCCTTGCGTTGATAGACAGCGATATCGAGGAAGACGAGAAGCTGGATGTCGAAATTCGGGGAAAGCGAATCGAAGCGGTGGTGGTCCCACATCACATTTCAAGCGAGGCTCCTCCATATGCGCGGCCAATCGTCTACGGTTACGAGCCTGCGGAGAAAAAGAGCCCGAATGAGGAAGGCCCGCAAAAAGCGTATCACCTGCTGGAGACCGCCATCCAAAACACTTTCTGGCGGCAGCAGGAATGCGTCAACCTCATCCCTTCCGAGATGACAATTTCTCCCATGGTAAGGCTGCTGTCGGTGATGGACCCGGCGTTCCGCTACGCCGAGCACAAAAAAGTGAAAGCTTTCTATGACGCGGAGGTCTTCTATTATCAGGGTACGGATTTCATAGCGGAAGTCGAACGGCTGCTGGAAGAGGAGTTCAAGAAGTTCCTAGGCTGCGAAGAAGTCGAGATGCGCCCTATCAGCGGGCAAATGGCCAACATGGCCTTGTTTAGCGCGTTGGTAGATTATTTCAATCTTCCCGACCGCAAACATGAGCAGCGCCGCATTGCGCACGTGATGAATCACTATCTCGGCAAAGGCGGCCACCTCAGCGCACAGCCGCTGGGGGCCTTGCGCGACTATCTGGCGCGCGACCCGAACACGGAAAGACCGGCCGCCGTGAACTTTCCCGTCCTCGAAGATCACCGCTATCAGATCGACTTGCCCGGCGCCTTCGAATTGATAGACAGATTTCGGCCGGAACTAATCATCTTCGGGAAAAGCGTATTCCTCCATAAAGAACCCGTGGCGGAAATCCGCCGCTTTCTGCGGGAGCAGAAGATCAACGCCTTCATTCTATACGACGCGGCCCATGTCTTCGGGCTCCTCGGTCCACATTTCCAGGACCCGGTCCGCGAGGGCGCAGACTTTGTCACCGGCTCCACACATAAAACGTTCTTCGGGACGCAACGCGGTGTCATCGGCTCCCTTTATGTCAAACACCAGAGACAGTACGAGCTTTGGGAGGCCGTGCGCAGGCGGGCTTTCCCGGGATCTGTCTCGAATCATCATCTCGGCACACTGTTGGGCCTTTTGATGGCAACATACGAGATGAATCACTTCAAAGGGCAATATCAGCCTCGAGTCGTCGCGAACGCCAAAGCGTTTGCGCGCGCGCTGAAGGATTGCGGCTTGGATGTGGCCGGCGATCCGGCAGTGGGTTTCACTGAAACACACCAGGTGGTGGTTCATGTCGGCCACGGGCGCGGGCCCGAGATGGCAAGACGCCTCGAAGCCAACAACATCATATGCAACTACCAGGCGACACCCGATGACGAAGGTTTCTCGGCGGCGGGCGGTTTGCGGCTGGGCGTGGCGGAAATGACCAGATTCGGAATGGCGGAGGAGCAATTCTGTCAATTGGCCGGGTTGATTCAGGATGTCATCAAGAATGGCAGCGACGTAAGAGATAAAGTGAAGAAATTGAGGAAGCCGTTCTGCGAGCTTCAGTTCTGTTTCCGGGGAGATGAATACACGAACATCCTGAACAGGCTGCGCAGCCTGCTGTGAACGAGTAGCGCCATATAATAATTGAGCTTGGGGATTGTCTTATAATTCTGTGGGTGCGAATTTATTCGCACGAACGAGGAATTAGGTACCTGCTTCTAGGGAGCGCCTGACCACGTCCGTGCCGACGAGGAAAGCAACAACGAACGTATTTGTAGGGGCGAACCTTGTGTTCGCCCAACTTGGAATTTGCGGCATTTGGGCGAACACAAGGTTCGTCCCTACAAACGCGGAATCGCATAGGCCAGCTTCCCGTGGGCGAAGTAGTCTCTTTGTTTCTTTTAACTCTGAACTCTAAACCCTGAACCTGCTTTCTAAGTACTGAGTTTCCTAATTGCCGTTACGTATCTTGTAGGGGCGACTCGTGAGTCGCCCGCATCGAGTTTACGCGAATATGTCACCGTATTTATGAGAAACTGTACTAAGGAGCCGAATTCATGAAACAAATGAGCGAGTTCAAATTGCCCGATGACGTGCGGTATTCTGAAGACCATGAGTGGGCCAGACTCGAAGGTGATGCGGTGAGGGTGGGAATCTCCGACTACGCTCAGGACCAACTAGGCGATATCACATTCGTGGGGATGCCCAATGTCGGTGATACTTTCAGTCAGAAGCAGGAGTTCGGAACGGTAGAATCGACCAAGGCGGTCTCCGAACTCTTCATGCCTGTAGGAGGCAAGGTCCTCGAAGTGAACGCAGCGCTGGAAGAGTCGCCCGGTCTCGTGAATGAGGACCCATATGGAGCAGGCTGGCTCATCCTCGTGAAACCCGATAATCCCGGCGAACTCAATTCTCTAATGACCAAAGGCGATTACGCTAAACGACTGAAGGGAACGGAATAGATGCGTTTCTTGCCTCATACCAATGAAGATATTGCCTCAATGCTTCAGACAATTGGTCTGTCCGGGCTCGACAACCTTTTCGCCGCTATCCCGGAGGCATGCCGGTTTCAAGGCGAGCTCAACCTTCCTGAACCGCTGAGCGAGTGGGAACTGCGTCAACATATGGCTCAGTTGTCAGGCAGCATGGCTGCAAACCGAGGGTATAAGGTATTCATGGGCGCCGGCAGTTACGAACACTATATTCCCGAGACTGTATCTTATCTGACCGGCCGGTGCGAATTTGCAACGGCCTACACTCCCTACCAACCGGAATTGAGCCAAGGCACTCTGCAGGCCATCTACGAGTACCAGACGCTTGTGGCAAGGCTCTTGGGCATGGAAGTAGCCAATGCTTCGCTCTATGACGGCGCCTCGGCGCTTGCCGAGGCTATGCTTATGGCTATTCGTATAACGAGAAGAAGAAAGGTAGCGATCTCACGCGTTATCAATCCTCTGTATCGTCAGGTAGTGAAGACATATCTCGAACCCACGGGATATGAAATAGTAGAGTTCGGGTTTGACGCACAGGGGCTCACAGACCTTTCGGCCCTTGACTCGCATGACGACCTTGCCGCCGTCGCCGTTCAATCGCCGAATTTTTTCGGTGTCATCGAGCCACTTCAGAGTATCGCTGAGAGGGCTCATGCGAAGAATGCGCTTGCCATGGTTGCATTCACGGAACCGTTGGCATACGGAATTCTGAAGAGTCCCGGCACACAGGGCGCCGACATAGCGTGCGGGGAGGGGCAAAGTCTCGGCATTCCGCAATGGTTCGGGGGGCCCGGCCTTGGAATGTTTGCGACCCGGATGAGTCATGTCCGCAACATGCCCGGCCGTCTCGTGGGACAGGCCGTAGACGCGAACGGAAAGCGAGGCTTCGTCCTCACCCTCGCCACGCGGGAGCAGCACATCCGCCGGGAAAAAGCGACTTCCAATATTTGCACCAACCACAGTCTGTGCGCTTTGGCTTCTGCTGTCTATATGGCCTCATTGGGCGGCAGCGGCATTCGATCTCTGGCGCAGTTGAATTATGACAAATGCGAATATTTGAAAGCGCAGTTGAAGAAAATAGGATGCACGGTCGCTTTTGCAGGGGCCACCTTCAACGAATTCGTGGTGGAATACCCGAAAGGCGCAGGCGCGATTTACGAGAACCTGTTGAAAAAGAACATCGTGGCCGGCCTGCCTTTGGATACTTATTATCCTGAACTCGCAGGACGCTATCTCTTGTGTGTTACGGAAACCAAAACAAAAGATGATATGGACGCCCTTGTAAGGGGGGTGCAGCAATGATGGAATTCTCCGGCACAACGGGTTTGATTTTCAACGAGCCGCTGCTCTGGGAAAAGGGGAAGAAAGGACGAGTGGGGATGAGCCTTCCCGGCCGTGACGTAAGAACCTGCGCGCTGGACGAAAACCTCCGCGGCAATGGCCCTGATTTCCCCGACCTGAGTGAGCTCGAAGTGGTGCGGCACTATATAAGGCTCTCTCAATGGAACTTCGGGGTGGATACCGGAATGTATCCATTGGGCTCTTGCACCATGAAATACAACCCGAAGATCAATGAGAAAATGGCAAGTCTGGAGGGATTCACGGGAGCCCATCCTCTGCTTCCGGCGGAAATTTCTCAGGGGACGCTCAGGTTGATGTTCGAGCTCGAGCGCCTGCTCGCGGAGATCACCGGTATGGACGCAATCTCGCTTCAACCCGCAGCCGGCGCGCACGGCGAACTCGCCGGAATGCTTGTCATTCATGCTTACCACAAGAGCAAGGGCTCTGCCCGGTCGAAGATTATCGTGCCGGATACAGCGCACGGAACAAACCCTGCCAGCGCCGCTCTCTGCGGATATAAGCCCATAGCGGTTAAATCGAATGAACAAGGGATTCTTTCTCCCGACGCAGTCGCTGAGGTCATGGACACCGAAATAGCGGGAATCATGATTACCAATCCGAATACCCTCGGCCTCTTCGAGGAGAATATCCGGGAGATTGCAGAGATAGTCCACAAGAAAGGCGGGCTTGTGTACGGCGACGGGGCTAACATGAACGCCGTGATGGGCATCGTCAGAATGGGTGACATTGGAGTCGATGTCCAGCATCTCAACCTCCACAAGACCTTCTCCACGCCACATGGAGGAGGCGGTCCCGGCTCCGGCCCCGTTTGCGTGAAAAAGCATCTCGAAAAGTTCTTGCCCGTTCCGCGAGTCGTGGAAAATCAGGGCGCCTATTCTCTTTCATACGATCTCCCCGAATCTATCGGCAAGATTCACGCCTTCTATGGAAACTTCGGCGTCATGATAAAGGCTTACAGCTACATACTCAGCATGGGTGCTGAGAATTTAAGGCGAGCCAGCCAGCTTGCCGTTCTCAATGCCAACTACATCAGGGCCAGACTCAAGGGCGTTTTTCACCTTGCCTACGATCAACCTTGCATGCACGAATGCGTCTTCTCCGATAAACTGCAAAAACAATACGGGGTCACAACGCTTGACATCGCCAAACGACTTATCGATTACGGATTCCATCCCCCTACGGTCTATTTCCCGCTTGTGGTAAACGGCTCAATCATGATTGAGCCCACGGAGACCGAGTCCAAAGAAGACCTAGACCTGTTTGTAGAAGCGTGCAGAGCCATTGTGGCCGAAGCCAAGGAGAACCCGGACATGCTGCACGCCTCGCCCACTCGGACAAAAGTGAGAAGGCTGGACGAAACAAGCGCGGCAAGACATCCGTGCCTGACAGGATGAGACAAGGGGGAAAAGGGGAAATGGTTAAAAGGGGAAATGGGGGCATCAAGGCGAAAGGAACAAGACGAAAGGGAAACCAGCCACGCGGCAGGCATGGTCCGGGAAATCGGGGACACGATGCCGCATCGCGTCCCCGATTTCCCGCGATGCTGCATCGTAGCTTCGCTCTCAAGAAACGTTCCTCCCCCTTATAAAAAGAAGGAAGAATACCCGTAATTGTCGAAACATAATTGCATTCTGTGGGTGCGAATTTATTCGCACGAGCGACGCGGAAAGAGCCTGAAAATATTGTGCGAATAAATTCGCACTCACAGAATTACGGGACGCTCATAAGGGCGGCCATTAAATCTGTCTTGACCTGTTTCTGATCAGACTACTATGAAACCCAGCGCCAAAACATGGCTGCTTTTTGAATTGCCTCTGACGGATTACGTCGAAGCATGGAACCTCCAGCGCCGCCTTGTCTCCGCAAAGGCGCGCGGCGAAATCCATGATGACATAATCCTCTCTCTACAACATCCTCCGGTGTTTACTCTTGGGCGACGCGGCGGACGGGAAAGCCTCAGAGTCAGCGAAGAGTTTCTCAAGAAATCGGGCATTCCTCTTGTGCAGATTGAACGGGGAGGCAGCATCACTTTTCACAATCCCGGTCAGTTGGTCGTCTATCCCATCATCGATTTGGAGGCCGCCGGCCTACGCGTGGACGAATACGTGTACGGATTGGAGGAGGCCATGATCCGCGCGGCTGCCGTTTGGGGAATAACGGCTGGGCGAAATCGCTTGAACAAAGGCGTTTGGGTCGGGGGGGACAAGCTGGGGAGCATCGGCATCACGATTCGTCACGGAATCAGTTTTCACGGGTTGGCATTTAATGTCAATAATTCGTTGGAGCCCTTTAGTTGGATCAATCCTTGCGGGCTCGAGGGCGTCGGCGTGACATCACTGGAGCGCGAACTCTCATCGATTGTCATTCCCGCGAAGCATGCCCTCGACCGCGATCGGGGGGCGGGAATCCATGACGACTGCGGCGTGAAGCATGGGCAATTGTTTGCGACGCCATATATGGCCACCGCAAAAGAACAACTGATGGCTCATATCGAGCAAGTGTTCAATGTGCGCTTGATCAGAACAAATTTGGCGGAACTGCAATGCTTGCGTGACAGTCATTCTGAGCATGCGGCCTCTTAATTCGGGGACACCTTGCGGCAAGGTGTCCCCAAATTAAGTGAAACAATCGCCAGTTTCCTAGAAGCGCCCGACCACGCTGGGGCGCGGTTAATCTTGAAAGAAACAGGTCTGAGGCTCCATGGCGGAAAAATCCCCCCTGCCCCCCTTTTGTAAAGGAGGGGGAAAGAGGAACGGCGATTGTTGAACCGTAAGCCGTGAACCGTAGACCGTAGACCTCGTTTCTTAGGAGAATGACATATGAAGACCTTCAGAATTCTGTTTCTAGTCGGAAAAGACAGACCGGGAATCGTGGATGATGTTTCCACATTTCTGTTCGAGCGAGGCGCGAACATTGAAGACAGCCGGATGGCGGCTTTGGGCGGGCGCTTTTGCGTCATGACCCTGTTTTCATGCACTTCGCAGCAATTGGGCGCAATCACAGGGGATTTGAACAAACTGACAATGCTGGGATTCGAAGCTTCACTACATGAGGCGGAAGACCCTGGAGCTATTCCGAGACAGGCAGGTTTGCCGCTCAAACTCGAGGTGATCTCCATGGATCATCCCGGCATTGTTCAGAAGGTTGTCTCGATCCTGCATCGATACGGCGTGAACATTCGGACTCTGGATACTCAGATCACCAAAGCCCCTCTTTCCGGAACGTCCTTGTTTGATCTTACTCTCGTAGCCGATGTTCCCGCTGGAACATCAATGTCCACTGTGAAGGACGAGCTTCTCCGTTTGGCCGCCGAAATGAATCTTGACTTGAACTTCCTGAAATAGGCGTCTTCCTCATGCCTTTTCGACTTCGACGCAGATGGCGCGGTCGACCGGCTGGGTGCACCAGTTCCAGCGGTAATAGTTCAGGTGTCCATAACCGCCCACCAGATCAAGCCATTTAATCATGCCAGGGATCGCCGTGTCGTAACTCTTCCACTTCTCGAACTGGTACGGCTCCCACGCGTGATAAATGATGACTTGGCCCGGCCGAGCCTCATCCTGCGAACGCGCGGCCGCTGTCAATTTCACGTGCACCTTGAAGTCGTCGAAATCGTTGTACACGTGGACGAGGTCCCCTTCTTTGATGCCGCGTTTCTCAGCGTCTTCCGGATTCATGAACATGAACGGGCGACCCTGATGCGTTCGCGCGAGCGTATCATCCGTGATCCATATTGAATGGACGCTCCACCGCTGGTGGCCGCTGGTCATCCGCAAGGGATAATTGCCGCCCATCTTCGGATTGTCCTTGTGGACCGGGAATCCTTCGCCTGCTTCGAGGAACCAGTCGTGGTCGATGTAGAACGAAATTCTTCGGTTATACGTCGGATACGGGATTTTCTTAGCCGTGTGATACGTGAGCGGCACGATGGGTTCGTCCGGCTTGATCTCGGTTGCGAGGTGCATCGCGATTACGTCTAGCTCAGAGATTTTCGTGAAGCGTATGATCCCTTCCTTCCGAAGAGCTTCGAGGTTAGTGCCCTCAGGGAGCGATCCCAGTTTGGCGCTGACCTTGAGAGAGTCATCGAGAGTTTCCTCGACGCTTGTGCGATTCATAGTTGTGCGCTGAACGATATCCGAAAGGTCATAGCTCACGCCGCGACGATCTTTAAACTTTACCAGGCTCCTGTCTTTGGAAATCTTTTCCATCCGTTCGGCCAATAGTTTGAAGACTTCCCATTCGCCCTTGCCTTCACCCGGAGGCGCGACGGCGGCCTCGGTCAGCGTCAGCCATGGCACATGTGGCGTCGGGAAACGGGTGTCGGTCTTTTCATAGAATCCCGCGCCGGGCAACACCATATCGGACAAGAGAGCCGTTGTGCTCCAGCGGGTCTCAATCGTAAAGATGAATTTGTATTGCTGCCACAGTTCCGGATAGATGTTCTTCCACCAGCCGCGGTTCTTGCGAGCGGGACTGGTGCCGAAGAAGAAATATACCTGCGGCTTCTGATCGCGCGCCGGCCGCGCGACGCCGTCCCACCACCCCTTGGCGAGCGCTTCAGTCATATAGTCGTCGAAGCCGCGCTTCATCGTCGGGCAGTGCCACTCTTTCTTGTTCCACGTGTCGCGGTAGTTAGAGTGAAAATAATAGAGAAACGCCGGGGGCACCATGCCCCATCTCGCGTTGTTTCTTTGCCGCGTATACTCTCTCTCGAGAATCTCATCCGTTATTTCGGGGTCTTTCTTCTTGATCTCCCCCTTGTCGCGATTCCTTTCGAGAAGCTGCATGAGGGCGCCGAGGTCTCTCCGTTCGAGCGACAATAGCATTGTGCCCTCGAACAGCGACTCGCTCCACCCGCGTATTCCGCTGCCCTTGTTGCCCACGCTGCCGGTGAGCGCCAGCAGCAAACACATTGTCCGCTCCATCAGATCGCCATGATAATACTTCGACGAGTTCCAGCCGACGAGTATCTGCACGTGACCGCGCGCCCTCCACGCTTTGTGAGCCAGGCGCCGGATGGTGTCCGGATTCACGCCGCAAATTTGCGATGCCTTCTCGGGAGTGTAATCCCTATCGAGCATCTCCCGGAAAATCCCGAAACCGGGCCTGACCTCCACTGTCTGCCCGTCCTTGAGCTTCACGGTATATGCGCCTTCGAGCGCAGGGTCGCAAGGTAACGTCAATGTGCCGCGCGGAGCTTTTACGGGAGCGTTGGTTGCAGGGTCCCAAAAATAGAACTGGTCCTCGCGCCCGGTTTTCTCCACGTCCGTCTCGCGAAGGAACTTTTTGTTGTCGCTCCGGATGAGCAGAGGGAAGTCGGTCTGCTCTTTGAGAAATGCTGTGTCGTAAGTCTTCTCCGATATCAACACTTGCCCCAAAGCGAGCCCGAGCGCCGCGTCTGCGCCCGGTTCCATCGGAATCCACTCGTCGGCGTGTACGGCGGACGGAGAATAGTCGGGGGCAATCGTAACCACTTCGGCGCCGTTGTAGCGCGCGTCTGCAATGAAGTGATAGCATGGAATTCGAGTGTAGACGGGGTTCATGTGCCAGATGAGAATCAGCTTGCCGAAGAACCAGCCGTCAACCGAATCGCAGAACTGGAATTTGCCGAAAGTCTCGAATACTCCCTTATTGAAATCGCCGATGGTGGAATTGAGGTCCAACGAGGTCGCGCCCATCCCTCCCAGAAATCGGGAGGCCGACATCAGGTGAATCCAGCCGCCGTTGCCCGGGCCCGGCTCGTAGATGATAGACTCCGGGCCGGCGGTCTCGACGGCGTCCAGCAGATGATTGCACACTTCGTCGAGCGCCTCATCCCATGGAATCCGCTTCCATTTGCCTTCGCCGCGCTCGCCCACGCGTTTCATCGGGTACTTCACGCGGTCGGGGTTGTACATCATGTTGCTGAAAGAGCATCCTTTCTGGCAGCCGCGCGGGTTCCAGTCGGTGCTGTTGGGGTCGATAATCGGATACTTGCCCGCCTGCTCTTCGCGCCACACGACGCCGTCTTTGGTGTACACGCGCCACAGGCAGTTGCCGGGATAGCAGTCCACGAGATGCGTTCCGTACGTTACCTTATCCCATTTCCACTCTTCTCTGTGCAGGCTCTCCCAGTTCTTGTATTCCCACTTCTGGAAGACTTTCTCTGTCGCATGGGCTTCTCCGCCGAGGAAACCGAGAGTGTCGAGCGACAGCGCCAGCGTGGTTGCGCCGGTTATCTTCAGGAAATCACGTCTCGTAAATCTGAAACCCGACATAAGAACCTCCTAAGGAAGGCGAAAGGCGAAAGGGCAAAGGCGAAAGGGGAAAAAGCAACAGAGAGATTGCTTCGCTCCGCTCGCAATGACCAAAGCCCATAAAGCCTTCCTTTCATAGTTGACCACGCGCCGCCGTGGTCGGACGCTCCTAAGAAAAGAATGGGGAAAAGGGAAAAAGGGGAAAGGGCGAAATGGGAACCGAAGATGCGTCTCCAGCTTCCCGCTTCTTCCCCAGACATACTGCCAAAGGCAACAGCCATGCTTCGCTGCGGGGGATTTTTCTGATTAACAATTCGGCAGTCTCTGCACATTTGGGAGAACTAATCATGGGGCATTGAAACCTTACAGCCAAGGCAAAATGAATCGTGTTCATTATTTTAGGTTGCTTCATCGCAATTGTCAAGAAATTTCTTGGCGGATGCTCAGAACGAGGGAACAGGGAGAATGGATATTTTTAGTATCGCACGATGAAGGTAAATTCATCGCGAGTCAGTTCGAAGCCTAATGGACTCAAAACGATGGCCGAGTAAGTGTACCGTCCCACTGGCGCATTAGGAGGTAAGAAGTGCTGCAGTTGCTCCGTCCTGCATTCGCCTGCTGCGAGCGAGACATTCACTTCGGAAAGTGTCTGTCTGTGCCGGTCAGGGAAAGTCACAACAATTTTCAACTTGACGCTTTGATTCCCTTCAACGTTGAGATTAGTCAGCCGTGAGTTGACCTGCAAATAGTCTCCGCGTGAAAGCAGTTTATCCGGGGAGTCGACTTCAACAGCGACGTCGGGGGCGTGGTGAGACATTACGGAAAAGGTGTAATAGGCGGGGGCGGAATCGCAGTTCTGCGCCGGGCCGGGAGGCGGGTCGCAGGCGATATTCGCGAACAAATCCTCCGCTTTGACTCGGTATTTTACGGCAGTGTTCCATGGTTGAGGTGGTATCCCGGCGCGATACAATCCTCCGCCATGTTCCGTCATGGGAACCGAAATTTCTTGTTCGTCGCATAGCGCGTAAAGAAGCGTGACAGCGCCCAGCGCCGTGGCATCTGAAACGGTCGTCGCCACATCATACGGATTCAGGAAATCAGCGGTGCGCCCGAGTCTCGTTGTGCCTGTTATAGTCGGTGGTTCCTCGTCCAATATCGGCTCTATAAGGACCGGGTCCGGGCCGAGAGTGTACTCGAAGTTACCGTTGACACTGTACACGATTTCTGAGGGGATTTCGTTGTTCCCATTGGGTACGAGCGTGTGGACCACTGAAGCTTCGTATTCTGTCGGATACAAGACAGGCGTGGCGAGAGGGTCGGGGTTGGCTATCCAAAGGCCATATTACGGAGCGCCATCGGCCGAGAACTCGCAGCCTTGAAATACGGAGGAAGCCACGAGTTGCATGAAAGGCGAATCAACCGCCACGACCGCTCCGTCGATTTTCGAAGCCAGGAACTGGCAGGTATAATACGCCTTTTTCTTACTCGAGTTCCCGTCATTCAGCGGGTTGTTTATGAGGCCGGTGTTGTCGAAATAGCTATTCGGCTCGCCATTCCAATTGTGGAATTCCGTGAGCGGCGTCCAGAATACTTTCTCAGCCCCGAGGCCGCGATAGTGGATCAATCGTTTCGCAAGGTCTCGCGCGTGCTCCTGTTCGGTTTGCGTGGGCAATCCGACCGGGGTGTCACTATAGGTTGCGGTTTCGGTAACCCAGATTGCTGTGCCTCCATAACCGAGCGCCTCCAGCATGGTTCTAATGTCGAGCATCACATTGTCCAAACCCATGTAGTCATTCGTCGCTGTTTGCCCGAACCAGTGAACATCGAAGATATCGAAGCGCGGGCCAGCGCCATATCCATCGAGCGCGACAAACATGGGCTCATAGAAATCGTTGAGACCTCTCCGACCTTGCGCCAAACCCGCGATGAGCACAACGGCGCCGGGGTTGGCCTCACGGATGACCGTTGTGGTCTCATTCAGGAAAAGCGCATAATTCTCCGGAGTGTCATTCCATTCGACTCGAACGCCGTTCTCGTCGACGTTGTCAGGCTCATTGCCTACCTGCCAGTATCGAACCACCGGAGATGCCGGAGCGTCGTCGACTCCGTCGCCGTCGTACCGCTCGACAAATGCGCGAACGAACGCTTTGTAAGCGTTCATGTCGGTGGGGAGCGCTTTTATGCTGGCGCCGGGGTCATTATCGTTTCGATGGGCGAATGTGAGGAGAAGGGAGAGATTGAGGTTGGCCGCCTCGGCAATGATCTGATCTGGTTGCGAGAAGTTGTAAATCCCGCTCCCGGGATTCGGCTCGACAAGGTTCCATGCCGCGAGGCCACCCATACGCACCCATCGGACATTAAGCGCCGGCACGTCTTCCAATTGCTCGCTGTACCGAAGCATGAAAAAGCCATACGTTAGGTTTTCGGGCGGAGGTTGTTGCGCCGCTACGATTGCGGGCAGCCCGAAAACGAGAAGCATGATTAACGGAATGGCGGTTCGCTTGTTCACCATAATTCGGGGACACGATGCTTCATCGTGTCCCCGAATTATGTTATTTCGCGCTTTGGGCTGTCTCCACACCATGAAAATTCCCTTCCGTCAGGCGATTCACTGAAATACAGACTTATTAGATTTTGCGCATATCGGATTTATTTTGCTAGAGTAGGTAGATAATACTGGCAATATTTTTCCTTGTCAAGCATCGCTCCTACTGAAGTTGATGGAGAAGATCACGGGCGTTATGGAGCGCCGGGTCAAGTTTGAGGGCGCGCTTCAGCTTGCGGGCGGCCTCTTTGGTTTGTCCTTTGCGCGCATAGAGCTTGCCGAGTTGGAGAAAGGCGATAGCGTTCCGGCGATCCAGCATTATCACCTTTTTATAGTATTCCTCCGCTTTCGCGAAATCGCCAATGATGAGGTTCGTGTTGGCAAGGTTCATCAGGTTTGGGACAGAGCGCGGATTGAGTTTGTGGGCAGCTTCGAATTCAGCGAGCGCAGGCGGGTAGTGCTTTTGGTCGAAATAAACCGCGCCGAGACGCGCATGTGCGACGTCGGACTCCGGACAAATCGTAATCGCCTTCTGATACAGAAGCCGCGCGCTTTCATAATTGCCGAGTCCGGCATAAAAGTTCGCCCTTGCGATCTCGCCGAAAGCATAATCCTGCCTCGGTGTCAATCTATCTGAAAGGCGCACGAGAGGGCTATTCATTCCCGCGAAATGAGAATTGTCGATGCCCGCAGGCAATCGAGCGTCGAATTCAGCCTTCGCGGTCTCGAATGTCGCGAAATCAATATTGTATTTGCGCGTCACTTCCGCATTCTCGGATGCGTTTCTGACGAACACGACTGAAAGCTCATCGAAGTAAATAAGCGCCCAGCGCGGCGAACCCATCATATACTTGATTAATCGTTCCTGATGCGGGATCGAATGCGGGAGCAGCGCGTATTGGATATCCTTCGCCGATGCACATTCCTCAAATCGGCCGGGATCGCTGCAGAGCGCCTTGAAATTCTCGAAGAACGCATCGCCGTACACTTCCCATCGGCCGTCAAAAAAGACTCTTCGCGCGGGATAGAATCGCCAGATGAGATAGCCGCCGTCGCTCGGCTCATTGAACATGTTACCGCCAAGGTTCGCGGCATCGACGAGATTTGACGCCTTGATAGGATACGCGTGCTGTGCGACTCCGACTCCGAATCGCGTCAAGTCCCTATCGCTGACATAGTATCGGTTTGTCACCACCTGATAGATGAGAAATATCATCGCCGCTATCATAAAAGGCGAGGCCGCAAGTTGAACCTTTGCGAAAACCTGCTTCACATCGAGTCGCTTGAAGCTCGCGCACGTGTCGTTGAGAAACATGTTGATGTTCATAGCCGTAATTGGCGTCGCGATGACCGAAAAAAGGTCTATGTTGCGGCGGGCCGTGAGGGCAAGGTAGAGAAAAGCCGCGAACAAGGACAGATGGGTCAGGTTCAGCCGCTTCAGGTTGAGGAGAAAACCGAGGGCGGCCACGCACATCATCCACATAAACAGTTTCTCTGAGCGGCAAAGGTCTCCACTTGCCAGCGGCGCTCCGAGCTCGCCCACGCTCGTCGCCACGACATTGACGTCGCTGCGGATTTCCTTGAATAAGGTCAGCGGGTAAAGCGCGAGATCGAGAGTGTAAGGATTAACGAGGCTTTCTCCAATCAAAACAAGCAACACGATCGAGAGCGCGCCAAGGCTTTTCCCTTCGAGGCTTTTCCCGGCGCTCCACTTCATCGGGAGTTTCAGTCTTCGTTCGAGCAACGAAAATGCGAGGTAGACCGCCGGCAGAATCAGGCCGAGCGCAAAAAGGCCGTGCATGTTCACCCATAACAGTTGCATGATGGGCAGCAGGAATATCAGTCGCGTGCCGCGCTCTTGATGCCGCTCCAGTATAAGGAAATATGCGGAGAGGAAAACCAGCGTCACTATGTGCGGGCGCACGAGGAAGCGTTCACTCGCCATGACAATGGCTGCGGCCGTTAAAGCTGTCGCAACGACGTAGTTTTCCCTGTCATAACCGGCGCGGCGAACCATGAGAAAGGCCGCCAGCACGAGCGCCGCAGTCAGCAACGTAGGACCGACGATGCCGAGCAATCGGTAGGAGGCGTAGAGGAGGACCTGATACAGCCAGTGCGAATCAATGTATTTGTTGCCCGCGGCCGTGAACGAGTAAACGTCGGTCCGCGGCACGGAGTGGCTTTCGCATATGACCTGGCCCGTTTTCAAGAGCCAGCCGAAATCGCGCTCTTCGATCTTGTTGGTTGAAAACACAAGCGCAAGAACAAACGTCAGGCAGAACAGAATGACGCGCGCCGCGCTGTTTGCGCGATTCAACAACCGACTGTCGTTTGATCCATGGCAACTCATCTTCTGAATAAGTTTATCAGATTCAGCAGGATGGTGAGAAGTATGCTGAGGAGGATGCAGGTGATGAGAGGGAAGTAGATACGGAAGTTTTTGCCCCGGACATCTATGTCACCCGGCAGGCGTCCTACCCACGGAATCTTCGGCGCCACCAACACAATGATTCCGATGAAAAAGATAATTACGCCGACCAATATCAAAAACTTGGCTATTTCCGTTCGCATGTCCATGTTTTGCATTTACGGTTCACGGTCCACAGTTTACGGTTTACAGGTTTGGCCCACGACCGTAGACTACAAACTGCACACCTTAGACTGAAAGTTAGCCTTTCGCCTTTTTTATCACCGCCATGTGTTCATCGATGTATGCCAGTATCTTCATGTGAAGCGACTTGTTCGATGCGGCCACGCACGACCGTAGATTCGCGGGCGAGCTGTCGAGCAATAACATATCGTCGAGCGGTTCCCCGTACGCGTCGGTGATCACAACACCGGCTCGCTCAGCGATCAAGAGAGCCGCCGCGATGTCATACGAGCTGAAACCCGTAAGCCGGCCGTAGGCAATCCTTCGGAATACTGATTCCGTTTGGGGTACATCGCGCACGATGCGGTTTGCGACATCCACGTAGGCGTCGAGTTGACCAGTGACCACACGGCTTATCGAGTAGCACGTGCTATTGCAGGAGAAGAACCCGCCTCGCACTGAGGACGCGTCAACCAGGTCGGCCATCAGGCCGAACACAAGCGCCGCAGGCCTGCCCGGCATCGTCAGACTCCATCGGAGCAATTGGAGGTCGTCGTTACTTGAGAGCGCGGGTTTCTCAATTTTTTCGCCGGTCGTTATCTCGGCGGGGCCGTTCCTCTCAGCGTAAAACACGCGTTCGCCGACAATCTCGCGCAAAAGGCCGAATTCGACGTCGGCTACTGTCGGGTTATCACTATATTGTGCGAGCGCGACGGATACCATGCAAGCTTCGAACCCGCTCTTTGCGTTGCGGCTTCCATCGATGGGATCCACGACAAGGAGCCAGCGCGGTTTTGCGCCGCTCGGAAGAACGAGTCCCTTATCTTCAGAGAAGCAGGCGATCGGCTCGTTTGCTTCTTCGAGAAACTTGGCCGCGCGCTGCTCGGCGACTTCATCTATCCGGAACGTCGCATCGCCGCTGTGGGCGCGGCCGACAACCTCGCCGCCACGTGCCTCGAGCACCCACGGGCGCACGGCGTCGCGAATCGACGCCGATAGCTGCAACAGTAGGTCTTTCATGGCGGCCTAAATCTCTTAATCCTCAGATTGCGCGGATTCTCACTGATTACGAATCAGATCACCAATGACACGAACCCCGCTGACTTCGTGCGGCTTCCCTTTCGCCTTTCGCCTCCTACTTTCGGAAGTGCTCGAAGGAGCGCGCATCTAGCGGCCGCTCGCGGCCATTCGCAGCCACAATACGGATTCCCTCGACGCGTTCATCCATCTCACCGATATGAGTGAGCGGAATCTCGAACATATCGGGCCACTGCCGCATGAGACGATCAAGCGCCCGAGGATCGAGCGTAAAGAGCAACTCGTAGTCTTCGCCGCCGCCGAGCGCGTAGCGGAGCGGGTCTATTCGTGCGGACTGGCAGAACTCCTTGAGCGTGTTCGAGAGCGGAACCTCGTCGGTGCGAATCCGAGCGCCCAACTTGCTGCTTTCGCAGATATGCGCGAGGTCACCGGCGAGGCCGTCGCTGATGTCTATCATCGAATGAAGTTCGAAATTCTCGGCAAGATAGATACCTTGCGCGCACCGAGGCTCCGGCGCGAGGTGCGCCTCGATGAGAGCGCTTCGGCGCTCCGCGTCGCCCTCGACGACCTTCCCGCTCAGCAAATCGAGTCCAGCGGCGGACCCTCCGAGATAACCTGTGACCATGATGGCGTCGCCTGCTTTCGCGCCGGAGCGAAGGACATATTTCCCGTGCGGACAGTCGCCCAACATGGACACATTGACTACGATTCTTTCAGGAGAGCGGACAGTGTCGCCGCCGACAAGAACCACCTGATAGTCCCGGCACATTGAGCGGATGCCGATATAGAGATCGTGCGCGAACTCCTCGGTGGTCGACTCCGGCAGGCCGATCGAGACCAGCGTAAACAGCGGCCGTCCCCCCATCGCGGCAATATCGCTCAGGCTGCACGCCATTGCCTTGCACCCTATGAGAAACGGCGAGGCAGTCTTCCGGGAGAAGTGAACGTCTTCGATCAGCATGTCGCACGTCGCGAGGAGATAACGTCCTTTTGCGATCTCGTAAACAGCGCAGTCGTCGCCGACGCCGACGATTGTCTGAGGATTATAGGTCAGACCGTCGGTCAGCAATTTGATCAGGCCGAACTCGCCTATGTCGCCCACGAGTCGCAACGCTATTTTCTCTCCCATGTGCCGTCGGACAACTGGAGCGGTGCGCCCGCCCACGCCTTTTTGTATATCTGCTCCCGGAATATTTCGCTGACACGGCCCAGAGCGGAATTCCCGAGCCCGTTCGCCTCGACTACTTGCTGCGACACCGTCCGTCGGTCGCGGTTTTCGCTC
The DNA here is from genome assembly GCA_964450145.1 of uncultured bacterium. GTDB lineage: Bacteria > Abyssobacteria > SURF-5 > SURF-5 > SURF-5 > JACRIR01. Next base: position 22,333 of record CAYVDS010000038.1, read on the forward strand.
AAAACTATGTAGGCGGCCCTGTTCCTCAAATCGTCATCAGGCCCGCACCACTCTTTTCCGAGGCACTGGAGCAGCCCCTTTCGGTTCTCTCCGACACATCCCTTCTGTTCCAGTTCGGCGACTGCGGGTCGCCTGAGAACCCGTCCACGAATTGCCGACAGCATGATTTCGTTGTCCGCGTTGAGATCAGCCAGCGCCGTCACTTTTTCCTTGATTTCATCCATATCGACCATTACGCTCATCGGCTCGAGTTCGCCGGTGACTTCGCCTGTTCTCTTGTCAACATTGTAGTCTGGAACGGAAGGTTGTTCAAGCCGCGTATTGGCGACTACTTCTTCTATCTGTCCCGCCAGGAGCGCGATTTTCTCCTCGGGCACATCGGCTTTCTTTCGAAATGATAGGCCCCCTGCGCACGCGGCCAGTAGAGCAAGCCACAGCGGAACAACTAAGAGCTTGACTTTCATTCTTGTTCCCAGCATTTTGATCCTTTCTGCTACGAAACTCGGTTCATGCCTACTGATGTCCAAAACAGCTTTTTCACCACAAAGGCGCAAAGGGCGCAAAGAGAGAAACAGCCGCAAAAGAAGGTTTGCCAAGCAGAAACAGCTTTACTCCGTACTACTCAACTTCCAGATCGTAAATGATAACCTTTTTGGTTGGCTACTGCTACGCCGCGCTATGGTCCCCGTGGGAAATGTTGGACAGTCCCACACGCAGCCTCTGCTCACCGTACAACATGCCCATGCGCAATCATTTATACCCTGACCGTGAAGTTCACCGGGCCTTGCTCCCGCATAAATCCGATGACAAAATAATATAAGATGAAAAGGGAATTTCGCGGGACGCTGAAGAGATATGAAGTAACGTAAAGAAGCCATTTTGCCCTCTAAGGGGATGATGGGATGAGATTCCTCGTCGACATAGAAGATTTCAGAATAATGTTTGCGATAACGTTGTTGGGAATTTACCTTGCGGCCGTTGGGTATATGCTTTTTACCTAAGAAACCCAATCGGAACGCAGGGAGCGAGTGGCCCACAGAGTAGAGGTGGGTCATTTTTCACAAATTATAACACCCCAATAGAGCGAATTCAACTCGAAGCTTTCTTTTGTGAACAGTCGTTCTCCGTCGAGTTTGCTGTTTGCGCCAACCTTGACTTTTCAGACCAATGACAGTATAATTTGATTGCAGAATAAGCGGAATATGTCGTTTGCGATTCGCGGCAGGTGTGGAACTGTCCAATCGGCTCCGCGGTACGCGCCAGTAGCTCAATTGGATAGAGCAACGGCCTTCTAAGCCGTAGGTTGAGGGTTCGATTCCCCCCTGGCGCGCGTTAAAGTGAAGTGAACTTCATTGTACTTTAGGCACTTTAGTTCACTTTAGGCATTTTAGGCACTTTTCAAACGGTGGGTGTAGCTCAGCTGGTCAGAGCACCAGGTTGTGGCCCTGGGGGCCGCGGGTTCAAATCCCGTCACTCACCCCAAATCCCTTCCACGAAACGAGCTCTTTTTGGAATCGCATAGCCTCCCCATCTGCCTTAAAGACACATGTCCTCATGGCGCATGCCTCGCGAACAGACGATCCCACTTTCGCACTTTCATCTAAAGAAGATAAACGTAATAACGATGAAGATCGGGATGAGGATTCCGCCGGACCAGAGCATGTAGCCGAAGAACGAGGGCATTTTGACTTTCTGGTGCTCGCAGATGACTTTGACCATGAAGTTCGGCCCATTGCCGATATACGTGTTTGCGCCCATGAACACGGCGCCCACCGATATTGCCTCAAGGAAATGAGTGGGCATTCCTACAATCTCCGCCTGCAGGCCAGCGCCCGCCGTGAGCCCTTGCGCCAGACTTAAGAATGTCAGATAAGTTGGCGTATTGTCGAGGAATGATGAAAGCCCTCCGGTCACCCAGAAGAAATGCCACGGCTTGGTGATTCCGAACTCTGCGCCTCGCGCCTCGAGGATGAGTAGGACGGGAACCATCGTTATGAATATGCCGGCAAACAGGACTGCCACCTCAATAATAGGAGCATAGTTGAATTCATTGTCCTCACGAACGCCTTTCGGAGTGAAGGCGAGAGATAGAACCGACAACGCAATCATCGTGCCCTCTCTCATTGGGGTTCGGAGGAAGATGACGCTGAGCATTATTCCGACGATAAAGACGAGGTTGATCTTTCCTCGCATCCTGATGGGAGTGACCATCGTAATATCCCACGCCTTCACCTCTTCAGATTCTTTATTCCAAAAGTAGCGGTCCGTAAGATAGAAGACAAGCAGCACAATCCCGGTTCCAATCAGCCATTGCGGGATTAGCCGCAGTGTCCAGAAGAAGGGGACTCCCCTCAGATAACCCATGAACAACGGCGGGTCCCCGATTGGCGTCAACAGTCCGCCGATATTGCACACGACAAAAATGAAGAAAATCGGAATATGATATATATAGTTTCTTTCACTGTTTGTGCGCAAGACGGGCCTGATGAGCAGCATGGCCGCCCCGGTTGTGCCGAACAGATTCGCAATAACAGCGCCAACGGCGAAAAATAGCGTGTTATTTCTCGGTGTCGCCTGTATGTCGCCGCTCAAGAATATTCCGCCGGAAATAACGAAGAGCGAGCCGAGTAAGACAATGAAGGAGGAATACTCCTCAAGCTCATGGATTATGGGATGAAAATCGTGGTAATATCCGAAAAGCAGGAGAACCGGTATCGACAAAATGCCGGCAATAATGCCCTTATTGCGGTTGCTTTCCCAGAAATGTCCGTGAGTCAAGGGAAGAATCGCGATGGCGAGCAACAGAGCGACGAAAAACGACCCCGACCAGAACGGCAGAATTTTTCCCAACTCTTCCATAGGTTTCCCCTTTTCATTTCGCCCAGCGCGGGTGCGTTCTTTTCTGTGCAATCAATAGGCGGGAAAAATCAGATGCCAGTCCGACTCATGGGAGACATTCTAGCAGAGCTCTAAGGGATTGTCAAACACAACATATTGGGTCAACACATACTTCAACCACTTGGTATTGAGCAAATTTACGTCTGACACTTGGTAGGATTGTCTTGCGGCGGGATAAGGTCAAGGCAGGCCAGCAACTGAACGACCGTCTCAGTGTCTGGTCACAAGTTGTTCCTCCTCCACTTTTCTATAAAAAGGCGGGCCGCAGAATAACACGTGGGACAGTAGGTGTGCGAAATCGGCTTAGCCGAAAGCTCGGTCTTCTGCGGCTTTCTCCACCCCTGAGGGCTCTTGATTTTCTGGCAACTGCAACATTGCACGGTCATTCTTTTCGCCTCCCTGGCGCGACGCGAAATCTTGGTTCGTGCATCATTTGTTCCCGAGTGACCCTTTCTCTGTTTAATGCTTCCATGCAAAATATCGGCATTTTGCGCCCGAGACTTGAGCGCATGAAGGGAGGCAGTCTTACGGCTGCTGAAAACGGAGATTCTTCGCTTCGCTCAGAATGACATATGGCAATATCCGTTTGGAAATAGGCATGACCTCATTGCAGGTGCGCCTCAGACTCGATGTGCGCGAGCGATTCCTCGAACTCTTCGAGAAGGTTCTTCTTGTACAGGTCGGGAAGGAAACTGGCTTTGACCGCATTGAGGCAAAGGGTCTTGATTTCCTGCCACCCCATGCCGAGCTTTTCGTGACATATCTTGTATTCATCGGTTAAAGATGAGCCGAACATGTCCGGGTCGTCGCTGTTGACAGTGACAAGCAGGCCCCGGCGCAGGTAATGGTAAAGCGGGTGTTCCGCGTAAGACCGCACCGCTCTTGTTTGGACATTGCTGGTGGGGCACATATCCACGCCGATGTTGTGGATACGCAGGTGCTCGAGCAGCAGTTCATCCGCGCGCGCGCCGAGGCCGTGACCTATGCGTTCAGCGCCGAGAGATTTCACGGCCCCCCATACGCTGGACGGTCCGACGACTTCGCCGGCATGGGCGACGACGTGCAGGCCTTCCTTGCGGGCAAACTCGAATTGTTTGACAAATAGCTCCGGCGAATAGTGCAGTTCGTCGCCTCCCAGCCCGACGGCGACAACTCCGCTCGATTGGTATTCAACGGCCTCGCGCACCGTTTGCCAAGCATGTTCTTGTCCAAATTGGCGGCCGACGTCAAAAATGAAGCGAGCCTCTATCCCTTTCTCACGAGCCACTCTTCTGGCGCCCGCTTCGACGCCGTGCATCACTTTGTCCATGCTAATCCCATATAGCCGGGACATTGTCGGCGCCACCGTAATCTCGGCATAGCGCACATTCTGGGAACGAAGATTTTCGAGCACGTCGACACATGCTTCCTCAAAATCGTTGACCTCCCGCAAGCAGTTGCATCGCTGCCGATAGGTCTCTAGAAAATCCAACAAGTGGCTGAACCGCTTGCTGCCTGAAGCAGCCTCCCTCGGCTCGAATTCCACCTCGTTTCTGCGGCATAGTCTTGCAACCGTGCCGGATGAGATCGTCCCCTCGAGGTGTACATGAAGCTCCACCTTTGGCATTCGCTCTATTGCGCGAAAGACGCTATCATGGCGCTTTTCTTCCATTTGGTCTCTCCAACAGCCAACCATCGCCTAACTCGTGTCACCTAACTTATCGCAGATTGCAAACACAATCTGAATAGTAATATAATGAATTTAATCCTCTCCGTGCAAGCGTGTGGTTGCGGGAATTCATTCATAGACGAAGTTTTTCGGGTGGTCTTCCCCTATACGTGCGAATAAATTGGCGCCCATATAATCACGAGGCCCTAGCCGGGAACCAGAAGCTTGAAACCAGAAACCCTCTCTCCGGAGACATGCATGCGGGCCGATAAGAAGCTGCGAATACTCATTGTCTTCGGAACCAGGCCGGAAGCGATAAAGCTCGCTCCGGTGGTCCGTGAGGCGGCGCAAAGGCCGTGGGCGCAACCCATTGTTTGCGTAACCGCCCAGCACCGGGAGATGCTCGACCAGATGCTCGAGGTCTTCGGCATCAAGCCGGAAATCGACCTCAGCATCATGACGCACAAACAGAGTCTGCCAGCGATCACCGCCAAAATACTTACGAGGCTGAGCAAGGTCATTGTAGAGACGCGGCCACGCCTCGTCGTGACGCAGGGCG
>CAYVDS010000038.1:27447-30462 GCA_964450145.1 uncultured bacterium
TCGCAGCTTTTTATGAAAAGGTTCCGGTCGCTCACGTTGAAGCGGGCCTGAGAACATGGAAAAAGGATGAACCGTTTCCGGAGGAGAGTAACCGCAAACTCGCCGACGCACTCGCCGACTTTCATTTCGCCGCCACTGAAGGAAACCGAGAGAATCTTCTGACGGAGGGCGCCGACCCTGAGAAGATATTCGTCGTGGGGAATACCGTGGTCGATGCGCTCCGGCACATCTTGCGGGCGAATCGCGGCAGAGCGCCGTTCGACGGCTTGCCGGCTATTGACCGGCGCAAGAAATTGATTGTCGTCACGGCTCACAGGAGGGAGAGCTTCGGCGAGCCGCTCAGGAATATCTGTGAGGCGCTCAAACGCATCGTAGACATAAATAGCGACGTAGAAATCGTATACCCCGTTCATCTCAATCCAAACGTTTTGCTCCCAGTTCGCGAACTCGTTGGCGGAAACAAGAGAATCCACCTGCTTCCTCCGCTCGATTATTGTGCATTTGTTGAGTTGCTCAGGCGGACCTACTTGATACTTACCGATTCGGGCGGCGTTCAGGAAGAGGCCCCTTCGCTCAAGAAACCGGTCATCGTCATGCGGGATGTGACGGAAAGGCCCGAAGGGGTCGATGCCGGCTTCGTGAGGGTGGTCGGAACAGGCGTCGGCGCAATTGTGGACGCCGCACAAGAGCTTCTCGGCGACTCATCTGTTCATGAGCGTCTGAAGAGAATACCGAATCCGTACGGAGATGGGCATTCCGCATCAAGGATTCTCAGCATAATCGGCCGGCATCGGGCCTCCCTTCTTTCGCGCCACTAAGAGACCTTTGTCCCATATCAATCAAGTTCCTGTGCGAAAGGCCACAAAAGGCGTGAGTTGATCCCTCGCCCCCTTCTTTATCCTTGCTCGTAACCTCAGCGCCGATAGAATCTTCCAAATCTGTCCACCAAGTAATTCCCTTTGGCAGGCGCTTTGCTTTTCTTGTTTTTGGAGACCATCAATCGTTTGATGGGTGCTGAATATGAGTTTGTGGCTTAACTCGTATTAAGGGAATTATTGAGGGAGATACGATGGAAGACGCAGCAAAGATTCGTTACGACCGGAACGCGTGGCTCTTTGATTTTCAGGATTCTCTTTTCGGAGCCATGATGGCAAAGTGGAAATACGAGACAATCAAACTAGCCAAGGGGAAAGTGCTCGAGGTGGGCGTCGGCACTGGAAAAAGCCTGCCGTATTACCCAAAGGGAATCGAACTAGTCGGGATCGACATAAGTCCGAAAATGCTCGCGCGGGCCCAAACGCGCACACACCTGTTCCTGACCCCCAAGGCGCTGACCCTTCAGATCGGCGACGTCCAGGCGCTCGGTTTTTCGGACAACTCGTTCGACATGGTCATCACCTCGTGCGTCTTCTGCTCCGTCACCGATCCCGTGCGCGGGTTTAAAGAGATTAATCGCGTGCTTCGCCCCGGTGGGACCGGGCTCCATCTCGAACACGTTAGAAGCAAGCGTCCAGTGGTCGGGAAACTCATGGATATTATGAACCCGCTTGTTGTTCGCATGGCCGGCGCCAACATCAACCGCGATACCGAGACGAATATCAGAAAATCCGGCCTTCGCATCGTCGAAGTGAAAGACCTGTGGCTCGATATATTGAAACTCTTTAGAGTGACGAAGGGCGATGCTCCGCGAAAAGTGTGAGTTTCCACCGCGAAGCCAATCGCTCAAATCAGGTGAATAATCGCCGTGAAAAAGTGAGGAGCGTAGTGTAGTGTCTCTAACGCTTCTTTACATTTGAGCTTCGGGGACAGTCCCGATTCTACGGCGCAAAGCGCCCGTAAATCTTGGGACAGTCCCCTTCGCAGCGCGTCAAGCTATTTATGAGACAGTACACTATCTTTGGGCGTAACGAGCCAGCCTCTCGCCGAGCGTGCCCGTGTGCAACTCGAAGAGATGGTTGTCATAATCATGGAAATACAACGACCTCGCCTCGCCTTCCACCCGGCCTCGGTCGCGCTTTATATCGACTCCCAGCCGCTCGACCCGAGACACGTAGTCATCAAATTCTGAGTCCGCCACCTTGAAGGCTACGTGTTCGTATGAGCGCCCGGGCCGCGACTCGCCCTCCATAACCGCGACCCATGTGCCGCCAACTGCGAAGAACTTCTCGCGGGAGAGCGAGAAGTTCTTCGACGCGCTGTCATATACTTCCTCGGCGTCGAAGATTTCCCGGAGGAATCGCGACATCTTTTCCAGATCTTCGACGATAAAGGTGATGTGGCTTATCGATTGAATCATGTTTAGCTCCGCCGGGTGGCCATGTATTCACGTCAACTGCACCCCCGTGGTTCCAGAATAGGCTGTGATGACATCGGCGGCGTGTAAAGAAACGATACAACGTGCCCATTCTTGTGCGTCAAAATGCAAAAACTCAAATGCCGATGCGAACCGGCCGGGAGTAGCATCATGTTGGTACATTTGGCATTATAAAACTCATGGGGCCTGTGGCATAGAACGTGCTTTAGTTAACCATCGTATTAGTGTTTTCTTTTATTATTCATCATCATATTCATTATTAATTTCGATGCCTGTCTAAGACGGCGGAAAGGGGTCAACAATGAGTAAGAACATCGCAATTGTGGAGGATGACCGCGACCTCGGCGAAATTATTCGAACTCGCCTGCAGGGCGCCGGTTATCAATGTATCCTCATTCCCGACAGCGAGAAAGCCTTCCCCATTCTCAAGAGTAAGAAGCCCGATCTCGCGATACTCGATGTCATGATGCCCAAGGTGAGCGGCTACGAGTTATGCCGCCACATCCGGCGCGACCCTCTCATCTTCATGGTCCCGGTTCTCATGTTATCGGCCCTTGGGGGGGAGCCGGAGATCACCCATGCCTTGGAACAAGGGGCCGACGACTATCTGGTGAAGCCTTTCGACCTTGGAGTTCCCTTCGCGAAAGTCAAGGCGCTGCTCGAGAAACCGGCCCGCCCCATGCAGACGAACCCGTTAACCC
>CAYVDS010000039.1:0-18580 GCA_964450145.1 uncultured bacterium
ACTACCTTCCTCTTGTCATTCCCGCGAAGGCGGGAATCCATTCTTCTTCTAATCTGCGAATAAATTCGCACCTACAGAACTCCACCCCGTTTGCCAGTTACGGGACAGTCTCTTTGTCCCTCTTCTTGAGAGGGGGAGCATTGGAACGCTATTTTGGAAACGCTCTACATTGCTCGCTGCTAATTTCTTGAAATCTTGTCACGATTTTCAGGAGCGTGGTTGTGTAACTCATTGTCATTAAATGGATTCTCGCCTTCGCGGGGATGACATTGAAGAAGCTGTATTCGTGGGATTCGTTCTATTCGTGACATTCGTGATCCCAGCTTCTTCTTTTCTATTCGTGTCATTCGCTTTCATTTGTGACATTCGTGTTCCCAGAGTTTCTTCTTCTTTTTTGGCTGCGGCCTTGCTGCGCTACTAAATTCAGGGTTTCAAGCCGGAGAAGCGTTCGGAAGGAGCAGGCGCGGCGCTGGAGGCGCCAGGCGTTACCTGAACCAGCTCACCGGTAACGTGGCCGATAAAGGTCTTGCTCTTCATCTTGAGCGGAATCCGGGGTTCAGATTCGCTCAACCAGAGGGTCATCTGCTTGACTTTCGCGGGTTTATTCTCTTTTTCATCTTCGATCTTGTAAAAGGCCGGTTCGATGCGGAACGCGTCATATTCAGCGCCGGCTGCCGAGATGCGCTCGCGAGCCGTGACGTTGTATTGCAGCGCGTAGGAATCATCCCCGACGAGAACGGTAAACGCATTGGAATCGCCCACCTCAAGCGGTTGCCGGCATATGACTAATCCGAGGGATGCCGGGTCAATCTCGTCTTGTGCGAGGCTGAGCGTTTTCCGCCGGACTTTTCCCTTTTTCCATCTTTGATAATATGCCTCTGAAGCCTCATAGTTGAAAACGGTCTCAGTTTCTTTTATCCTCTCGTTTTCCTGTTCGGGAACGCGAATCTTCGTGGCGCGTTCGCTAAATGCGTCCACGACCGCCAAAGCATTCGCCCTGAATTTCCAGAACATGTCCGCTATTCCGGATGTTCGCGCGGTTCCTGCGATGTGGTAGCAGGCCTGGCCTCCCTCGTTTTCTGCGCTGATGCTGACTTCGCCCCGGGCCGATGGTATGCCATTCCATGCAAATTCAAAGATGAGCTTGCCTTCGGGGATGTCGCGCACGGGACTTGAATTCCGACAAGCTCTCTCGGATGGCGCGCCCTCCCCTGCCGAGGTAAGACGAATGGAAAGCCCTAAAATAAGAATCGCCGCAATGACGCTCAAAGCGATGCCAGCCAGTGAGCTACGCTTATTCGGGGACACCATGCGACATGGTGTCCCCGAATAAGCTCCCGTGCGGGCCGGAATTCCTGGGCGGAGTGACTTTAGCAGTCTCATTTGCCTTTCAGTCTGGCCTCGAGATGTTTCAACAGCACTGAGAGTTCGTCCATATCCAGCTTTGCCAGAAAACCGCGCGGCTCGGGAATGTCGAGTAGTTTCTCGATTCTCTCCACGAGCTCGTCTTTTGACAGCTTCTTGAATTGCGCCTTGATGCGAACAAGGAGCGCATCGAGGTCGAACGGTTTCGTGACGTAATCGTCGCACCCGCATTTCTGCCCCTCGATCCGGCTTTGTGCATCATCCTTGGCCGTCAGGAAAATTATCGGGATGGATTGAAACTTGGGGTCGGACTTAAGTACCCGGCATAGCCAGAAGCCGTCCATTTTAGGCATCATGACGTCGAGAAGGACCAAATTTGGCTTCGCCTCTTTCATCTTCTTGAGAGCTTCATTGCCCGCGAGCGCCTGTTCGACCTCGTATCCTTTTCCTTCGAGGAAGGCGCGCGTGATATTTACGATGTCTTCATCATCATCTACGATGAGAATTCGCAATTTTTCGGTCTTTTTTGTCGTCATCCGCGTTTTCCATTGACTAGAAGCAATAGGGGGCAAGAATTATGCCGGGTTCAAGTGTTCTCAAGCGGGAACCTTTTCAGCAGCTCCTCGTAAAGCTTCTGCCCGATTGCCATGCCGATGTCGATGAACTCGGGCCCGTATTTCTTGCCTGTTTCCGTGCGAAATGTTGTGGCTATTCGCTTTATTCCTTCCATTCCTTTCGGGAAATGCGCGAGAACCACGCCCATGTGCAACCTCTCGGGTGTGATCATTTCCCACACTGTATCGGAAAAATTGTCCGGCCCCCAACGGAATTTGTCGGCGTCATAAAGCGCGTCGCTGAGGAGTTGTCCTTCGGGACACTCCATCTGGGCCGGCTCGATGAAGGCTTCGTGATTTCGGATGGCGCCGACTATCCATTCTCTTTCGGCCCTCTCGACGGGGAAATCAGCGAGTATTTCGTCTGCGGTCAACGCGCTTTGCCGGGCGTGGTCCGGCATCCGCCTCCTTATGTCATGAAACAGAGAGGCCAACTGGACCAGGAAAACCGCACGTGCGATCTTTTCGGACACGGCTTCAGTTCGAGCTAACTCGTTCTGCACAATGGCCCCGGCGTCAATTGCGACCTTCTCTGAATGCCTTAGTCCATGCCCAAAATGTTCGTCGGCTCCCTTCACAATGGTGCGCGCCCGTTCAAGGACGGGGTGGGAATGGAGATTACCTTTCGAGAGCTCCACCTCGCGACTCAAATCGATGTAAAATCTTGGGGGAGCGAAAGTTCTGACTATCTCTCTCGCAAGTGTTCTGGCCTCGTTGAATTGCTCGGTTACGGTCATGGACAGCCTTTCGGAAGGTTCCGCGTTTGTGAGATTATAGCATGCAGAATAGCTTTTTTCAAATCAGGAGAGGCGCCAGTCATCAAAGAAACCCTCGCAGGTCAAAAACTACCAGAAAACCATCAACAATCACCGCATGGCGGAAGAAACCCTTCGGGAAATGAGAGATATCTCTTAAGATCTGCGAAGCAACCACTGAAGGAGTGAGAAAACGAAGGTCTGAGAAACAAAATGACTTACGCTTAAGCTAGCGCCATTCTATTGTGTCCGCGGAAGCGGTAGCTGACCTTGTCTTCTGGCAATGCATCTATTCCTGCGGCATGGCATAGAGGCCCTGTCGAGCGGGAATTTGTTACTCAATAGCCGGCGATTCATGAAGCACACAGCCTATTGGCGGACATTCCGGTTCGATAACGCGGTAACAAGCATTGCAGTCGAGACAGGTGTTGACTTCGTGCTCGCGGCCAGCCAGGGATTTCGTGATAAGTTGTGGGTCAGCGACCAGGGCCCGGCCCATGGCCACAAAATCGGCTGCGCCGGATTCCAGAATCTCTTCCGCCCGTCGGAGGGAGTTGATTCCGCCGACTGCGATCACGGGTGCTTTGATATGTTTTCTTATCACTTCAGCGTTCTTGACGTAGGCGCTTTCACTGACCGCTTTCAACATAGGGGCGCTTGCGTAAGCCACGCCGCCCGAGACGTGGATGATATCGGCTCCGTTGTGCGAAAGCATAGAGGCAATCTGGCAGCTTTGCGGAAGAGTGATTCCCCCCTCAACGAACTCCTCGCTGCTGATTCTGCAGGAAAGGATTAAGCGCTCATCCACACGCTCTTTGATTTTTCTCAAGATACTTGTCATGATGCGCAGACGATTCTCAAGGCTGCCTCCGTAGTCATCTTTCCGATGATTACTCACCGGCGAGATGAACTGATTGAGCAGGAAACCGTGGCCGCAGTGAATCTCGACGAGGCGTGCGCCCGCCTGCCATAGCAATCGAGCAGCTTCGGCGAATTTGTCCTCCAGCACGAGAATCTCATCGCGGGTGAGCGCTCTGACTTCGCCGCCGAATAGAGGCGCAGGGATCGCCGAAGGGGCGACCAGGGGCTCGCTCGTATGCATCAGAATCTGGCGGCCTGCGTGGGAAAGCTGTATTCCGGGGACTACGTCTCTTTCGACCATCATCCCGAAAAGCCTCGAAAAGCCCTCGATGCAATCCTCTCCCATCGCGCAAAGGTTGAGGGGGTTAAATTTGCCGCGGACCTCTACCGTAGCCGCGCCGACAATAATCGTGCCCACACGGTTCTCTGCCATGGGCCTGTAGAATTCGATCAAGGCATCGGTCACGTGTCCGTCTCTGTCTGCGAGATTGACATGCATCGGGGCCATGACCAATCTATTGGAGAATTTGAGACCGCGTATCGCAAGAGGCGAGAGAACTTTTGTGTAAGCCATTGGAATTCCCCCTTCGAGTGTCGTCGGCAATGTGGTTTGGTCGAATGAAATCGACCCCACGGGTTACGAATTTTTTCTCTCCGGGATGCTATAACAACCCGAGATTGCCCCGTGATTTTCCTGACCGGGTTGAATAATCAGCTCAGGCCGCGCTCGCTCGCCAGTCTCCTGTGCCACTCGTCCAGGTTTGCAGGAGGCTCGGGCGTCCCAGATTTTTCTTTCAACGATATTGCGTCGTTTGGGCACACCGAGACGCAAAGTCCGCAGCCAATACATCGAGCCCGCTGCACTTCCATGCTTCCATCCTTCTCGGCGATCGCATTGACTTGACATCGCTCAAGGCAGGCGCCGCAGGCGGTGCACGCTTCCGGGTTTGTAACTGCTCTATAATATGAGAGAACGAGATCACCCGGATTCTCAGTCAGTTTGAGAAGCTTGAGTGCGACACAGCAGCATGGGCAACAGCAACAGGTAAACGCCAATTCCTGCGCATTGGTGGAGAAGAGCACGAGCGCAGCTTCTTCCGCGAGAGCGAACAGTTTCATTGCCTCATCTTTGGATATCTGGCGTCCCATCTTGTTATCGACGTAGTACTGGGCCCATGATCCAAAAACGAAGCAGACTTCAGTCGGCCGCTCGCAGTGATGGCCCAGGAGCCCTTGCCCCTGGCGGCAGCGACAGTGCGCGACCGCGATTTGATCATGACGCTGAACCAGATCGCGAACCCGATTATATGTTGCGACCGTGGTCGCAGCGTCTATGGCCGAGCCGACGGGAACAATGCGGGCGATCTTGGTCTTAAGGGGCATCAAGGACACAGCAACAGAAGGCATATATTCTTCCAACATCTCGACATACTCACGGTCCATATGATTCAGCTGGAAATCAAAGATGCCGGTAAGGAACGGAAGAGCGTTATATCGAACGCTTCCTCCTTCTCGCAACCTAAAGATGAGGCTTCGCCTTGTCAAGTCTTCGAGTTTCTCTGTCGCCTCCGATTCGCTCATACCGAATCGTTTTGCGATGTCGGGTATTGTCTCGGGCTTATCCTGCAGACGCATCACGAACTCGGCGTCTTCCGGCGAGAACAGTTTCTTAAGTATGCGGATTTCCACTCCGCTGTCGGTTGCGGGGTATCCATTCGGCATTTTGTCGAGGTACTCACGAAGCCTGTGGTAAACGTTCTCACTCATGAAGAGCCTCCCCAGCACCGCCCTTAGCATGCACAGCGAAATTATGTTTTATAGTGTTATTATAACATGGTAATATCATCCTGTCAAGGTCTTTTCCCGCCCGTTCACAAGGTGGCGATCCCCCCTTAGGACGTATCAAAAACCGTATCCTTCATCAATAAAGCTGCCGAAAGAGGAGAGGCTGGCTTTTGGGGCGTAGGCTTTTACAGACGGCCTCTCTTTCCCGCTTTCCTGAGGGATGAGATCACGAATAATAGCAAAAAGGCGCGGTGGCGAATATGCGACCGCGCCTTGTCTGCTGCTGGTTGGTTATCGGCGACCTTTACCACCGCGTCCGGAGGAGAATCCACCCACCCGTTCAGTGTTGCCTCCGCCACCCCCGCGCATTTCGACACGCGAACCAAAGGACTTTCCGCCGCTATTCCAGCCCCTATCAGGCGGCCTTGTATCGACTGTGGTCGGCCTCTCCATTTGCATCCTCTGTGGCTCCTGTACCCTTTGCGGCTCTCGTATCCTTTGCGCCTCTTGCATTCTCAACGGCTCCTGCATCCTCTGAGGTTGTTGTATCCTTGGAGGCTCCTGAGCCATCATGGGTCTCTGGGTCTCTCGTGACTTTCTTTGTTCAAGCATAGGCGCCGGTCTGTTGCGTCCGGTTTCAGTCGGCATCGCTTTTCGTCCGGTTTCCTTGCGCGATCCTCTATCTAGCTGCGGCTTGCCCTGCGGAATAGGCGGAATCGATTCCCGACCCATCATGTTGGCGCGATCTGCTTTCGAAATCTCGCGGCCTTGTTTCGCTTCTCTTTCAGAGGTCGCCTTTACCTTCGGAGTCTCCCGATTCTTCGGCGTTTCCACTCGGTCGAACGGCTTTTCGACTCTGGCGGGCGCGGTCGGCCTTAAGCTCTTGTCTTCGATTTTGGCCTTTTGGAATTCGTCCTTCTTGACCTTCTTAGCTTCACCAGTAGGAAGCGGCGGGATACTGTCTCTTCTTGGCGAAGCGCCCTCCATAACCCTGAGTTTGCCGGGTTCTCTCTGCATCAACGGCGGGACAGACCTTTCGCCACCGCCTTTGCCTTTATCATTGTCGAATCGAGGTTGGACTATCCGGGTTTCTTCGGGCTTCTTCGGTTTATCGGGCTTTTCGATACGCTCGGCTCTCTGCAGGATAGAATCCATGTTTTGAGTTCCGAGTTGCGAGTTGCGAGTTCCGAGTTCCGTCTTGCTTTTCTCGTTCAACCCACGCTCTGTCGCTTGCGCGCGAGAGGCTGTGAGCCCGCTGTTCCGCGCGTTGACCTGTTTCCGGAAATCGAGCGCCTTGACCTTGTCGCCGTCACGTTTCTTCGGGAGGTCGGAAGATATGGCAGCGGCGGCGCGTTTCCCGCCTGCAGTGCGAGCGGTATCGATCTTGGCGATCTTTTCTTTCAGTTCAGGATGTTTCTTCACGTCGAGAACTTCGCGAAAATCGAGCTTCTCAGGCTTGAGGGCGCCCTTTCGCAGCGATTTTTCGACATCGATATTCCGAATGTCTTTCTGGAACCGCACCTTCCCCTCTTCGATTTTCCGGATATCAGCAGCGGTAATGCTATCTATCGGCTCCCTGTTCCTGCGGTTTTCACGGATATCTATGTAGTTTTCACGCAGCGTCTGATGCTCTCGACGGAGTGTCTCGTGCTCGCGGCGAAGCGTTGCGTGTTCTCCTCGCAGTCTGGCGTGTTCGTCGCGCAGACGCGCATGATCATGGAAGTGATGCACGTGATGGCCGTGGAAGTGGCGTCGATGGATAAACGTGAACGAGAACACGTCGACATGGCTTACATAAACCGTTGGCACGTAGTACGGGTACGCGGTGATCACGGGATAGCCGTACACGCCGAGCGGTACCCATCCGATGTAGTCGCCATAGGTGACCCAACTAACGTAGGCCGGACGCCAAGTGTATCCGGGCGCCCACAACCAGCCGTAGTATGGGTCGTATACCCATGAGCCGTAATGGTATGTGGCATAGCCCCACGGCTCATACGGAACCCATGTCCAGCCGTAGAGGGAACTGTAATACCAGTAACCGTAGTAGTACGGTGTCCACGACTCGGCGACATAAGGCTGCCAGGCGTATTGGTTATACTGGTTGGAATATACCCAATCGCCGTAGCCGTTCAGATTCTCCTGACCAACAATGTTCTCGCTTAACTGCGAGGGCCGACGGTACGTCGATAGCGCTATATCACGCTGTTCGTTCCACGAATCGAAGTCGTCCGCCTGAACCGGTCCGAAGCTTGTGAATTCGAACTTGCCGTCTTGACTGAGAAGAATTCGCTCACCCGAGCGGATCAATTTGTGTTCGCCGGATGTGGACAAAACCTCGACGCTTCCGCGGACAACCTTCACGTCGGCTCTGCTCTCATCAAGCATGTCAACGCGAACGAGCGCCTTATCGCCGGCGAGAAGTTGTCCGCTGGGGAAGGTGAGCGTGAGAGCTTCATTAGGGGACAGCCGGTCGGCCACCCTCAAATAAAGGCGCCCGCTATCCATGCCGACGACTCTTGCTTCATCCATTTCTATGACGGCGATACGCGAACGCTCGCCGATACGCAGCAAGAGCTTCGTGTCAAACTGAACCTCAGCCCTTCCCGTTTCATTGGTTTCCAGCAAATCGCCTTCTTCAATTATCAAATTGGGCTCCGCATAGCCCCATTCGACATCGTCTTTCCCGAGGACAAATGCGTCGTCAACGACCGTGCTTATGCGGGCAACGTTCGGCGCGTCCTCTGCAAGGGCGTTGGCGGGCAGAACCAGCATTGTCGCAAGGACTAGCCCCAGCGCCGCCAATACATCCTTCAGCCTCCCCCTTAGTGCTCTCTCCTCACTCATTGTTAACTCCCCCTTAGGTAAGTCTGTATCTAAGAATTGTCGTTTGTATAGGTATTCTTCATTCTCCTTATTAGTCGTTTGGGAGGGATAAAATATTCAATCAAAAGCCGGTTTACGGTCTACGGTTTGCGGTTTACGGTCAACGAGGCCTGCTTCCAAAAATGGTGGCTGTTTTCCTTAATTCGGGGACACCATGCGGCATGGTGTCCCCGAATTAAGGACTGCTCCCCCCCAGAATTAACGGGACACCCCGTCGGTTCCAAAATGCAACAAGTTGAAGTTCTATTCCCTGCGCGATATAATCATACGCATAGAAACAAGACCGAAGGGTAATCTGAACGGCACAGCGGAAAACATCCCCCTGCTCCCCCTTTGTAAAGGGGGAAAAAGCGGAAGGGTAATTGTTGAACCGCAGACCGTTAACCTGTAAACCGTAGACCTAGTTTCTCAGGAGAGGGAGGAAATCATAGTGAGCCCGGCAGCCAATCAGACAATACGAATCGAGGCAGATGCGGTGGTCGTGGGGACGGGGCCCGGAGGGGCAACGGTCGGACGTGAGCTTGCAAAGGCGGGGAAACGCGTCGTTTTCGTTGAAAGAGGACGCCACCCGGAACGCGTCGGCAACAGCTTCTCGATATTCAAGTATATCGACCGCGGCGGCCTTGTCTTTTCTAAAGAAGGGCTGAATGTCGTGCGCGCGCTCGCGACCGGAGGGTCGACCTTGGTTTTTACGGCGACCGCTTGCCGGCCGCCTGCATGGCTCAAGGAAAAGTACGGGGTCGACATAACCTACGAAGTGAACGAAACGGAAGAGGAGTTGAAATTAGGTACGCTTCCCGATGAGTTGTTGGGACCGGCCAATCTCCGACTGATGTCATGCGCGAATGACCTGGGGTATGAATGGGAGCCCTTCAAGAAATTCATTGACCCCTCGAAATGCGAGGCGGGATGTTCCGATTGCATTCTCGGATGCAAACGAGGCGCAAAGTGGACGGCCGCCGAATACGTGGCTGAAGCCGTCGAGCACGGCGCAATTCTATTGAACAAGGTAACGGTCAGGGAAGCCATTATCGAGGATGGCAGGGCAGTCGGGATTCGCGGAAAGAATGCATCGGGCACACCTGTCGAAGTAAAAGCCAAGCGGGTGATTATCGCCGCCGGCGGCATGGGAACACCGGTGATACTACAGCGCTCCGGCATACCGGAGGCGGGCCAGGGGTTCTTCTGCGATCCGCTGAGGATGGTATACGGAGTCCCGCGAGATAAGGGCGTCGGTACCGCGTCGGCCCCTCAGATGTCGGTCGGCACATACGAACATCATGAAGAGCATGGATTCATTCTTTCGCCGATAGTCGAGCCAAAAGTGCTGTTCCCGCCTTCGATCGCCATGCGCAATCCGCGCCACTTGCCGAAATTCATGAATTACCGGTCCGTGTTGGGCATCATGGTAAAGATTCGCGACGACATGGGCGGTCGCATAAACCTCGACGGCTCGTTCTCGAAGCCTCTTAGCCAGGACGACCACCTGAAGCTCGATAAGGGGACTCGCATCGCGGAGAAAATCCTCGAAAATGCCGGGTGCGAGGTAAACGACATTTTCTACTCGATGGACAGGGGAGCGCATCCGGGCGGCACGGCGCGCATCGGCTTTGTCGTGGATAAGAACCTGCAGACCAAGATTGAAAACCTTTACGTTTGCGACACGAGCGTGATTCCGGAACCGTGGGGGCTGCCGCCAGTGCTCACGTGCATCGGGCTCGGCAAACGCCTGGCGCGCCATCTTATGAATTAGCGCTGAAATCGCCTTTTCGGGGAGGTGACGCGCATCCTGTCCCCGAAAAAGCGGCTGCATGCTCTTCCGGCCCATCCGGGAATACCATGCGGCAAGGT
Organism: uncultured bacterium; assembly: GCA_964450145.1. Taxonomy (GTDB): domain Bacteria; phylum Abyssobacteria; class SURF-5; order SURF-5; family SURF-5; genus JACRIR01. The sequence continues at coordinate 10,118 of CAYVDS010000039.1, forward strand.
GTCCCCGGATAGGCCAATGTCCATGAGGTATATGGCAGTATCTCTCAGCGGGATTCGGGCGCTCATAGCAAAGGACCGATCCTGCAAGACCCTTCTGAAGTGTGGATTGCCGGCCTGTGTCTTCACATTATTCCTGATTTGGATTGGCGGCGGCCTCGCACAATTCACCGCGCTCGCGGGGTCGCTTATCGCATTTCTCATTGTCAGAAAACGAAAGCTGTACCCGCACGGACGTATTGCACAGTCCGTCAGCACGGAGACGGCGTCAAAACGAGAACTTGAGGGGCTTTCCGAACGCCTCGAGTGTCACAAAGCGTCAGTTCGCGGCATTTTCCTCGCGTGGTTCGCCCTCTTGCTTGCCGCAAGCGGGTTTTCGCTGCTCGCGTCGACTTCGGGCTACTATTTCATATTTGAGAGAATCACGAAGATATCCACCGTGGCAGTGATGGTCGCCTCGCGCTCCGGGGGAAGCTTGAATGCCCTTGCCACACGCTATCTCCCGATGGCGCTGCGGGCAATCGACATCGGTCTTATCATTTCGGTTTCTTTCTTCTTGTCTGTAACGGCGAGCGCTTGTATCTATTGGTTCGCCGCCCGCTACGAAGCCGCAGAAAGCCGGCGAGCGTCTACATGAAACCCGCGCGGACGAGAATCGCATACCCCGGGCTCATCGCGCTGGTTATATTGCTTTTCGCGGCGCTGCACTTATATCAGGAATGGAAAACTGCCGGCGCGTTCGGCTTCCCCCTCGACGACGCATGGATTCATTGTCAGTTTGCGAGAAATATTGTTCGCGGCAGCGGCATGTCGTACAACCCCGGTGTTCCCATGGCCGGCTCGACAGCGCCGCTCTGGACCTTCGTGCTCGCCGGCTCGTATTTCATCATCCCAAATTTCATTCTGACATCCAAGATAATCAGCCTCGCGCTATACGCGCTCAGTTGTCTCGCCGTATACAAGATTCTCGTCTTAGTTGTGGATGACAACATGTTCGCTTTTCTCGGAGCCATGGCCTGCGCGATGACTTCAAGGCTCATGTGGGGCGCGCTTTCCGGCATGGAGATCATGCTGTCCGTGTGTCTCACATTGGCCGGCGTCTATCTGCACCTCATCTACCGGCGCGAGGGGGGGCTGAAGCAATACTTGAGCACGGCTGTGTTCGCACTGGCTTCGCTGGCGCGGCCCGAGTCGATGCAGTTGATTTTCATCGCGCTTGCAGACAGCTTCGTACTTGGCCGCCTCGAGAAAAACGAAAAACTGGCCGGATTTACGAGACGAGCGGTGGTCCATGTCCTTGTTTTCTTCATCCTTTTGGCGCCGTATTTGGCCTTTAATTATCACACTTCAGGCCAACCTTTTCCGAACACTTTTGTCGCAAAAAGGGCTGGCGGGCCTTCCGTAATGCTGTCAGGAGGCGGTTTTGACGAGTTTCGGAAAATGATTGTGGTGTATCCGAAAGTTTACCTTCGCGTGCTTCTGGAGGAGTCGTTCAAGCATAACATCCTGCTCTTTTGGCTGATGTTCATTGGGGCCGCAGGAATTATTGTGAACTCGTTTCGCAGAGAAGCGAAAAACAAGGCTCTTCTCATCCCGCTGGTGTTCTTCTTGTATCCGGTGTTCGTTGGAATGATTTCACCCAGTCAAGGCGTGCTTGAGTGGATATTCAGGTACTTCGGCAATTTGACGCCGCTATACGTAATCATGGGAACGGCGGGCTTGCATATGACCTTCCGCTGGCTAAAGGTGACGCTCGCGGAACTCTGGGTCGGAGAGGAAACGGCTGTCAGAATCTGGCGCATAGTGCTTGCCGGTATGATCACAGTCTTGTTTATCTCGCTATCGATTGAAGAATACGAAAACTCAAAATTCTATGCGCGCGGAGTAGAGAACATCAACTCGATGCAAGTCCGTATTGGGCGTTGGGTAAGAGAAAACTCGTCGCCCGACGCCGTCCTTGCCGTGAACGACATAGGCGCCATCGCGTATTTTTCCGAGCGCAAGATTCTCGACCTCGTGGGCTTGGTCACGCCCGAAGTGCTGCCGTACCGGAAGAAGCAAGATGGCATTTTCCAGTTTGTGGCGCTGAACAAGCCTGACTATGTGATCATCTTCCCAAATTGGTTTCCTGAACTGCCCCCTCACAAGGAGTTCAAACCCATATTTGACGTATCTTTGGAGGTCAACGCAGTCTGTGGAGGACCGCAAATGGTTGTGTATGAGACCGAATGGGCAAGGGAGCGGCGTGGAGGCCGTGGGGCCGCTGCAAGGTGAGAATACCAGCCAGAACCTCTGTTGATGGGTTCAGGTAGAAGCCGAAACCCGGTAACACAAAGGGGCGCAGACAACTGCGCCCCTTATTCGTTTTCGATATGATACGGGATGAGCTTACATGCCCATTCCCATGCCGCCCATTCCCATACCCCCCATTCCGCCCATTCCGCCCATGCCACCCATGCCGCCCATTCCGTGACCATGAGGCATCGGAGGCATCTTCATTTTCTTTTCTTCGGGCTTTTCGGTCACCAGCGTCTCGGTAGTCAACAAGATGCCCGCGATGCTGGCCGCGTTCTTCAGAGCAGTGAGAGTCACCTTGGTCGGGTCCACGATCCCGGCTTTCAGCAAGTTCTCATACTGAAGGGTATTGGCATTGAAGCCGTAGTCCTGGTTCTTCTTGGCTTTGATGTTGCCCACGACAATGGAACCGTCTTGGCCCGCGTTCTGCGCGATCATGCGAGCCGGCTCCTCGAGCGCCCGCTTGACGATCATCGCGCCGGTCTTTTCGTCACCCTTGACGTTGAGCTTGTCAATGACCGCGGCCGCGCGCAGCAGGGTCACGCCTCCACCGGGCACGATTCCCTCTTCAACTGCCGCCTTCGTGGCGGAAACGGCGTCTTCGACGCGCGCCTTGCGCTCTTTCAGCTCGACCTCGGTCGCGGCGCCGACGTTTATGATCGCAACGCCGCCCGCAAGCTTGGCAAGCCGTTCCTGCAGCTTCTCGCGGTCATAGTCGGAGGTGGTTTCTTCGATCTGTCTGCGAATCTGGGCCACACGGCCATTGATCTTCTTCTTCTCGCCCGAGCCCTCGACAATCGTAGTGTTCTCTTTGTCGATCACCACGCGCCTGCATTTTCCCATCATCTTGGTATCGACCTTTTCGAGCTTCAGGCCCAGTTCCTCCGAGATGACTTGCGCGCCCGTCAGAATCGCGATGTCCTCGAGCATCGCTTTGCGGCGATCCCCAAAGCCGGGAGCCTTGACCGCGGCGACTTTCAGCGTGCCGCGCAGCCGGTTGACGACAAGCGTGGCCAGCGCCTCGCCTTCCACGTCTTCGGCAATGATGAGCAATGTCGCGCCTGTCTGCGCGATGCGCTCGAGGAGCGGAAGTATGTCTTTTATTGACGAAATCTTCTTGTCATACAACAATATCAGCGGCTCCTCGAGGACTGTTTCCAACCGCTTCAGGTCAGTCATGAAATACGGCGAGAGATACCCGCGGTCGAACTGCATCCCCTCGACAGTCTTAAGGTTGGTTTCGAGCGTCTTCGCCTCTTCGACTGTTATGACGCCGTCCTTTCCGACCTTTTCGATGGCGTCAGCGATCATCTGACCGATCTGTACGTCGTTGTTGGAGGAAATCGTCGCGACCTGCGCGATTTCATCACGCGCCTTAATGGGCTTGCTGTAGGATTTCACTTCATCAGTGACCGCTTCGACAGCCTTGTCGATACCCCTCTTGAGCGCCATGGCGTTGGCGCCAGAAGCGAGAATTTTCACTCCGGCCCGGATCATGGCCTGGGCAAGCACCGTTGCAGTGGTCGTGCCATCCCCCGCATCGTCCTGGGTCTTGGTCGCAACCTCGCGAACTAACCGCGCACCCATATTCTCGAACGGGTCTTCCAACTCTATGTCTTTAGCGATGGTTACGCCGTCGTTGATAATAGTCGGCGGCCCGAATTTTTTGTCGAGAATCACGTAGCGGCCACGCGGACCGAGGGTGATCCCGACGACGTTGGCAAGCTTGTCGACTCCTCGAAGCAAGGCTTGCCTCGCCTTTTCATCATATATTAGCTGCTTTGCCGGCATGTGAACCTCCAAGAGTATTTAATCCAGAATCGCAAGGATATCCTTCTCGCTGAAAATCAAATATTCCTCGCCTTCGATCTTGACCTCGTTTCCGGAGTACTTGCTGAATAGAATCTTGTCGCCAACCTTGACGCTCAGGGAAACTACTTCTCCGCCTTTCAGCCTTCTCCCCGTCCCAACGGCGACAACTTTAGCTTCTTGCGGTTTTTCCTTCGCAGTATCGGGCAGGAACAGTCCTCCACTGGTCTTCTCTCGGGCTTTGAGAACTTGAACCACCACGTTGTCCTTGAGAGGTCTGAATTTCATTTTACGTTTTCCCTCCTTTTCCTGGTATTATTGGGATTTACTTGGATGTCGGGCTTGCTAGCACTCGCCTCGAACGAGTGCTAATCGCACATGATAATACAATCGCACACAGAAATCAATAAGGATTATACCAAAATAATGGCTGAAATAGACATATTACTCTATTTATAGCTCATATTTGTCATTTTACGATATAAAGAGTGAAATCCCCAGATTTTCCACACGATTTCTTATAAAGATAGCATGGTTTTCCGGGGTTTTGCACAGTATCCACACTTCGCGAGTGCAAGGCAGATCATGGGCTTTCCATTCTGGTCATTACCACTTATCAAGATTTGACTTACGCATGGCCGGCGCGCAAGCAAATGGAACTGATAGTGTGGATAAGCTGTTAATTATTTGGGGGAAATGGCGCCTCGGGCAACAAGAAGCGCAAGCCGGACGAAACCATCAATAGGGATCGTCTCGGCGCGCGAGTCAGGAGAGATGCCGCTTTGATGAAGTAACAGTTCCAAACCCCGTTTGTCCGGACGCGAGGCAAGCGCGCCAGCGAGAGAGTTAATCACCTTCTTCCGGCGCTGGGCAAATGCGGCATTTACTATTTCGAAGAAGACTGCGCGCTCCTTTTCGGTGAGCGATAGCTCTTCGCGAACCGCGAGATGAACAATCGCGGATTTCACGTCGGGCTCAGGGCGAAAGCACTTAGGTGAGACTATGTGGACGATCCGCGGGTGCGTGTAAAGCTGGCAGGCCACGGAGAAGATACCATAGTCCTTTCCCCCGGGTCGGGCAACAATTCGATCCGCCACTTCTTTCTGAACCATCACGGTAAGTGATGCAATTCTTAAGTCGCTCTCGAGAAAATGCATTAGTATGGGCGAAGTGACGTAGTACGGGAGATTGGAGACCATCTTGAGAGATCGCGGTTCATGGCGAAAGCTCCCGACCAACTCTCTCAAGGGAAGATTCAGGATATCTCCGAACAACATGGTGACGCGCGGATTGCAGTCGAACCGTTCTCGAAGCGCAGGTTCGAATCTGCGGTCTATCTCGACGGCAAGCACTTCGCGCGCCCTATCTGCGAGCGCCTCGGTAAGGTCTCCCAACCCTGCGCCGATCTCGATGACGGAGTCTTGAGGACCGATTGCCGCCACTTCCGCCATTTTTCGGTTGATGTTGGGGTCGAGCAAAAGGTTCTGCCCGAGCGATTTCTTCAATCTGATATTGTACTTTTTCAGAAGCTCTGTGGAGCGCAGTTTCATTGGGCAAGCCGGACGGCGAGTTTAATGGCCTGAACGAGACTTCTTTCGGAAGCGATCCCCTTACCTGCGATGTCGTACGCCGTGCCGTGGTCAACCGAAGTGCGCACAAAAGGCAAGCCGAGGGTGAAGTTTACGCCTTCATCGAAGGCGATCAGCTTGAACGGTGCAAGCGCCTGGTCGTGATACATGGCCACGACGAGATCATAGGCGCCGTGGAGCGCCGCATGGAAAAGGCTGTCGGCAGGAAGCGGGCCCCTCGCATCTATTCGCCGCTTTCGAGCCGCGCGCACGGCGGGCGCCACTATGCGCGCATCTTCATCGCCGAAGGCGCTATCCTCGCCCGCATGCGGATTCAGGCCGGCGACTCCGATGCGCGGCTTCGGGAAACCAAGTTTCTTAAGCGCCTCGTTCGCGAGGATGCTGACAGAAAGAATTTGTTTGCTGTTTATCGTGGAGGCGACTTCCCTCAGGGGAATATGCGTGGTGACAAGCGCCACTTTAAGCCGGCTGCTCCAGAACGTCATCGCGAAGGACGTCACTCCCGCCGTTTTCGCCAGGTATTCGGTATGACCGATAAAATCGCGCGCCCCTGCCATGCGAATGGCCGCTTTGCTCACCGGGGCGGTTACGAGCGCGTCGATTTCGCCCCGCAGCGCCGCTTGGGTCGCTCTCTCCAAATAATCGAGCGCGGCTCTGCCCGACGCGGCGCTCTTCTCGCCCACGCGTATTGCCGGAGAGGCTTCTATCTCGACCACGTCGATTTTGCCGTACTTGAATAACGCCTCGGCCGGCGATTGAACTATTTCGAAATTGCTTCTGATAGCGGCGCTCAAACTGAGCCCCGTGAGGAAGCGGGAAGTCCCGAATATGAGCGGATAGCACGAAGACTGGACGCGCGGCTGGCGGAGAGCCTTGTAGATGATCTCGGGGCCGACACCGGCGGGATCACCCATCGTGATTCCGATAATGGGCCTCGTCACCTGCCCCTCCTTCTTTCGGCAAACAGGGCTCGAACCCGTTCAAGGTCTGCCGGGGTTTCAACGCTGACAGACTCGTAGTTCGTCGACAAAACCTTTATTTTGATCCCCGCCTCGAGGGCCCGAAGTTGTTCGAGCCTTTCAGCTTTTTCGAGCGGAGACGGCGGCATCTTCGAGAACTCGAGGAGGAAGTCGCGCCTGAACGAATAAATCCCTATGTGTTTGAAGGCGAGTTTTCTCTTGTCGGTCGTATCGAATTCCTCACGGGTCATAGGAGGAATGGCCGCGCGAGTGAAATAGAGCGCAAAGTCATCCTTGTCGCACACAATCCGCGCGAGATTGGGGTTTGCGAAACCGTCGTATGAGTCAAAAGGCCTCTTGAGGGTACCCATTTTTATGGAGGGATCATCAAACATTGTTTTTATGAGGAGGTCAATTGCTTCGGGATCGACGAGAGGCTCATCGCCCTGGACGTTTATATAGACGTCGGCGCCGGTATTCAACGCGACCTCGGCCATGCGGTCGGTGCCGGAGTTGTGGAGCGGGGACGTCATCACGACCTTGCTGCCGAAGCTCTCGCAAGTCTGTTTGATGCGAACATCGTCGGTCGCGATGACACAATCGGCGGCGAGCCGCGCCAGCCGGGCGCGGTCATATACGTGCTGAACGAGCGGCCTGCCCTCGATTTCCGCGAGCGCTTTTCCTGGCAAGCGCGTTGACCCGTAGCGCGCGGGTATAACGACAATTGCTTTTTGCATATCGAAATCTCGCTAATAGAATTGTGCGGTTAAATCGCGCCTACAGAGCGACCAGATTTGTCATTCTGAGGAGCGAAGCGACGAAGAATCTCGTGTTTTATTTCAATTTGCGTCTGTCGGCATAGATTCTTCGCTTAGCTCTAAGAAGGAAACAATTGTTCCGCTAATTCGGGGACACCTTGCCGCAAGGTGTCCCCGAATTAAGCGCTGGCGCACACGTATCACTGCGCATCTTGTGGGTGCGAATTTATTCGCACGGCGTCGGTCGAAACCGGCTCGGACGGCGCGAGGAACTGTTTATCGTAGAGACTTCTGTATATGGCGCTCGTCGAATAAAGGTTTGAATGCGGACCGATTGCCTCGATTCGACCTTTGTCGAGCACCACTATCTTGTCGGCGTTCTGGATCGTAGAAAGCCGGTGAGCGATGATGAAAGTCGTTCGTCCCTCTATCAAGCGCGTGAGCGCCTCCTGTATCATCGATTCCGTCTTGCTGTCGAGCGAAGAAGTGGCCTCATCCAGCACGAATATGGCCGGGTTCTTCAGTATCGTGCGAGCGATTGCGAGCCTCTGGCGCTGTCCGCCGGACAGAAGCATGCCGCGCTCCCCTATGACGGTTTCGTACCCCTCGGGCAATTCTTCTATAAACTCATGGGCATTGGCCGCCCTGGCCGCATCGAGAATCTGCTCGCGGGAATACTCTTTTCTCCCGAAGGAAATGTTGTTCGCGACCGTGTCATTGAAGAGAATCGTCTCCTGTGTCACAAGCCCTATCTGCGAGCGAAGCGACGCCTGAGTCACCGAGCGGATGTCAACCCCATCAACGAGAATGGCGCCGCCGGAAACGTCGTAGAAACGCAGCAGCAGATTGATGAGCGTAGTCTTGCCTGCCCCGCTAAAGCCGACGAGGGCGACGGTTTCACCCGGCTGGGCGTCGAAATCCACGCCGTGAATGACCCTGCTGTGGCCATCATAGCTGAAACTGACATGGTCAAAAACGACCCGTCCCTTGATCACGGGCATACTGGCGGCGCCGGGCGGGTCCTGTGCGCATAGTCCCGCCACATGGCGCGCGCGC
>CAYVDS010000039.1:18590-30198 GCA_964450145.1 uncultured bacterium
GATCCATGAACTCGAACACGCGCGCTGCTCCTGCAAGGCTTGCCTGAATCTCGCCCACCGCCTTGGACAGAGTTCGCAACGGACTGAAGACAGAGCCGAGCGCGGCGTAAAAAGTGAGGAAGGCGCTGACCGACATTCTGCCGGATAGAACGTCGCGTCCACCGAGCAGGATGAACAGGGCAACCCCGAGAGCGGCGATGATCTCGACAAGCGGCGACATGACCTCGCGCGCCTTGACCGCGCGCATGGTATTCTTTAGCAACCGCTTGTTCTCCGCACTGAACCGGTCGCGCTCATAGTCCTCCATAACGAATGATTTTATTACCTTTATGCCGAACAGCGATTCCTGCAGAATGGACAGGATATTAGCGCTGTTCCTGAGGCTCTTTCGCGTGTTCTTCTTGACCCGCCGCCCGAACCGGCTCACGGCATAGCCGAATATGGGCAATCCGACGACAGCGATAACTGTAAGCCTCGCGTTCAGGACAAAAGCGACGGCCATCGCCGCCGCGATATTGAGCGGCTCAAGAATCATCTTGTCAAGGATAATTATGGCCCCGCGCTGAATCAAAGCCGCGTCGTTATTCAATACGGAGATAGTGTTGCCGACGCCTTGTTTTGTGAAGAATGACAATGATTGATTCATGATCTTGTCGTGCAATTGGACGACGATATCCATTCGCATCCGATTTGACAGGTATGCTGCCGTATAGCCTTGGATGAACTTGAAGACGGCTCGAAAACATGCAAGCACGACGATAACCAGCACAATCGCGATGAGAAGCTCGGATTTGTCGCGGTTAAGCAGAAGCTGCGCTTTACTCAGCAAGGCGGTCCCGAACTCCGTGTCCATGAACGGCAGTTCCCGGTAGGTCCCGACATTGAATTTGCCGAACAAGAGGTCCCCTGCCGGCAGGATGCCGCCGATGGCCCCGGCGAAGGAACCCGCCACGAGAAAGGAGCTGAGTATTGCCAGCAGGACAAGCCGCTTGTAGGGCTTGAGATACGACAGGATTCTGAAATACTTCTTCAGCTCTTTCATCGGTTCTTCAAAAGGTTCTTGTAGACCGCGATTGTGCTTTCGACCATATGGTCGGCAGTGAATTCACTAATGACCCTTTTGCGGCCCTCGACCGCCAGTTTCCGCGCTTTCTCGGGATGCGCGAGAAGCTCCACTATCGCCTCCGCCAGCGCGACAGGGTCCTTTGGGCGAACCAGCAACCCCGTTTTCCCGTGCTCGATGATTTCGGGTATCCCGCCCGCAGTGGTCCCGACCACCGGCCGTTCGAGCATCATGGCATCGAGGATCGAGGTGTTCAGACCTTCCATATGCGATGGAGCGACAAACACGTCAAGCGCCGAGATGTATTTGTCGGCATCAGGGCGAAACCCGGGAAACATTATAGCATCGTTGACTGACAATTGAGAAGCGAGAGATGTCAGACAGTCCCGTAATTCCCCGTCACCCACAATAATGAATTTAGTTTCAGGGAACTTCCGCAGAACGAGCGGCGCCGCTTCGATGAGAAAGCGCTGCCCCTTATGGTCGACCAGGGCGCCGACCGTGCCGACAAGACCGCCCTCCGCAGGAATTACGACGGACCGGCGGAACTGGGCAGGGTCGCCAGCGGCCTCGCGCGGCTGCACGCCGCTGTGAACGATTGAAATACGCGCGGCATTCACCCCTCCCGATATGAGGACATTCCTGACAGCCTCGGAGATGGCGATATAGTGATTTACCCGCCAGCGATACTTCAGCAAGGGCAGTCCAAGCGGCTTTCGATTGATCGGGAAATCCACACGCCTCGAGACCACGCAGACCGGCGCCGGATTGAACGCGCAGGCGAGTATGCTTAAGGTGTGCGCGTGAGCCGTATGCGCGTGGACCACGTCGAATCGCTCGGCGGCAACCAGACTCGCGATTCTGCGCGACGCAAGCACGTCAGCTTCCCCGCGCATTCGGATAGGGTGGACCTTTACGCCTATGGACAGCGCCCGCTCGCCCAGGATGCTCGCGGGCTGGGCAATCAATTCGGCGCGATGACCACGCTCCTTCAGCCCCTTGAGTAGATAGTACACTTGCTGTTCGCCGCCGCGCCATGTCGCCTGGTCATTAATGTGAAGCGATGCAATCGAGATCACGGCGAATTTTTCTTTCCTTTCGTCTTACTTTCGACCATTCGACCCCACCTGTGGGCAGGGTTAGTTCGGAGAAGACACCCAAGCGGCATAGCGGGAAAATCCCCCCTACGAGGCTGACCCGTAATTCCGTAGGTGCGAATTTATTCGCATACGCGACGCGGAAAAAGCCCGAAAACATTGTGCGAATAAATTCGCACCTACAGAATCCCATCTTGGTTCGTCAATTACGGGACAATCCCCGACCCCCATTTTTGTAAAGGGGGAAAGAGGAGTCTTCTTGGCAACCCGTCGGGAGGATTCCATTAGACTTTCCTCTTCCACGCACGCAATGTAATCATCAAATTATGCGCCGGCATCATGAACGCGCAATGCTTTTCATAAAAGCGAAGTGAAATGGCGCAAAGCAGCCTCGCCGGGATGTTGATTATTGAACCGCCAAAGGTCAATTTGCGTTCGCTGATCTCGAAGTCAACGTCACAATACGAGAACGAATGCCCTTTTTGGAAATAGTCAAAACTCGCTGTTGTGAAGTGGTACCTATGAGTGGGATCATCCCACGAATGCACGTTTGAAAAGTGGGGAGTACGAATCTCGATGATTGCTCCGTCCTTGCACACCCTGTGCAACTCTGCCATCACGCGCACGATGTCATCCAGGTGCTCGAGCACATGCGCGCAGATGACCCGGTCGAACGTGTCGGATTCCAACGGCCACGGAAACACGCTCAGGTCGTGAATGAGGTCGGCTTGGGATTTCGGGTTAAAGTCAATTCCCAGTGCGCCCACAACCTTCTTGTTTCCACATCCCAAGTGTAGCGTAGTGGATTGAATCATTGGCCTCAGAAATCCCCCTTGAGACTGTCCCATAATTCCGTAGGTGCGAATTTATTCGCATACGCGACGCGGAAAGAGCCCGAACACATTATGCGAATAAATTCGCACCTACAGAATCCCATCTTGGTTCGTCAATTACGGGACAATCTCCCTTCCCCCCTTTGCAAAGGGGGAGTAAGAGAACTTCGCATTTGTTCAGGGACACGATGCGTGTTTTATCCGGGGAGACAATGTGTGTTTATCCGGTGACACGATGCGTCGCTTAATTCGGGGACATGATGCGTTAATTCGGGGACATGATGCCCCATCGTGTCCCCGAATTAACACCATGCCACAGGATAAATGCAAAGTCGGGCGCTCAGACAAGGAAAGCTTCCAAACGGTCAAGGAAGTGCCGCTGAGTAAATTTCGCTTCTACCTGCTGCCGGCCGGCCGCCCCCATTTCATGGATTCTCGCGCTGTTTCCCCAGAGCGACTCGATTGTGTCGGCGACTGCTCTGGGGTCGAAAGGATTCACGAGCATCCCTGTCTGCCCGTCACGCACGATCTCCGACACGCCGCCGTGGTCTGACACAATGGGGGGCACGCCGTGGAACATGGACTCAACGGCAATCAACCCGAAGGGCTCGTCAATAGGGATATAGACAGTGAGGCGAGCGCCGCGATAGACATCTGCCAACTGCTGATCATCGAGAAAGCCGAGGAACTCGACCTGAGAAGAGATACCTCGCTTCCGGACGAGCTGTTCAAGCTCCGACCGGGAAGGCCCTTGCCCGACGATTTTCAGGCGAATGTCCTTTCGATTGCGTTCAGTTGAGAGGAGGTGAAGAGCCTCGACCACGTTATGAACATTCTTCTTTGCTCTCAGCGGAGCAACGGCCAACAGGTACTCGCCGGGTTGTTCGGCCTCGGCCCCGAAGCAAGTCGGTATGCCCGGATAACATACCTCGACCGACGCTCCGAAAGCGCGCGCTATGTTGTCCGCGCTGAACCGACTGTTCGCGAGCACAAGGTCGATATGCCTGACGGCGTGTTTGTCCCACAACATCTGCCTCTGTTTCTTATGTTTGTTCTCGCTCTTGAGACGGCTCTCGATGCATTTGCGAAGATGCACGTTATACTCTGATCCTTGGCAATACTTCGCATGTTCAAGGACGTGCCGGTCTGTGATTTGCCAATAAGTTCTGCGCGAAGGCTCTTGTAGATACCAGATTACCCGGCCTTTCAGACGTGAACTTTTCTTCGCCCGCGCAACCCACAGGTGAGTTGGGAAAAGGGAACAGAATATCACATCCTGATCTCTCAGGATGTCGCACAGTTGGCCGCCATAATCCAGGATGGTCAGGCGTTTTGAATTCATAACTTGCGAAAAGAAGCGAGGCCTCAGATGGGTGACTGCCACATTTTTTTCCAAAAATGAGTCCCAGAGCCCGGCGCTGTAGTCGGTCGTCACGAGTTTGACGCTATGCCCTCTTGCGGCGAAGCCTTGCGCCATCCATACCATCAGATTCTCGGCCCCGCCCTTGATGGCCAATGAAGGATGCACAATTGTGATTTTCATCCCATTCATCCTAAAGCGTCATTTAGTCATGGGAAATCTGGCAATGGCTTCCCTTAATTCGGGGACACGATGCCTCATCGTGTCCCCGAATTAAGGTGTCCCCGAATCAAGGGCAACTGGCCTTGTACACTTCGAGAACTTGTCTTGCCATATCTTTCCAACTCGGCAGAGGATGTTGCGGCTTTTTTCTTGCTCCGCGCTCACTGCGAAGGATTTCAACAATTTTCTCACCTATTCTCTCGTGCGATGTGGGCTCGGCATGCCATGTCGCATCGGATGCTATCTCGCGCATCGCTGAAATATCCGAGGTGAGAACCGGCGCGCCACATGCCAGCGCCTCGAGGATCGGCAGTCCGAAGCCCTCATAAAGCGTTGTAAACAAGAATAGCCGGGCGCCAGAATAGAGCGCCGGCAAGTCTTCATCGGGGATATACCCGGTCAGCGTAATATGCCCGTCGCTTCGATTGCTTTCGACGTATCTCAATATCTCCTCTTTGCCGTAGGTAAGCTTGCCCGCAGCCACAAATTGCAGATTCTCGCCCGTTTCCCGCCTAGCCAGATGAAACGCCTCGAACATGCGGAGGATGTTCTTTCGCTTCGAGAGCGCGCCCACGTAAAGGACGTACTCAGAGTTGATTCCGTATTTTTCCCTAATCCTTTTGACCTCTTCGTCCGGCCTTGGGTAAAATCGCCCATCCACTCCCTCGTAGATTACACACGTTTTCGGCTCTGCTTCCGGGAAGAAACGGACTAAATCGCCCCGGGTGCTTTCAGAGACGCAGATAATCTTGTCTGCCCTTCGCGAAATGTCCCTGTACTGCGCGATCTTTTTCCTCCGGAACCTCTCATCGGCGAATTCGTCGGAGACAAGCGAAAACAGGTCGTGTACGGTGACAACCAGTTTCACATCCCGCAGGAGACGCGGCAATCGCGCATCCGGCCCGTGCAGGACGCTGATATTGCGTCCTACGCCAAGTGGCTCTTGGAAGAGTTTTACCTTTGTTGTCGCCTTCCTAGGTTGATAGAAATGACTTTGGCGTTTCCATCTCGACAGGCGATAGCATACAACATATTCGTTCTGTTCGTCCAACTCTTCCAGATTCTCGATCAAGCGGTGAATATACTTTGCCACACCCGTCCTTTGCGGTATGGCTGCGGAGCTGGCGTCAATTGCGATTCTCATTTCCCTGACTTGTCAATCGCCCGTTCGTAAACTTCCAAGGTTCTTCTCACGGATACCTGAGAAGTGAATTCCTGCTCGACCCTTTCCCGCCCGGCTTTTCCCATCCTCTCCCTGAGTTCGCGCGAGCGGCACAAGTCTATGATCCGTTTGCTCAGGGCCTCGGAATCCCGCGGCGGCACGATGTAGCCGGTTACTCCATCCTCAGCGATTTCTTTGAGCCCCCCATAGCTGGAGCAAACAACAGGCTTTTCCATAGCCATGATTTCTTTCATGGAATATGATGAGGTGTCGATTCCGATCGAGGGTTGGACGCCGATGTCAAAAATGGATATGACCTCTCTTATGTCGTTCCGAACACCGGTGAAAACGACATGCTGCGCGATACCCATCTTTTCACAGAGACGCGCCAGCTTCTCATGGTCTTTTCCGAAGCCGACGACAACGACCTTGATATCCGGAAATTCTCCCCTAATCAATGGCAAAACCGCTTCGAAAAGATATTTGTGACCCTTGTCCCAGGCGAGCCGCCCCACAATACCGACGACGAGGTCATCCGGGGGAATATTAAGCTCGGCGCGAACTCTCTTGTCTTGAGGCATCGGGCTGAATTTCTCGATCTCAATTCCGTTGTGGATTACAGCCATTTCCGAATTCTTAAGGACGGGCGACTCCGCAAGCATTTCCTTTACATAATGGCACACCGAGATAGTCTGCGCGGTGGACTTTTGGTACAGAAGTTTGTTGAGAAAAGTGTTGCGGACGGGCTTCGTATTGTGAAGCGTGCGCACAATTGGAACTTTTTCCTCCGAGAAGAAATTGGCGGTTGCCATTATCCAATGGTCTCGGGAGCCGTTCACATGAATCACATCGATTTGTTTTTCTGCGACTACCCTCCTGGCGAGGGCGACGTCTCTCGAAAAACTTACCGGAGTGAATCTTTGGCGAAACCTGAAGGCGTCGAGCACCTCGATACCGTCCGCCGAACAGTCCCTCGCGAGGAAACTTCCGCGCGGGCACGCGACAATAGGCCTGTGCCCCGCCTTCAGAAGGTTCCGCGCGAGAATGTGGACATAGATGCGCTGGCCACCTCCGTGCTTATGGAAATTTGTTATGAGCGCCGTGTGCGGCATTATCGATCTCCCAGCGCCGACAACATGAGCGTTTCCAGCCGGCGCGCGGTGGTCTCCCACGCGAACTCCTCGCGAACCCGTTTCCTGCCGTTCTCGCCCAGCCTGGCGCTCAGCTTGCCGTCGGAAAGAAGTTTGTCAATCGCAGCCGAAATCTCTCCGACATTATGCGGGTCCACGAGGATACCCGTCTCTCCGTCAATTACGGCGTCGCCGACACCGCCGACACTTCCGGCGATGACGGGCTTTCCGTAGAGGTTCGCCTCGAGGTAGACGATTCCAAACCCCTCGGTCCGTTTTGAATCATCCACCTCGCGTGTGGTCATGATGAACACGTCGCTTAACGCATAACACGCTTTCAAAACCTCGTCGGAAACCCTGCCCATGAAGAGCACTTCCTTTTCGAGCCCTAGTTCTTTGGCAAGAGCCTTGAGATTCGCTTCCTCTTCGCCTTCGCCGATTATCAAATAAGCGAGCCCTTTGCGCCGTTCTCTTGACGCGCTGAGAGCCCTTAAAACGTTGTCGTGCCCCTTTTTCTTGACAAGCCGGGACACTGTGATAACCACTTTCTTTCCATCAAGCTGCAAATCGCGGGAGAGTTTTTCAATCGGGCTGGCGGCGGGCTCGGCCGCCGAAACGTCGATGCCGGGTTTGACCACGGCAACTTTCTGGTCTTCGATCCCAAGAGCAGCAAGCAGCTTCTTTGTGTGCTCGCTGATGGCAAATATCCGCTCGGCTCTGCGGTATCCCTTCAAAAGCCTCCTGTGTGAATGGCGCATACGCTTCGGATCGAACAACACTTCCTCACCGTAGCATGTGACAAAGTATTTCAGGCCGAAGAGCTTGCTCAAGTGGTAAATTATCGAGCTGAATCGAAACCAATAGGGGAGATATACAAAGTCAATGGCTTGCCGCTTGATAAGCAGCGGGATGGCGGCAAATGTGTAAAGCCGGTAAAGAATCGGCGGGATGACGGGCCTCATTAATCGGACAGTCTTGAACCGCTGAGAGACGTCGAACTCGCGGTCGCCCGGCATGCGCCTGACAGCAACCACCACGTTGTGGCCGAATTTCGCAAAATAGTTGGCCACATTGTAAGTATAAGTCTCTATGCCTCCAACTTCAGGCGGAAACTCTTTCGTGTAGAAGAGAATGTTCATGTTGGAGACACACTATGTTGCAAGCCGCCCCAGCTTCGCGACTTCTTCATAGATTCGCCCGACCTCTCTCGCCTGGGTATCCAGCCGAAACTCTTCTCGCGCCTTTTTGAATGATTGCGCCGACATCGATTTGGCCACCTCCCGATTGCGGACAAGATAGCGCATGGCCTCTGCCAGAGTCTCCGGATTATCCTCGATCACTAGCCCGTTGACGGCGTGGTCCACAATTTCAGGAAGCATTCCGCGACGCGCCGCTATGATGGGCCTACCCATTGCCATCGCTTCCCTGACCGCGCGACAGGTACCGTCTGTGCCCGGCATCAGAAATATCAATGCATCAAGACACGCCAGCGTATCAACATAATCCCGCCCTACCTGGTAGCCCGCAAATTTGATGCAGCCTTCGAGCCGCATCCGGCGAACCGGTTCGACCGCCACTTCGCGCATGCGCGTGCCTCTGCCTACTATAAGAAGCCTTGCCGCCGGGTCCCTCGCCGACACGCGCTTCATTGCCTCGAGAATAACGTCAAACCGACGATGTGGCTGGATTCTCGCGACTACTCCGAAAACAAAATCTTCGTCGCCCAGTTCGAAGCGGGAACGCGTTCCCGTCAGCGCCTCAGAACGGTTGAATCGGTCGGTGTCAACAGCCCCGTTCACCACCCAGATTCTGTCTTCCGGAAAAGGGAAATTCTCGAGGATGGACGCCTTTGCGGATTCGGATGCAACGATAAGCCCATCGGTGAGTTTGCGTAGCAAGTATTGCGCGCGGAGGGACGGTTTGAGTCCATCGCCCGAATAACAGCTTCGCACAATGCTGATTTTGGGGTCTGCCTTTCGCGAGGAGCGGCCGCCCACAAGGTGGTCATTGTCCATGTGCGCGTGAACGACACTTATGC
Source organism: uncultured bacterium (assembly GCA_964450145.1). Taxonomy (GTDB): domain Bacteria; phylum Abyssobacteria; class SURF-5; order SURF-5; family SURF-5; genus JACRIR01. The sequence continues at coordinate 27,496 of CAYVDS010000039.1, forward strand.
GGTTCTCCATTAGAAACGCGGGGAGTCTGCGCAAGTCGTACATATTGTCCCGAATGTTCAGGTGCTTGTTCAACCTGAAGCGCGTAATCGGGGAAAGCCCCTTCTCAGTGGCAGTTGCGAGCACACTCGTGCTTCCAGTTCTCGATGACGTGCAGCAAGCGAACATCACGTTGTGACCAAGGTCTTTGAGCGATGCGCACAGGTTTATCGCCGGCTCAGCCGGGCCCGTCAACTTTGTGTTGCTAAAAAGATGCAATATCTTCATACGCATTTGTTTCAGTCGCAGCCGCGCGACGAAGGGCCTCATCGCTCTCACGAGAGATTCTGAATCTCCGGCTACTCATCAGGCGGACGGTGTTCAGAAGGATCTTGTCTCGCGGCGTGATACTTCCTACGTTGAAATAATGTTTGAAGAAGCGAATCCTGTCGACTGTCGTGACGCATGTCGGGAGACCGTTGAGCTGCGCCAGATTCTTGAGTCGGCGGCGCAATGAGATGCGCTGCGGGAACTGGACGCTGTCAGAGTCGACACAATAGAAACTGATTTCACCGTTGCCGCCGGCCCGCACGAGGACATTCTTTCCAGAAAAATCTTTCTGATATATGTTTCTTGAATGGAGCGCCCTCAGCGCGAGCGCGCCGGCATAAATGAAATCTTTCTTTTCACGTATCTCATCGCATGACAGCCGCCCGGAGATGCGGAAGTATCTGTTCCTTAGGAAAACGTTGAGCGGGGCCGCGCCGGTTATCTCTCTCATAAGCAAGTAGCTTGTTCTCAGTAGTCCGAACCTCTTGTCCTCGATAAGCGCCAGCGGCTCGGCGCACGGAACCCCAAGAATCTGAAGCAGATGGCCCGCCGTCCACGCTCGCTTTCCACGATGCATGTAAAACATGCTTTCGAGCAACTTCATAACGCCGCCGCTGGAGAATTCCTTCACAAAAATCTTTCCTTCGCCGACACCCGGGAGGGAAAACGCCGTGAGCGCGCTCTTGGAAGTCGTCTTAATAAGCTCCGGACCTTTCTCTGCGCCGATCTGTTGGTGCCGGCGCACGGCATCGAGAACGGCGCCGCCCTCGATATTTCGCCGCCTGTACACCTTCATAGCATTTGTAGACTCGACGACAAACATTCCGCTGGTCCTTAAACACCGTTTGGCGCGGCTCCGGATACGCAATCTGCGGAGTGAATCGGCAGATTTCAGCAACGCGCGCAACGTTTCGCTTATCTCCGCCTTGTCTGCGTCCGGACTGTAGCCCTCGAGCGCCTCGCGCAACTGCCCTTCATCAAGAAACTCCTCAAGCGAGAAAACCAGCTTTGCGAGGTCTGCCATTCGCCTTCGACGCGTAAGGCGGGACGACCGCCCGGCAGCATGGAGGTCAACAAGCCAAAGCTTGAAGGAATCGGCGCTCGACTCGACTAATATGTTGCCGGTATGGAGGTCGGAATGCCAAAAGCCGGCGGAATGCATCCGCCGAACAAGTTCACCTATCGACCGGAAGAACCCGTCCGGCTTGTCTTCGGCCCTTTCCCTAACACCTTCCCGCAAAGCGTTAATGCCGGCACGCAACGCGTCAGCTTGAAATTCCGTCTTATCAAGGACCGCTCCAGTTTTTGAATTGTCTCCCACTGTAAAGGAACAATCGGGCCCTTGTGGGTGCGAATTCATTCGCACAGGAATTCCGTCCCGTTCTTGGCCGGCGGCTGCGAATGAATTCGCACCTACTTCGCCTTGGATGGGACGGCGTGACGCGGAACTTGTCGGGCATATTACATATGAAAACGGCGATAGTTTGCTTTTCGAAAGAGGATAATGACGTGCGATATAGTCGCCGAGCGCCATGCAATCAGACAGACCGCGCTGGATCAGAACACAGCCTGACACAAGGCCCCCCATACGGCGCTCTCCCAGTGCCAACGGCTCGGCAACTGGCAGCCCGCACGCGAACATTTCCCGGCCTATCCGCCATTCCGCTCTTGCCCTCGAAGGCCTGAACGCGGTCTTCATCCTCTCTCTCATCTTCGTGTACTTATGGACTTTGACAAACATTTCGCCGGAGGAGTCGTCTGTGGAAACCAGGAACGAATCGCGGGTAAGTTTGCGCCTGATTACGCGCAACTGCGGAGAGGTCTCGCCTGAAAGAACGATGGGAATAACTTTTTCTTTGATGAGCGGGGCAACTTCCAGCTTCGCGGTCCAGCTATAGCCCATGAGCTCGAAACTGACATCATTCTCCATTACCGAATCAACTCTTCACTCGTGAACCTTCAGGATGTGCGCTGACCTCCGGCGACCGCGGCAGGCGCGGATCGGGGTGGAACCGGCGTGTCGGGAAGGTCACCACCCGGTACCCCTCCGCGGCGGATGTCCCCCGGTCGACCTTTCCAGCCGGTGCCGTGCCAAGCCAATCGGTGGTGAAGACCGTCACTTCATGGCCAGCCGCCGCGAGGGCGGAACAGAGGGCCGGAACGGAACGCGCCGGTCCGCCGCTCTCCGGTGCCAGGGTAGGGATGACCTGGAGGATCCTCACTCGGTCCTTCCTCCGGCAGCATTCTGGACGCTCGACCGACCCACGGTCAAGGAGCGGCCCAACTGAGCTCCGGCGCCCCGCTGAGGAGGTTCCTGGACCTTCCCCTCCTGGCCCCCCGGCCGGGGAAGGGAAGGAGGCCCTTCGCACCTGGCCCCCCGCGACGCGGCCCCCGCC
>CAYVDS010000040.1:0-29737 GCA_964450145.1 uncultured bacterium
TGTAGGGCGGCAGCCTTCGTCTGCCTGTCTATCTCGAGCGGCGATTTGATCAAACGGCACGCCCAGATCACTTTGTCGCCGTCGACAAAGTTTGCATCGGGCAACGCCTTCATCAGGGTTTGAATATCATTCAATGGTCTCGGAATCCACGTATGCCCGAGCGGTCCCATTTCGAGGGCAATGTTTCCCTTTCCGTAACCCATTTCCTTGACGGTCGCGGCGACTTCTCGCGGAAGTTCTCTTTCGGATTTCACATGATGCACGTCCGATTGGGTTCGGATGTCTCGTATCCAGCTTTGAGCTTCGACAGTCCACCGGAAGAACTCGCCCGCGATGGCGACGGGTTGCCCTTCGATCGGGATGAGGGCTACGAGCGGTTGGATGCTGCGGATATGCCAGTGTATGGACGTGAATCCTGCGAAATACCTGCAATTTGGACCGCTCCAGAGCATTAGAAGGTCAATCTTGTTCTCACGCATGAGCTTCCGCGCTTTATCTATCCGGGCCTTCCACTCGGCGTAGGGGACATCCGGAAATTTTGGTTCTGGTCCGTAAAGAACATATCCTGGGGTTTCGGGCGCTTTTGTGAGAGTCATGATGTGTGCACCTCCCGCCTAAGAAACACGGTTCATGGTTTAGGGTTCATGGTTCAGGGTTTGAAAGAAGGCCGATGCCTCTCTTGCGCATCCGCCATGTGATACGAAGTCGCCCTCTTTCCCCCCTTTGACAAAGGGGGCAGGGGGGATTTTCCCGATATGCTGCTTGCACATGTTTCTTTCACACATAACCCCGCTACATGCCACATAATGTCTAACTACGGAAACATAAGGAAAGGGGAAGACTTTTTGGTCTTCCCCTTTCCCGGTACAACAAAGAGACACGGGGGGAAATATCGAACAACTAATTGATGTCCGGACAATACGCTGGCGCAGGACTTTCAACGCCGCCGTTGACTGCCGCGTAGAGAGGCGACACCGGGAACCTCGTCGAGGCTCTGTCATAACGATAGAATTCGACGTGGCCGTCCATGAACAGCACGTTCTGGCCAGCGGGAACATGGCTGAACTCGCTGATGTTCGTTGATATCTGGTCCCACATGACCGGTATGCTGCTCGAGCCGGCCTCGGCGCCCGTGAGAATCGTGTTCATGTCGGTGACCAGGAACCTGTCAACGCTCGTTGAGAGCCTGTTGATGGTGTTGCTGGCCGCGTTGCCCGAGCCGGTGAAACCGAACGAGGCCATGTTCAGGTTCCGGTCGCGCCAGCCGTCAGTGTTGGCCTTGCTGATGGGCAGGTTGATATCCACCCATGTGTACGCGACCAGGCCCGACAGCATTTCGCTGTTGTCCATAAGCATCCAGCCGGCATATACATAGCTCATTGGGAGTAAACAGTCGGGATGCACGGTTCCCTTTGTGAACGACGCGGTGGTGGCGTTCCACGAGTTGTCGCTCAGCGAGGTGTTCACGAGAAGACGGTAATTGACTTTCGGATTCGTTTCAGGGTCCGAAGGACACGCCAGAATTGCGGCATCGGTCAGATACTCCGGATATACCGCATTGCCGTCAAACATGAATATGGGGCTCGCGTTAGCGAGTGGCGGAAATATTTCCTTGTTCTCCGTCGCATACAGACCGAGCACCAGGCCGAGCTGCTTGAGATTGTTGACGCACGCAGAACGGCGGGCCGACTCTCTGGCCTTCGCCAGCGCTGGCAAGAGGATCGCAGCTAAGATACCGATAATAGCTATGACCACCAGCAACTCGACAAGCGTGAACCCCTTACGCCCACGAAATAGCGTGCTCATTCTAATCCATCTCCTTTCATCGACGAATAGACCAAGTGAATACTGTACATGTTGTTGAAACTCTTCCCCCCAGCGTCTCACCTCAACTAAGGAGATTCTCTTTTATGATACAAGGCAATCCCCTTAAATCATGGTTCTCTTTTGAAGCATTCCCCCTTTTTGCACTATGCTCGGCCAGCCAGGACCTATATTTATGTTAGTTGTCCGACATTATTATGCTGGGCAATAAGTCTGAACGTCGGCACTCTGAGACACCTGCAAAACCAGCTTTCTCGATGAAAATTCGTTTGTATTTAGAATATTGCCCTTCGCAAATTATTATGTTGGTTGACCAACATTATATCATCCAGAATTATCCTTGTCAATAGACATTTCGTTCGATCAGTGAAACATCCGGCTCGCGAGAGGAGAAAAAACCGGCCAAACGATAGAAATCGCTCTCGGGCTGAGCCACGTCACGCGACTGACCTCGACAAATTCAACGAGGCTGCCGTCAGGATCCTTGACATAGGCGAAATATCCGTGTGAACCAGAACCCAGATTCATTTTGGTGGCTGGGCGGAAGATTTCCTGTTTGTTGGATTTGAGTTCTTCGACTGTTGCATGAATGTCCTCAACCTCAAAGCAACACTCCATCTGAAACCCCGGATTGCCCCAAGGACGCCCCTTGGAAAGCTCTTTGCCCTCGTAGTCGAGTGCCTGAACCAACCTCACTGTACCTCCATTAGGAACGACGAAGGGGCTTCGCAAGGAAGAACTCCTCCCCAGCAATACCTCCCTTTGACTGAGCTTCCCGCGAAACAACGGATCAAACACGGAGGCTCTGCCACTGGTTTCGAAGAGAACTCTGTCGTATCCCACGACATCATGATAAAACCGGACAGACCTGTCCATGTCACGGACTCCGATAGTAACCTGAGCGAGTCCCCTAACGGCGGGCCGACGCGAGTCATCCAAAGTGTTTTCGATGAGCTCAACCAGATTGCCGTCGGGATCCTTCAAGAACGCGAATTCACGCTGCTGGCCGTTGGCAAGGCGAATGGATTGAATGGGAACCGACAATGAAATCCCCGACCGCTCGAGTTGCCGGGTTATCGCCGCCAGGTTGTGCACGCGGTATCCGCTCGCCAGGTAGCCGATATCTCCCCAGCGATCGCCGTTACTCGACGCCGGGATGGAGAGCAGTTTGACTAACTCGACCCCTCATCTCTCCAGGCGATTAAAGGCCATAATGATTCGCACTTCTGCAAGCTGACCGATGAACGGAATCAACTCCTCACTTCTTCCTTGCCAGTCGGCGACCTTCATGTCAAATCCGAGGAGATCCCTATAAAACGCATAGCTTGCGGCCATATCGGATACTCCCATACCCACATGCTGCAGACCACAAAGCATTTTTCCGCTCTCCTTTCGTGGTGGATTCGGCGGGTCGCCGCGCGAGAATATTATGTTGGTTGACCGACATTATAGCATGCCACTTGCTCCGTGTCAAGGATTGCTGCTCGGTTTTTTTTGAAAATTCGCAGTGGTACCAGACAAAGACATGACGACAATTTCGTCGTTACCGCATATTTGCATGCGATACTCGTGTGGGGTTTATCCTGCTTGACAACAATCCCTACGAAGTATATAATGTCAGTCAACAGACATATTTTATTCAAAGAGGAAACATCGTGACCAGAAGAAGAATCGCCGATGAACGACGTAAGGAGATAGTCGCCGGTTTCTATGAGTGTCTCGCGTCGAACGGGTATCACGAGGTAACTATAAAAGACATTGCCAAAGCGGCAAACGTAAGCCACGGCGCGCTCCACTACTTCTTTAGCAGCAAGAAGGACCTTGTGTTTGCGTTTGTAGAGGATTATATCAGGGAGGAGAAAATCAGGTTTGAGAGCTATACAGCTCCGGTCGAATCCGCATGGAAACGACTCGAGGCGATGATACTGTTTCTTGTGCAGGAAATGATTCTTAGCAGCAAAATCAATAAGGTGTTCTTAAATCTGCATCATATGGCGTGTTGCGACGAAGATATTCGAAAATGCATACTGCGATCCCATTGCGAATACAGGAAGATAATCCGCGACGTGGCTGAATATGGCATTTCCCGCGGGGAGTTTCCGAGTGTTGACGTTGAAGACTTTGCGTTTTTGTTCGCTGGGATAATCGAGGGAGTCTCTCTCCAGTTGTCGATGAACCCGGATTTACGCGAGATCGAGGAAGTCAAGAAGCTGCTTTTCGCAACAGCTCGTCGCCTGCTCATCAGCGAACAGACTGTGAACGGCCTGTTCAGAGAGCCGTCAGACAGCGGGCTCGACCGAGGGGGTGGTTGATAGCCTCTTTATAGTTTCGATTGTAGGCCACAAACTGAGATTCGCACCGTCATGGGTCTTCCCCACAATATCAACGAGACAACGTATTACTGATATCTTTGGGATTTCGGGGGCAGACCCGCAATTCGGGTCTGTCCCCAAAGCTGATCGTCGCCAGCCTTGTCGCATTTGGAAATTGGACAACTCCGTAATTCGGGTCTGTTCCGAAAAATTCAAGGAGGAGAATATGCAGAAACTAAAGATTCTTGGCATCGGCGGAAGCCCGCGCAGGGATGGAAACACAACCAAGATGGTTCAAAAGGCTTTGGAAGGGGCGGCCAGCGTCGAGGGCGTTGAGACGGAAATCTATGAGCTCGCCGGAAAGAAGATCAATTATTGCATCAGTTGTTATAAATGTCTGGAAAAGGGCGAATGCGTCTTTGATGACGCGGTGAATGAATTCATCCCGAAATATCTGGCGGCGGACGGCATCATATGGGGCGCGCCCGTTTATCACATGTCGGTGCCCGCCAACATGAAAGCTCTGCTTGACAGAATCGGGAATCTGTTTCTCTCCCATTTCCTCTGGAAAGGAGAAATGATGCCCAGATTCAATAAGGTTTGCGGAGTGCTCACAAACGGCGGCCATCGCAACGGCGGGCAAGACCTGGTGCTCAGTTTTCTGGGAGGAAGCTGCATAATGCTCAACGGCATCCTCATATCCGGCGAGACCGTGATGGGCAGCTATATTGGCGCTTCCGCATGGACAGGAAAAGGGATGGATTTGTCCGGCAAAGACAATATCCTTGAGGACCATGAGGGCCTCATGTGCGCCGAGAGCGTGGGAAAGCGGGTTGCGGAGGTTGCGAGCATAGTTAAGGCCGGCATGGCGGCGTTGGGCGACAAACTTCCCAGTGAGTACACGTACGCATGGTAATGCATTAAGGAAGCCGTCCTACGGCCGCCTGGCACCTTGCAGAACTACGGCATGAGGAAAAAGGGGACGGAAAATAGGGACAGATCCGTAAAATAGGGCCTGTCCCTATTTTATAATCTCGTTGGCCCTTTTTGGCCATTCCGGCAGAGCCATTGGGCCTTTTTGTAATTTTTTTCTTGACATCCCCAAAAGCTTGTGCTATATTGCTTGCAATCGTACTGGCAGATTGAACCAGCCAAGACTGAACTTCACAGTTTCATCCTTAGTTGCAGGTGCGAGTTCATTCGCACGAATCACCCGCACATGCGAATTTGGTTCGCATGTGAGTCTCGAAAGCAACATCATCAGTAGCTCTGAATCTATGCGCGAAAGGAGGGCTGTAAAACATTTGCACGGAGCTGCTGGACATGATGATGACTATAGAGCAAGAGAGCAATCAATATCAGGTAGCACTTGCAAGTATTGAATTGCGATGTGCTCTGTTTGTTTACGTTGTATCTCTCAGTTGTTAAAGCAGAATTGCAGAGTAGCAGTTGACACTTTGAGTTCATAAGGAACGTTTCAGAATCAGAACCACGAATCCAGGAGGAAACTGAGGATATGAAGAAGATAACAATCCTGTTGGCCTTAGCGCTGCTGGTAGCGATGACGCTACCCGCCGTCGCCGAGGTCGAAGAAGTGACTGTCGGCGGAAGCATTCAGGTCCGCGGACAGATTCAGACACCGGGCGTTGGCACTCAGACCGGTCCGGTTAGCGGTACCTTCCCGGTGATCGGGACGATTACCAACGCGCACATAATAGACACCGACGGCAATGGCATCCCAGACCTGATTTTCAACAACTACTCTGAGCCGGCGAGCTTCGATGACGACATCGAAAGCCTCGACTGGATTACTCAGCGCACAAGAGTCAATGTGGATGCGAAGCTGAGCGGCAACGTGCGCGCTTTCGTCGAACTCCAGGCATTTGATTTCTGGGGCGTCGATGAAGTTGAAGATGACGAGGCGAATGCGTTTCTGGAAAACCCCATTCTGGACGATGAAGTGGGCTTCGGCGAGTTTGCTGGCCAAGGAAACGACGATGTCGGCCTCTATCAGGCTTACATAGAGATGAACAACATCGCCGATTTCCCGTTGCAGCTCCGCATCGGTCGCCAAGAGTTGGTATACGGCCGCGAGTGGCTGCTTGGCAATAACGATGCTGGCGTCAATTTCTCCGGTCTCTCGTTTGATGCCCTGAAGGCAAGCTATGAGAGCGACCTGATAAGGGTTGACGCGTGGGCAGCAAAGCTGGTGGACCTTAGCAACCCAAGCGCATTTACGGGTGAGGAAGACGCCGACGCTGATTTCTACGGTGTCTATGGCACGTACAAGGGCATCGAGAACATGGCGATCGACGCTTACTGGATGCTCGTGCGCAATGGCGACGCCACACTCAGCTCGTTTGACACCGACAATGTCCAGACTCTCCACACCGTCGGCGCGCGTATTGCCGGCGCATGGGACATGATGGGACTGCTCCCTGGCACCCTCGATTACAACGTTGAAGGTGCGTTCCAGTTCGGCGACAACAATGTAGCGGATGCCGGTAACGACAGTGGCGACTTTGAAGGCTGGGCATTCAACGCGATGGCCGGCTACACGTTCACTGAAGTCGCTTGGACTCCTAGAGTCGAGGGTGAGTATGCGTTCTTCTCGGGCGACGACGACTTCTTAGAGAATGACACTGAAGAGTTTGTCCGCTTGTTCTCCGACGTGCATTACGGCGAACTGAACCTCGGCGGCGACCTCGATCAGAACGCGACCAACCTGCACATCATCCGGGTTGGCGCGTCAGCAGTGCCGGTGGAAAAACTCACATTGAAGGGCGACCTCTACTGGTTCCTGCTTGCCGAAGACGATGATTCTGGTTTGGCGAAGACGTTCGGTCTGCCGCAGTTCGAAAGCGCTGGCACGGTTCTGGGTCAGCCGCTTAGCGCGATCGGCGAAGACGATGAAGCTGGTCTCGAACTCGACCTGATCGCCGACTATCAGTACACCGAGGACCTGAATCTGCGCGCCGGTTGGGCTCATTTCTTTGCCGACGACGCGATTGAGAATTCTTGGGGCGCTGGTCAGGACGACGACGTTGACTATGTCTACGTCCAGGCCGCATTGGTGTTCTAAGAAGGTCTGAAGGTTAGCGTAAATCAGTAACAATTTCCCCCGGGGACGCGAAAGCGTTCCCGGGGGTTTTCTTTGTGGCTGCCAGAGTCAGAATTCCCTAACCGCAAAGGCGCAAAGTGCGCAAAGAGGAGGTTCGGAAATTGTCCTCTGATTCTGTGGGTGCGAATTTATTCGCACGGGGTGTCTTGCGAACAGCCTAAATATTGTGCGAATGGATTCGCACCCACAGAATTCCATCGTCTTTCGCCAATTACGGGACACTCTCTTCAATCTGATCTTCTTTGCGCGCTTTGCGCCTTTGCGGTTCAATCTGTCGAAGAATTCAAGTTGAAAAAAACGCGATTTCATGGTAATCTGCAACGTCTACGCGTGACAAACCCTCTTGTCCCTCATGAACTTCCGTCAAAGAGATTGGAGAAACAACTATGTTCGCTTATATCAAGTATGCGGAACGACTGGAAAAAGTCCGTGAGGCTCTCAAGACAAAAGGCATTGACTGTCTCCTCGGAACGAGGCTGAAGACGATCACCCATGTTTCGGGCGCCTTCGTGCCGTGGCGGAGCTGCGCCGTTATCCCGGCGGACGGGGACCCCCGGTTGGTTACTCTTATGCTCGACGCCGAGAGAATCAAAGACGATTCGTGGCTTTCCACAATCATCCCGTACGGTCCGATGCCGGGCGTGGGCTTCATGGAAACGATAGTGAACCAGATAGCGGACATGGGTCTGGAGCGGGGCGCAATCGGGGTTGAGAGCGGCTCCAGTTCCTATTTGCCCGAGGGATTCATCACGCTCGCCGAGTACGAGGAGCTTAAGCATCGTCTGCCCGACGCGCGGATAGTCAACGCGGCGGACGTGTTCGACCAGCTTACCCTCATCAAGGAAGATGAGGAGGTGAAGCTCATGCGGCAGGCCACGGCGATATGCGACTGCGCGCATGAGGCAGTTCTCAGGGAACTCCGAGCGGGAATGACCGAGAAACAGATAGCGGGAATAGCCGAGAAAGCGGCTCGCGACGCGGGAAGCGAGTTCGCGTGGACGTTTACCGGCGGAATGGAGATTGCCTCCGGTTATCGGACGGCATACGCGATGGGCGGATGCACGCCCGCAACTGACAAGATCGTGCAGTGCGGCGACGCCGTGCTTCTCGACATCCATGCAATGTACGGGCTCATGCTCGGCGATGTCTCACATAACGCCATTGTGGGCAGGCCGACCAGCGAGCAGAAGGAGGTTATGACTGCCTATGTCGAGACATGCCACTCTCTCATCCGCGCCATGCAGCCCGGTGTCACTCTTGGCGAGGTCGCACAAAAAGTCAATGCCTTCGTCCAGAAGAACAACTGGGACAATATCGTGCTGCCCGGCTATGGTCACGGGATAGGGCATTTCGGCCATGAGTGGTATCCATGCGTTATTGAACACCCGTCCGAATGCAATACGGAACCCGAATTCGAGCTCAAGCCCAACTATATTCAGATGATAGCCGTCGTGGCGAACCGACCCGGTGTCGCGGGGTTCAGGCTCGAGCGGCCGCTCCTGATAACCCCGAACGGAAACGAGTTGCTGTCAGGCATGCCTATTGAGCCGGCGATATTGGATCAGGACTGCGTCTGTCAGAGGTAAGGGCAAAGGGGGGCCGCGCAAGGCGCGGGGTTTCTGGTTTCAAGTTTCTGGTTTCTGGTTGAGAAGAAACAGAGCCCTTAATTCGGGGACACGATGAGGCATCATGTCCCGGAATTAAGGGTCATTTCTTCCGCAATCCAAAGAGGGCAGGCATTGACGACTTTGCCTTTGGGTGGTATAATTCTTGCTAACATTTAAAACCTAGGAGGTAATCATGGGTCAGAGAGCGCTCAATCCACTTGTCTTTACGACCGCCTTGCCGAATCAGATCGATCCGGCGCTTAACCCATTGCGCACGCCGCGTACGGGTGTCAATAACTCTACTGACGGACGCGAAGGCGAGGAGACAGTCCGTGGTTCGCGTAATGACCAGCTTCTCATCAACGACATGGACAGCGCGGTGGGCGGCTTGCAAGCCGAGGACACCACTATAGATGCCCACCGGACCGCGATGGACTCCGTTGACCTTCAGCAGCAGGTCGGCCAGCGGGGCATTTCCGAGCACGGAGCTTTCCTCGATTTGATCGCATAGCCTTCCTGCTGCCTTCCATCCTCCACAAAGCCCCTCAGCCAAAAGTTGAATTCATCAAACGGATCTCAGAAACTGTCCCGTAATCTTGCAGGTGCGAATTTATTCGCAGTCGCAACGCAGAAAGAGCCCGAAAACGTTATGCGAATAAATTCGCACCTACAAAGGTTTACGCCGATTCGCCAATTACGGGACATTCTCTTCAGGGTTCTTTGCAGAGGCATTATCGCATGCCGAGGATTACCTTGGCTTTTCACTCTCTGAGCATCCGGCCGGTGAGTTCAAGAAAAACATCTTCGAGGGATGGGTTACGGAATTGCATGTCTTTGAGGTCGAATCCGCGCTCATGTGAGACGTTGAGCAGTTCCAGCATGCATGCGGTGATGTCGGCGGTGTACACGACGATGTTGGTTCCGACAATATTGACAGTGGTTGCGTTTCTCAATTGCGGAAACCGGTCGGGAACGGCAACGTCGCCGACCGAGAATTCCACGACATTTGCTCGATTCAGCTTCGACACGAGGTTTCTCGGCGTGTCTCGGGCGATTATCCTGCCATGGTCAATGATGGCGACTTCGTCACTCAGTTTTTCAGCTTCGTCCATATAGTGGGTAGTCAGGAAAACGGTTTTCCCTCTTTGTTTGAGGGATTGTATCAAGCGCCAAACCTCGCGTCGGGCCTGCGGGTCGAGGCCGGCGGTCGGTTCGTCAAGAAACAGAATTTCGGGATCGTTCACGAGAGCGAGCGCGACGGCGAGTCTCTGCTGCTGCCCCCCTGACAACTCGGCGACCATCTGGTCCACCTTCGAATCGAGTGAGATTGCTGAAAGCAATTGTTCGGCCGGCACGGGGCGCTCGTAAAAAGACCGAAAGAGGTTGACAATTTCGCCGACCTTGAGGCGGTCAAAGAGGCTCGTGGTCTGCAACTGGATTCCCATCAGTTGTTTTGCACGGGACAACTCGCGGGGGAGCGACATACCGAGGAGAAGAATCTCGCCGGAGTCTGGCGCCCTCAACCCTTCGATGATTTCCATCGTAGTGGTCTTGCCGGCGCCGTTGGGTCCCACCAGACAAAAGACGGCGCCGCGCCGGATTGAAAACGAAATCCCGTCCACTGCCCGGACGTTGCCGAAGGACTTCCTGAGTTCCTTTACAACAAGCGCATATTCAGACATAGTCTAACTGGTTATGGATATTTTCTTTATCTGGGATGTCGCAGATTAGCACAGATTCGCTTTTTTTTCAATCGCTCGGCTGGGAAATTGGCGAATGTGAGTTGACGACTAACGTGAAAAAGGATATTATGGCGTGAATTCGAGGCGGTTTAAGCTTCGGAGACAGTCCCGATTCTACGGCGCAAAGCGCCCGTAAATCTGGGACAGTCCCCTTCGCAGCGCTTTAAGTTATTTCGGAGACACCACGCTAGGGTAGGTGTCGGAGTAAAGGAATGCGCAAAAGAGAAAGCTTGATTTTAGTTTTGGCGATGGCTGTTCTGGCAACGGTTTTGGGCAATAATGTGCCCGTTTGGGCGGGAGACGCGGGCGCGCCTGCGCCGATTGACATAAAAAAATACATGCTTCTCGACGAGGTCAAGCCGGGAATGAAGGGATATGGCCTGACGGTTTTCTCGGGGACGACCATCGAGAAATTCGACGCCGAGGTTATTAGTATAATCTATAACATCGGCGCGAAAAACAACCTTATCCTTGCCCGGGTCTCGGGCGGCCCAATCGAGAAGACGGGCGTGATCGCGGGCATGAGCGGAAGCCCGATATACATAGACGGCCGGATCATCGGGGCGCTCGCCTACTCATGGGCTTTCTCCAAGGAACCAATCGCGGGCATCACTCCCATCGACGAGATGCTCCAGATTTTCACGTATGAGCAGAAGAAGGAAGGGTCGCAGCAGGTCGTTGCGCCGGCAAACAGCGGTTCGACCGCATGGGCGAGCAAGGTGAACTTCAGGGTGGCGATGCCCGCATCAGCGTCGGAGTCAGTCGCGATGCAGCCTATCATGACGCCGATGGTGTTTTCGGGATTCTCAAGAGAGAGCATCGAATATTTCAGGCCGCAGCTTGAGGGCTGGGGAATCGTTCCCGTGCTGGGCGGGTCGTTTGCCGGGGACCTGCAGGCGGCAGACGCAAAGCTCGAGGAGGGAGCGGCAGTTGGGGTTCAACTTATCCGGGGAGACATGATGGCGGCCGCGATAGGAACCCTCACTATTCGGGAGGACGATAGGGTGCTTGCTTTCGGCCATCCCTTCATGCTTTCCGGTCCCGTCGATTATCCGATGACGACGGCATATATACATACCGTTCTCCCCAGCCTGGTTGTTTCCTCGAAGGTCGGGTCCTCGTTGAAGCCGGTCGGGGTATTGACACAGGATAGAGCACCGGGGATTATGGGAGTTTTGAACGGTTCGGCAAAGATGGTTCCTGTAGCTGTTTCCGCGCAAAGGCGCGGCGAGGCCTCAGCCCGTACGTTCCATTTTGAAGTCGCGCGGAGCAGGCAGTTTCTTCCGCTGCTGGTGGGAATGGCGTTGAGCGACTCGTTAAATCAGGCGGCTAGCGCAACCGGCGAGTTCACCTCGAGGATTCACTACGAAATCGAGATGGACGGTTTTGAGACGATTCGGAATGATGATTTCCTCTCCGGGACGCGCGGATTCCCGTTCCTGTCTTCGCTTGATGTGGTCAGAGACCTCAGCGCTCTTCTCAACAATGAGTTCGCTGAGCTTTCCATCAAGTCGATCTCCGTGAAACTCGATGTGTTCGAGGCGATCGAGTCGGCCCGTGTGGTTAGCGCGCGTTTGAGGAAAGACACTATCAAACCGGGCGAAGATATTGACCTGAAAGTTACCATGAGGCCCTACATGAAAGACGACCTTGAGACTGAAACCATTCTGCATATCCCGGAGCATTTCCCGGAAGGTCAGGCTTTTCTCCAGATATCGGCGGCGCCTCAAACCGCCTTCTTCGAGAGAATGCGCGCACCGGGGCGGTTTCAGCCGGACGGAGTAGAGAAGCTGGTGCGCCTGGTTGACGAGGATTATCCGGGGAACAGGCTTGACATCCGGCTCCTCGTGGCCGACCCTGGTATCGTCGTAAAAGGGCAGGAGATGCCGGCGCTTCCTTCTTCCGTCTTCTCTGTCATTTCGCAGACGATGGGCAAGGAGCCGATCGGGATCACGATGTCGAGCGTAATGCTGGAAAAGCACATTCCGTTCGACTTCGAGGTAGAGGGCTCGGTTATCGTTCCGATTACCATAGACCGCAAGGCAAAATAAAAGGAGGCGCAACGTGACAGGGCACAGGGCCTTGGGGAGCGCAGTTTCTTGTATCGTTCTACTCATTGCTGTGACTGCATGGGCCGTTAGCAGTTCGCTGTGGGAAGCGGATTCAAAACAGGACTTCGATGCCGGCGAGCCAGACGGCATTTCCATTTGGGCGCCGGGACAGATAACGCTGGGCCCGAATGCGACGGCTGTTCCGCTCGATGCCCTGTATGTGTGGTCGCTCGCGGAGGGAGCGGAAAAGATTTATGCGGGCACGGGCAACGACGGGAAGATTTTCGGGATTTCCCCGAAGGGAGATACCTCCCTGTTTGCGGACCTCGATTTACAGCAGGTGTTGGCGCTTGTTGCCGACAAGCAAAAGGGTGTTCTCTACGCAGGCGGTTTTCCGGGCGGGAAAGTGTATTCGATTAATCTCAAGGGCGAGGTGTCGGAATACTTCGACACGGGGCAGAATTCCGTGTGGTCGTTCGCACTGGGAAAGGGAGGCGTCCTTTTTGCCTCTACGGGCGATGAAGGGCAGGTTTTCACAATCGAAGCCGCAGGAAAAGGGCGCCTGCTTTACGACTCACCTGAACGCCGCATCTTGTCCCTTGTGAGCGACCGGGATGGAATCCTCTATGCGGGCAGTGAGCAGAGTGGGCTCATATACAGGTTTGGCGCAGACGGCCGCCCGTTCCTGCTTTATGACACCGAACTCGAAGAAGTCACGTCGATGACGCTGGACAACGAAGGCAATCTCTACGCGGTCTCTTCGCCGGGCGAACTATTCATGAAGATTCCGCCGATGGCAATTCCACCGGTCCCGAGGGCCGTTCAGGAAAGCGCTGCGGCGGGCATGGCGATGTCGGAGGCCGGAGCCCAGGCGCCCCCGACAATGCCCGGGATGCCCGTCATTCCCACTCCCAAAAAGCGCACCTGCATCATATATAAGATTGCAAAAGATGGGACCGCCTCGAAGTTCTGGACATCGCCCGAGAAGCTGGTCTTCTCGATTGTGTTCAATGGAAGCAATTTGCTGGCGGGAACGGGCGACGACGGAATCGTTTATTCGATCTCGCCCACCGGTGAGGCCGCGACCTACTACAAGTCCGACCAGAAGCAGGTGCTCGAGATATACCGGGCTGCAAACGGCTCGATTGTGGCGGCCCTCGGCAACAATGCGGGGGTCGTGAAATTCAGCGGGGGATACGCGGACAAGGGTGTATACGTCTCGCAAGTGCACGACACGACCACGCAGTCGCGATGGGGGGAACTCTTCTGGGAGGCGGAGACGCCGACCGAGACGGACTTGTCGTTTGCGACCCGAAGCGGCAATAGCGAGATGCCGGATGACACGTGGAGCGAATGGTCGAAGGAGCAAAAACGATGGTTTGCAATGGACTCCCCTGTGGCCCGCTACGTCCAGTGGCGCGCAACGATGAGCACGAGTAAGGCGCAGAAGACTCCCACGGTTCGCATGGTAAGGACGGCCTACGTCCAGGTGAACCTTCCCCCGGAGGTTAAGTCCGTAAGAATTGAAACCGGCGCTCCGGCTCAGAAGGAGGGGACTCCCGCGGCCGGCGGAGTTCCAGACCTCGCGAAAGCCCTCAAGGGTCTCTCGCCGGGAGGACCTCATGGAATAGGCGAAAAGGAGGGCGGCGGCGAGAAGGCGACAACGGAAGGGGTGAAGACTGCTCCGGCCGCCCACGAGACGAAACTGAAAATCCGTTGGGAGGCATCGGACGGTAATCAAGACACTCTCCAGCACGAACTCTACTTCAAGGGTCTCGAGGAAACGCGTTGGAAATTGATCAAGGACGAACTCAGCGCGACAAGCTATGACTGGGACACGGAAGCGGTCCCCGACGGCATGTATCACGTGAAAGTAGTCGCGAGCGATTCGCCGGCCAACGCGGCAGAGTCCACCCTGAAGGCCGAAAGGGTGAGCGAGTCTTTCACAGTCGATAACACCTCCCCGCGCGTTGAAACATTGAAAGCAGCGGCTGCGGACAATGAAGAATATCGAATCACCGCTTCGGTTTCCGACGAAGTTGGGCCGGTTCGTTCCGCCCAATACAGCATCGATGCAGGCGACTGGACAACAGTTTTCCCAGTCGACGGAATCTTCGATTCGCCTTCCGAGAAAGTGGTGTTCACAACGCAGAAGCTCGAAGAAGGCGAGCACACCGTGGTGCTCAAGGCAATCGATTATTACGGAAATGTCGGCTCAGCCAAGACTACGTTCGTTGTTAAATGACTCAGGTTGATGAAGAAATAGACCGGATTCTTGTGGTCGATGACGACCCCCTCAGCGCCGATCTGCTGAAAACGAAATTGACGGCGCTCGGCTACGAAGTCGAGGTCGCCCTCAGCGCCGAGGAAGCGCTCGAATCCGACCGGAAAACACATCCGGACCTCATTCTGCTCGATGTTGTGCTTCCAGAAATGAGCGGCTTTGAGGCGTGTCGTAAGCTGAACGAAATTCACAAGGACAGTTACGTGCCCGTCATCCTCGTGACGTCGATGAACGACGTCACCAGTAAGATAAAAGGGCTCGAGGGCGGCGCGTACGACTACGTGACGAAGCCGTTCGACGCTCAAGAATTGCTTGCGCGTGTGCGCTCTGCGTTGCGGACCAAGAAGCTGTACGACGAACTCAGGGCAACGCGCGAGAAGCTGACTGAGGCAGAAAAGCTCGCGGCCCTCGCGGAACTCGCCATAACGCTTCACCACGAAATAAACAATCCTTTGCAGGCGATCGTGCTTTCAGCAGAGAACATGATGGGCGACCTGAAGGAAGGCAAAGTTTCGCGCGAGGATATTGAGATAGTTCTCAAAAGCTGCGCGAGAATCGACGAAGTACTCAAGCGAATAGTGAACCTCAAGCGGGTCCGCTCGGCGAAATATATCGGCGAGACCGAGATGCTGGACCTGGACAAATCGGCCGGAGAAAACTGAAAAGGCGTGCGAATAAATTCGCACCCACAACATACGCTCCACCTTGCGTTAGGGACAGACCCGTCATATAGGGTCTGTCCCTATTTCCGTTGTCCCTACAACTTGCGCTCCACCCGCTTGAGAAGGAGCGAATTCGTCACCACCGAAACCGACGAGAGCGCCATCGCGAGCCCCGCCCACCTCGGTTCGAGAAGCCCCGCCGCGGCGATCGGGATGCCGAGACAATTGTATATCATCGCCCAGAACAGATTCTGCTTGACTTTTCGAAGCGTAAATCTACCGAGCCTTATGGCGCGGACTACGTCCATCAGGTCGCTTTTCACAAGGACGACATCTCCCGTCTCCTTCGCTATGTCAGCGCCCGAGCCGATTGCGATGCCGATATCCGCCTGCGCAAGAGCGGGCGCATCGTTGATGCCGTCGCCTACCATCCCCACGCGCAGCTTTCTGCTCTGATACTTCCTGACGGCATTGATCTTGTCCTCCGGCAGAACCTCGGCCTCCACCTCTTCGATGTTGAGTTCCTGCGCGATTGCGTTGGCCACTCGGCGGTTGTCGCCCGTTATCATGCAGGTTTTCAGCCCTAACTTTCGCAATTCGCTGAGCGACTGCGCCGCGTTCTCTTTCGGGGTGTCGGCGAGAGCTATGATGCCTCTCAGTTCGCCTTCTGAGGCCACATAGATCAAGGTTTTCCCTTGATACATAAGTCGCTCCGCGCGTTCCGCAGCCCGCCCGGCATCGATCCCATACTTCTCTAGCAGTTTGCGGTTCCCCACTGCGATTTTTGTCCCATTCAGTTCGCAAACGATCCCTTTCCCGCCGACTTCCTCGCACCGCGAGGCATCGGAAATCTCGATCCCTCGCGAGCGCGCTTCCTCAGTGACTGCCCGGGCCAACGGATGCGATGAACGGCTCTCGGCGGTGGCCGCCAGACGCAGCACTTCCGCCGCACAGAGGCGGGCATCGATGCCACTATCCAACGCGACCACATCCGTGACACGCGGGGCGCCACGTGTGATGGTTCCGGTTTTGTCAAAAACAATGATTTGCAGCCGAGAGATGTTCTCGAGGACTGAGGCCTTCTTGAACAGTATCCCCCGGCCGAGGCCGATGCCGCTGCCAACCATTATGGCAGTCGGGGTCGCGAGCCCGAGGGCGCACGGACACGCAATCACGAGCACTGCGATCGAGGCCGAAAGCGCGAAAATGAACGTGCCTCCTCCGGGAGTTGATCTGCCGAATAAGAGCCAGCTTGCGAATGTCATGAATGCGATAAGGACAACCGCCGGCACAAAGTAGTTGGAGATCATATCGGCAAACCGCTGGATTGGCGCTTTGTCGCCCTGCGCCTCGTCAACCATCCGGGCTATTTGCGCGAGCACCGTGTCCTTTCCGACGCGCGTCGCCCGTATCTTGAGCAGCCCCGTATGGTTGATGGTTGCTCCCGCCACTTCGTCACCGGGCTCCTTGTCTACGGGAATTGACTCGCCGGTCAGCATGGACTCATCAACGCTCGATGAGCCTTCGATGATAACGCCGTCCACCGGAATCTTCTCGCCTGGTTTCACGACCACCACGTCACCGACGCCGACCTCAGATGCCGCAACCTCGCGCTCTTCTCCATCCACGAGGACACGCGCGCGGTCAGCTTGTAACTCGAGGAGTTTGCGAAGCGCGCGGCTGGCGCGTCCCTTCGCCCGCGCCTCGAGCATTTTGCCGAATCTCACGAAGCAGATGAGCATGGCTGAGGTCTCATAGAAGAGATGACTCGCGGGCATGATCGCAGGGAAGAAGGTCACCGCGACGCTGTATCCGTAAGCGGCGCTTATGCCAAGCGCGATGAGCACGTCCATATTGGCGGATTTGTTCTTCAGCGAATGGTATGCGCCCGAATAGAAAGTGAAACCGCCGGTGAATTGAAGAAGCGTCGCAACAACGAACTGCGCGTACATACTCGCAGGACTCATCGCGCCCGCATACATGAGCGCCATCAGCGGGACTGTGAGCGCGACGCTGAAGATAAGCCAGTAAAGTTCGCCTCTACCCTCGCGCTCGGCTTCCTCCTCTTTCTCGCGCGGAACGTATCCGAGGTCGCGGACAATCCGGAAAATGCGAGCACGATCTATTTGAGACGGGTCGAACTCGACTGTCGCTTTCTCAGCGGCGAAATTGACGGCGACCGATTTGACGCCGGGCGCTGAATTCAGCTTCCCCTCGATATTGCCCGCGCAACTCGCGCAGTGCATGCCGCCTATCGAGAAGGTGAGTTTCCCTCCCTCCGCTCCATTTTCGGGGAACGCGGCGTAGCCGAGCGACTCAACCTTTCTCTCGACTGTGCCCGGGCTGACTGCGCCTTCGGCAAATTCGATCGTGAGCGTTTCAGCGGCGAAATTCACCGTTGCTTTCGCAATTCCCTCGAGCCCGGCGACGCCTTTCTCTATGGTATTTGCGCACGTGGCGCACGTCATGCCGGATATCTTGAGTCGCGATGTTTTTGTAACGGGAGAGGCTCTCGCGGCAGACAAGGCGGCGCCGGATGGCTCGGCGTCCGATTCTTCGCCGTCACCGTCTCCCTCGACTTCGTAGCCAGCCTCGGCGACCGCATCCGCGATTCGCTCTGCGTTTTGTCTGGTTTCGTCGAAGCGAACTGTCGCGGATTTTTGTTTGAGGGACACGTTGACGTCCTCCACGCCGGGCAGTTTCGCGATCGCTTTCGTCACCCTCTGTACGCAGTGATCGCAAGTCATCCCTTTAATCGAGATTGTCTTTGTCAGCATTCTAATTTCTCCTTAGAAACAAAGGACTGTTTCCATAATTCGGGGACACGATGGGGCATCATGTCCCCGAATTATGGCGCGTTTCTTGCTCAAATCAACCCCGCGCAGAGGGGTCAGGCGCTCCTTAGTACGCTTTTTCATAAATATGGTGACGCATCCGCGTAAATTCCATAATTGGCGAATCGACCTGAACGCTGTAAGTGCGAATGTATTCGCATAGTATTTCCGACCTATTTTCGCGAAGCTCCTGCGAATAAATTCGCACCTACATAATTATGGGACAATCTCGAGAATCCGGTTTTCATCATTCATCACTCATCAGTCGGCACAATCGCGGTTATTATGGGAGTCAGCTTGCCGCGATTTCCGAAGTACCGCGCCAGCCAGCGCGAAAACACCAACCCTGCGGCAAGGCCCAAAATCGCGCCGATAGCGCCGCCAGCCTCTCCGGAGGTTTCCCCAAGCAAGTAGAATCCCGCAACGGTCCCGGCAAAAAAGGTAACAAGCGGCACGATATAGGCCAGAAAAGAGGCCCCGACAAGCCCGCCGCCACTGAGTTCAATTCGAACTCGCTGGTTCGCCGAAACCCCCAATGGGTCCGCCACCTCGATTATCCTGTTGCCACGGAAGGTGGGGATACAGCTTGTGGCGGCGCCGCAGTGGGCACACATGCTGCTCCGGGTAACTTCGACGCGCGCATGTCCCGCGCCGGCGTCAACGACCTTTCCGATTTCGCTTTCCATAAGTCCTTTCGCCTCAGAGAGTCATGACTCGAGACGCCGAGGTTTTGGTTTCTACTGCGCCGTCCCCGGTTCTTTTGCTTTTCTGGAACCGGGCCCATTGGCCTGAGGCTCACGACCCCGCTGTCTCGGTGTACCATATATATATTACCCGATTTCACGTGCGCTCGACAACAGCTACCGTTTCATGGGGACGGCTTTTGCGATTTTGACGCCCCAGGGCTATCAGAGCGGAGATTGGAGCTTCGGGGATAGTCCCGATTCTACGGCGCAAAGCGCCCGTAAATCTGGGACAGTCCCCTTCAGTCCCCTTCGCAGCACTCTAGGAAATGCACGGACATGGAAACCGATGACGAGATTCTTCGCTTTGCTCAGAATGACGGTTGTTGTCACCCCAATACCTTGCAAGTTCAATTATGACTGTCCACTAAGAATATTTGAAAAAACTTTAACCATTCATCATTTAGTTGAATGTGTAACCTATTTGTAAGCTCAAGTGTGATTTAATAAGAGCGCCAGTGCTGCATACTAATGACTGGTTGCCCAAAAAGGAGACGGCGGGAATCTACCCTTCGTTCATTGTTATGGCTTGGCGTAAGCCTTTCATCGTCAGTGTCTCAGTGGTTTCAGAATACTGTTCTCTCGACTTCATTGCTTTTGACATGCTTTTCAAGTCCACGGACGGTTCCCGGAAGAAAAGCCTCTGGGCAGTGCACAAAGGCAAGTATGTGAAATGGACCGGCGAAATCAAGTCTGTGGAGCAGACTTTCGGAGCGACAGTTGTCAATTTCAAACATAAGCCGGACACATGGACTTTCGACGTCGCGGCTCGATTCCCAAATTGTTCAAATCCAGATATCTTGACCCTTCAGCCGGGGCAAATGGCCACCTATACCGGGAGGCTGCTCAGTCACCCCGGTTTCTTTAGCCGGTGGGAAATCGGAGACGCGGCCAGTACCGAGGGAGAGCATGAATGATGGATTCCCCCAACGCAAAATCTGTCTCGCGCGCCGGACGGACCGACCCGGTCAGTTGCCGTCGCGCATGGTTGCTCGCGCAGGGCTGCTGGTTTTCCGGGCCAAAGCATCGAAACCTGCGATTCAAGGACCAGCGTCAGGACACTCATTGTGAGGAGCCCCCCAAAAACCAACCGGACAAGCGGGGTAAACCCGAAATCGTCTCAAAAATGTCTCCCCAAGAAAAATGACTATTTCATGACAGAACGTACGAAACTCGCCACGAGATACGACGAAGCGCTGGGGAAGATACGATCATCGATTACAGCCGAAGACCTCGCGTACTTTGAAGAAATGAAGACCGTCTATGCAAGAGGATGACTGCGCTCTAATTCGGGGACACCTTGCCGGAAGGTGTCCCCGAATTAGAGGGCGTTTCCTGCTTGATGCCGTACTTAGCGCTCATGTACATGCCGTTGGTGATGCGGACACGCCTGCAAAGCGCCGTGATAATGTTCACCAGAAGACGCTTGGGCATCTTATTATTCGCGTACAACTCTTTGATTGTCTCTTCGCTCAACACAAGCACCTGGGAAGGCTCGTTTACAATTGCATGAGCGGAGCGGGTATGCTCTTCCTCGAAGATCGCCATCTCGCCTAGAATCTCCCCCGTCCCAAGCTCCGCCATCACGCTTTGATGGTCACCCAGTTCGTCCACCACGCTGATCTTGCCTTTCAAGATGAGGAACATCTCGCGACCCCGTTCGCCCTTGTGGAACACCATTTTTCCTTTCGGCAGGGGGCGAATCACGCCCGCTTCGATAACCTGGTTGATTTGCGGCTTTGCAAGCCCCTCGAAGAGATGGAAAGTGGTCACTGTCAATCCCTTCTTTCAAAATCGGACAGGGCGATGCGGCCTAAGCCGCACCGCCCCGCCCTTTAGTGGGGAGATGGTGAAAGGAGCAATTAGGACCAGAATCGCATGTTAACGGGTACGAATCACCCGGTGGCGACCGGCGCCAAAGAGGGGGCGACGGGCAGCGTAAAGGAGAATTGCGTGCCCCAGCCCTCTCTCGATTCCACCCAGATACTGCCTCCGAATCCCTCGATTGCCAGCCGGCAGAAGTATAGGCCGAGGCCATGGTCGCGGCGTGTCAGCGTCATGCGCTCCCTGTCCTTGGCCGGGTACTTTTGAAACAGCTCCTCTTGAAAGCCGCTCGGAATCGAATCGCCATTATCAAAGACGCGGAAGGTTACATGTGTGTCTGCCGTCTCATGGCAGGCTGACACGGCGATTTTTCCTCCCGGATGCGTGTAGCGCGCCGCGTTATCCAGCAAATTAAAGAGCACGCGGTCCAGCATATCCCGGTCTCCGACTATCTCGGGCAGCTTGGGAGGGAAGTCCCATTTCAACGTCACATCCTCCTTGAGAATCAACCGGAAATCCGAGCAGACGGTTTGTATTGCCGCGTCGGGTTGAACGCGTTCCTCCCATACCGCACGGCTTTCCTCCAGTTGCGGAACACTCCGAATGGTTCGAACCATTTCGAACAGGCGGCGCTCGTTCCTCTTGGCTGCCTCGAGCATGTCGCGAACGAGTTCAATCCTCATGGCCGAGTTCTGCTGCAACTCCATTTCTATGACATCTGTGCACGCTCTCACGACTTGAAGAGGCGACACAAGGTCGTGATATAACATCGAGAGCATAATGTCAGTGTCGTTGTTCGTATCCACTCTTATCTCACCTCATGGGCCGATTTTCTCTCCAAGCCCGTCTCCTTTGTTCGAGGAGATGAGCGCCCGCAGTTCGTCGAAATTCTCGAAGCTTCTCTTTTTCTCTTCCCCGACCTTTTCGATTGTTCCTAGAATTTTCGTTGGAACCTTTTCATCCCGCCGATAAATGTGAATGATATAACTCTCAACGAGCATTTCTTCGCCTTTAGGTAACTACCCCTTGCAGGCTCCCAGACGGCCGCTCCCTTTCAACGACATAATCATACCGCACGAGAGGTTACAGATAGGTTACAGATTCGGGGAAAAATTGGAATTTTATGATTTTTTTTCTGAAAGGATGGATTTACGAATGGCTTCAGTTTCGGGGGAAGGCCCGACCTTGAGATTGGCGAGAAGAATCTTGCGGCAACGATCATAAACCATTAGGGCGTCTGCCCTTGCGCCAATCTGCCGGTGGCATACCATGAGGCCCCGGTAGAACTCCTCGGTCAAGTCGTCCACTTCGAGCCCTCGCCGGTAGCACTCTGCGGCCTTTTCCCACATTTCCGCCTCTTCCCAGTAGCGCGCGAGTTTCGCAACTGCTTGCAGGAACCTGCTTTTGAGCCGTTCTCGAGGGGAAAACATCCACGGCTCTTCGGGTTCGTCTGCAAGGAAAGGCCCGCGATAGATGCTGAGCGCAGCTTCTGTCAAACGAACGGCGGCAGATTTTTCCCGCTTTTGTTTCCGCCATGCGGTTTCCGCCTGTGCAAGGAGGTTCTCGAATGCCCACACATCCACCCAGCAGCTTTCCGAGTCCATTGTCAGGCGGCCCTCCCGGAGCTGAACGGCGTCCTGACGGCCGAGCAGCCTGCGCAAGCGATGCAATGTGGTTGCAAGTGATTGATGCGCGATGTCGCCTTCGGCATCGGGCCATAGAGAATCGGCTATTTGATTGTCACTTGTTCCTCTATCAAGCGCTCCGAGACCAATCAGCGCTTTCAGCAAGGAGAGCGGCTTTTGCTGGGCCTTTCTCGAAACTTTGATTGGTTCGTCGTCCTTTATCAGCCAAAACCGTCCGAGTGTATAGATTTTGAGCGGCCACGGCCAGTTTTCCAGATGGATCGGCGGGTTTTCGGGGACGAGACCGCGTCTTTTGATTATCTCCGTGACGTGCTCGACCTCGATGTCGGCCTCGAGCGCCTTGACGCACAGGCTTGCCGTAACGGCAGGCCTGTCAACAAATGTGGTCAAATACCCGCGTTCGCGCGCGATTGCCAAGGCTTTCTGAAGGGAAGCCAGCCCGGCTGCGTCGTCGCCCTTCTCGGCTGCAAATTGAGCCTCGCTCCAGAACGCATTGAATTCGGCTTCGGGGCTTTCGATTTGACGGGCAATGCCGAAGGCCTTGAGAAGTTGGTCTTCGGCTTCTTCGGGTTTCCCGAGTCCGTGCAGCACATGCGCTCTTGCCAAATAGCACATGGCGGTGCGAAAGGAGTTTTCTCCCTCGAGGCTTGATTTCAAAGCCAGGTCGACGTGAACTGCCGCCTCGCCAATGTCACCTCGCAGCAGAGCCGCGCGCGCTCTGAGGAAGTGGTGCTGGCCGGCTTCCTCGGAATCGCCGCTGCCAACGGTCACATCTTCGACAAACGTCTGAATCTTGCTGTACAGGGATTCTCCGAAATGTTCGGAAGTGTACTCGTCGGTTATCACGAGCATGCTGCCGCGAATATGTTTATTCATGTATTGCGCCGCTTCCACGGGAATGTAGTCATTGGCCTGATCATGAATGATCAGCGTCGGAACGCTGACATTTTCAAGAAATGGCCGGGCGTCCGCGACGCCCAGGCCGCCGACCATCTTGGACCACGCATGTTGAGGGACAAGTTTCAACACCTCGATATTGCCTTGCGCGGCCTCGGCATCGTGCCTGGTCATAAGCTGCGAGACGGCGCGAGCCCGGTTCGGGTTTTCGGCGCGAAGGAAGTCCTCCATCGCGGCGGGGTTGATGCCTAACTGGAAGTCGTCGGAGTTATAGATTCTGGGAGTCGCTCCAGCCAGAATAAGCCCGGCTACCCGTTCCGGATGCCTGGCGGCTAAAGCGATCGCGAGGGGGCCGCCGTCCGTAGCGCCCCAAAGGACGGCGGTTCCGGCGCCGACGGCGTCGAGAACCGCGCGGACGTCCTCGACGCTTGCGAGGAGGCTGTAACCGCGTTCGGGCGCGTCGGAGAAACCGAGGCCGCGGCGATCGTAGAGTACCAACCGGCAGAAGCTGGCGAAACGGTCCCAGCGTCTGGCCAAAGGCCGGTTAAGAGGGCGGACGGCGGCGCTGTTGCCGATTCCTAAAGGAATCATGTAAGGACCGGATGCGCCGAGCACCTCGTACGCGAGCTTCACTCCATTGTTATCGGCATATCGCAGAGACTGCGCGTGTGTGTGCGCGCGACGGGTTATTGAGAGCGTGGCAAACAGGGCCGCTCTGATGAGGTCAAGAGGGAAGATGTAGCGGGCAACGACACGAGGCGACTCGCTGATGACCTGAGCCGCCAATGCCTCGTCCATCAGTTCGACCAGCCGTTCGCGCGGGAGGCGAGTTGTGCGCTCGAGAGTCTCGATGTCAAATTCACGGCCGATAACCGAAGCCGCCGCAAGGACGTCGTAGCAACTCTTGGTCAGCCGCGACAGTCTTTTGTCGATAACTTCCTTGGCCGCCGGCGGAACTCCCACTTTCTCTATGATGGAGTCGGTTATGAGAGCCCCCTGCAGGACAATGCCTTTCTCAGCGATGGTCTGGAGCACGTCCTGAATGAAGAAAGGGTTGCCCTCCGTGTATTCGCGAACTGGTTTGACGAGCGCGCGCGCCGGCTCATGGCCTATTTGCGCCGCGAGCAGAACTTCCGCATCCCCCTCATCGAAGCCATGGAGCAAAATGTGCGTGAGCGCGCGAGCGCTTTGCAGATCAGCAATCATCTCGGAAAGGGGGGCAGTCCTGGATATTTCCGTATTACGGTAGGCCCCCAGGATGAGTAGGGACGCCTTGTCCGCCGCGCGCGACAGCCGCTTGAGGAGGGCGATAGTTTGCTCGTCCGCGCGATGCAGATCGTCCAGGAACAAAACGAGCGGCCTGGTTCGAGCGATATCAGTCAGGAGCGCGAACATCGCGTCCGGCCCAAGGTTTTCCATATGCTGTGGCGGTGTATCGGCCGGGTACACGCTCAAATAGTGGCGCACGGCGTCAACAAACGGCAGATGAGGAGAAGTTGCGCCGCTTTCAGCGCTGTCAAACAGGACAATCGCCCCTTCTTCGTGAACTGCAAAGGCAAACTCTGCTGCGAGCAGGGTTTTCCCGATTCGAGGCTCCCCCGCCAGCAGAACGGTCTGGCGCGCCCCGGTACGCGCCTGCGCCCACACTTTGCGCAACTGCGTCATTTCTTCTTTTCGTCCGACGAATGTCGCGCGCTCGAGGTTTGTGAGCGGCGGCGGCAGCGGAAACTCCGGAGACAGGTCTTGCGTGTCGGTCAGCCAGACCACTTCGAAGGTCTGCAACGGGTCGGCCACGTTCTTCAGCGCGAGCGGCCCGACATCGCGAAATATGTATCCGCCTCGCGAGCCGGCCAGCTTGCGCACGAGGCCTGAGGCGAGTATTTGGCCGCCTTGAGCGCATTCGCACAGCCGCCTGGTCACCAACACTGATTTTCCGAAATAAATATCTTCTTCGCGGGCAGGCTCGCCTGCGTGCAGCCCGACGCGGACTTGCAGCCAGTTATGCTCTCCATGCTGCTGGTTGTGGCGAGCGGCCTCCTGGTGAATCGACGCCGCGCATGCAAGCGCGTCCAGCGCGCTCGAAAAGACGAACATAAATCCATCGCCAAGGTTCTTTGCGTCTCGCGAGAGGGGGGATAGACCAGTTCCCGCAAGGGACAGACCCGGACTGCGGGTCTGTCCCTTGCGGGCGATCTTGCGGACAATTTCGGAGTGGGCGCGCCACAGGGCTCGACCTTCCTCGTCGTCCAGCCTTTGGAACGAGAGGGCGGAATGATCGACGCTGGTGAACAAGAAGGTTGCGATACCTGTTTGAGTAGTTGGTTGCATTATGGTCTGCGGGCCTTAAGCGCTTCGGCCATTTCCACGTGCTTGGGCATGCCCAGCTCGCGATACATTGTCGCTGCCTCCGTCAACAACGCCCGCGCTTTTCCTCGATCGCCGCGGCCGCCGCGCGCCATGAGCATGCGCGCGCGCCACCGGCGGACTTCTGCCCGCTCGGTCTTATAGGGAAGCTCGTGCGCCTGGCGCAAGGCGATCTCGAAATGTTTTTCCGCATCGTCCCACTGCCGGGCCGTCATCGCAGCTATGCCAGCGGTGGTTTGAATGAGCCCGCTATAGGAAGGCCGCAGCACGTTCCCGGTCGCCACGGCCTCTAATGCCAGGGGATACAGTTTCGCGGCTTCGTCCCATTCCTCGAGTACGGCCAACCCCTCGATTGCCGCTTCGAGCATCGACCACGAGTCGAGCGTGTTCGGCCGGCCGGCGACTGGCAGAATATCTTTCCTTTCATTGAAGAGCGCCAAGGCGGCGGGCTTGCCTCCCGAATATGCGGTAAAGACAAACAGAGAGCCAACGCAATGGCCGACCGTCATCCCGGGAACCTCGGATTCGGCCCCTTTTTGAAAATTCTTTCGCGCCTCGTCCCATTTTCCGCGCCAGAATTGGGCAAGGCCGAGAATGGTGTAATTGTAAGCGATCCAGCCAACGCCGGCGCCAAGGGACGCCTCTAAATTGTTCTTCGAGCGGTCTTCAAACCGTTCAAGGTGACCGATTGTCGCCGCCTCACGTCGACATTCCATCAGAGTGCCGAGCCAGCGCGCGTTGTCATTCCCCGCGCTATTGGCGAGTGACTCCGTTTCGAGCCATATTCTCGCGGCTTCGCCAAAACGGCCCGTCCGAAGCAAACCCACCTGTGAATATGAAAGAGCGAGGGCAGCGCCATACACGTTGCCTGCTGAGCGCATCAACTCCGCACCCCGAAGGCCAGTCTCCACTTCTTCCGGTCCCTGCCAATACACGTGATGGAGTGCGGCCTTCCGAGCAATAACGGGTCCGAACAGCTTTTCATCCTTCAGTTTCTCGGCAATCTCAAGCGCTTTTTCGAACACGTCACGCGCCGCGTCGTAGCCCACATTGGGAAGATAGCTGAGCACAAATCCTGCCGCTGCCAGGAGAAGACAGCGCGCGGGAACCACCCGGTCGCCAAGCATATCAAGGCCGCGCTGTGCGATCTGATACGCGTCCGCCCATTTTTGGGCGCCCAGCAACTGGCTCGACATTTCGGCGCAGACCCGGCCCATTGCCTCGGCGTCGCCCAGTTCTTCGTAAAGCGCCAACGCGTTGTTCCAATCGTCCAAAGCATCTTGCAAGCGGGACAAGCTCCGAAGCCCAAACCCGCGCTTGAAAAGAAGCTCAGCCCGGATTCGTTTTTCCTCGACCGGCTGTAGCGAAAGGGCCGTTTCGTAGAAGCGCAAGGCATCCTCGAATGCGGCGGTTTCGAGCGCATGGTCTGCTGCAAGCATAAGGTACTTGGTCGTAGTTTGCACGTTCGCCGCGGCGCCTGCCTGAGTGAGATGATGCGCCAAATCCGCCGAATATTCTTTCAACGTCTGAGGGTACAGCCGCTCAATCGCATAGGCTACGCGCAGGTGCAAACTCTGCCGCCGGGGCAAAGAGAGAGCTCCGAGAAGGGTTTGACGGAACAACTCATGAGAGAATGTGAACCGGGCGTGCGGAGTTTCTTGAGCCGAGAGGATGAACCGGACGCGCTCGGCGGATTCGACGGCTGCGAGAAGAGTATCTTCATCGAGGTCGGATAGTTCTTTCAGCAGGTCGAAACTGAAGTTGCGGCCAATGACGGCCGCAACGGTCAAAGCCTGTTGACAGTCGGGGCCGATCCGGCCCAGCCTGCGCCCGATAAGGAAGCGTATGCTCCGGGGCACATTCAGTTCATCAAGGCCGAGGCTCTGGCGCCATTGCCCTTTCTCGTCGAACAGTTTGCCTTCTTCGCACAGATTTCTGAATATCTCCTCGACAAAGAAGGGATTCCCGTCGGCCCCGTGGTAGATGTTCTTTACGAGGTCAGCGGGCGGCTCACTGCCGCTGCGCGCGCGAAGCATTGCCAATACCCCGGATTCCGGAAGCCGTCTCAGGGTCACGTAATGCGCGAGACGCCTCCGGCGCAGGTCCTCCAGTATCTCAGCCAACGCATGAGTTATGTCTAAATCAACGTCACGAAACGTGCATACGATGAGGGCGGACATCTCATGCAGCCACGGCGCGAGATAGCGAAGCAACTGCAACCCGACCTCGGCCGCCCATTGGACGTCCTCGACAACGAGAAAATGCGGTCGGACCCGGCTGGACCGCGTGAGAAAGTCGCGGATGGCGTTGAACAGGTATTTCCTCTCCTGCTCTGACGGCAATTCAACGGCCGCAGGAATTTCGGGAAAGCGCTGGCGCAATTCGGGAACGAGTACGGCGATTTCCTGGGCCGCTTCGCCGAGAGACTCGCGCAAAATCTGCGGCTCGACCTCTGCCATGGCCTTCTCGAGAATTTCAAGAACGGCCGAATACGGCGGCGTCTGCTCTGTTTCGTAGCAATGACCGGTAAGGGCAAGAAAACCATGCTGGCGAGCCTCGCCTTCAAGCTCCTCGGCCAAGCGCGACTTGCCGACACCGGGTTCGCCGCCAAGAAAGACAAGAGCGCCGCTGCCGCGGGCGGCCTGTTCGAGCAGACGCCGAAGCTCGGCAAGCTCGCGCTCACGGCCCACAAAGGGAGTCTGTTCAGCGAGTGTGGCCAGAGCAAAAGCAGCGGGAGTCTCCTCCCGCCGCCACGCTACCTCGTAGGTTTTTCCCTGCTCGCGAAATCCCTCGATTCTGGAGAAGCCAAGGTCAGCAAGCCGGACGTCCGGAGTCCCGCTTATCGCGTCACGAACTGTTTCCGATACCAGAATCTGGCCTCCTTGCGCGCACTCGCATAGCCGCTTCGCGAGGACAACCGGCAGCCCGAAATAGTCTCCTGCCTCGTGGACCGGCTCGCCGACGTGCAAACCGACTCGCACGTTGAGCCTGCGCTCCTCGCTGTGGCGGCGATTGTGCCGGTGCACGGACTCCTGCATCGAGACGGCGCAGGCGACGGCATCGCGGACACTATCGAAAACCACCATTAAGCCGTCGCCCAGGTTCTTCACCTCATGGCCGCCATGGGCTGTGACGGCTTTGCGGAGAAGGTCGAAATGCGTGCGCCACACGCCGCGGGCTTCGTCGTCGCCTAGTCTCTCAAGCGCCTCGGTCGAGCGCTCGACGTCGGTAAATAGAACCGCGACGCTTCCTGCACGCCCATCGTCCATATTAGTCGTCTCTCAACGTTCAGGCCCCTACGATCACCGATACGCGAACGTTTTTCCAAGGGGAGCGTAAGGTAATCGTGATGTGCCCCTGAGCGTCAGGGTCTTGAAATTCTATTTCTTCGGCCTCGCCATTGTATAATTTCGAGAAGAAGTGCACCGGCTTGTTATTGTCGATGGCGTAGACCAGTTTCTGCCGCATTCTCTCCATCTGGTCGCCGGGCCACTTCGCCATGTTTTCGGCCTCGTTTCCAAGCAATGCCTTAAGCCCATCCGAAAAATTGTTGAGAGCGCCGGGCTTGATGAGATTCGGATACTCATCGTGCTCCTTGAGAGCCGCGGGCGACGCGAACAGCACGTTGAGTGTTTTCGTGGCCGGCGATTGGCCAGTCGCCACGAACTCATTGAACTCGTCGTACGTCATGTCTACACCTGGCATAATTCTCCTCCTTGATTTGGTCCGCTTTCCGTCGACATGGATTCCCCATCTTCCAGATGCTTGATGATGCTGCTGGTTTCACAAACGCGCGAGCCCGCCCTGCCCGCAACAACGCTTATGA